>CAZRCU010000027.1:0-17517 GCA_964598685.1 uncultured Bacteroides sp.
GCAGCGGCCACCGCGGAGAATCCAACCGGTAGCAATCGCACATTGACATTTTGGATAAACAGAACGCACTCCTAAATCGAATACGCTGTATATCAACGCTATATTTCCTGTGTTTTGCAACACATATCTTGCTTCAAAAACTTTATCCGCATATCGGGCGAAAATTTTTAAGGAATACGTTGATAATTTATGGCAAATATGTTAACTTTGCTATAATAAAAAGGCTATATATCCTAATCAGCGAATGAACGAACAGGCCCTCAGTCGTTTATACCTTAAAGATACGGCGTTTCATAATTTGATGCAACGGCGTATTTTCAACGTGTTGCTTATAGCATCGCGCTACGATGCCTTTGCGATGGAGGAAGACGGGCGCGTCGAGGAGCAACTTTATATGGAGTATGTCTCGCTCAATTTGAGTTCGCCTCCACGAGTTACACGTATATCGCGCATGGACGACGCAATGGATGCTATGCGCAGCTCGCTTTATGATTTGATAATTGTAATGCCGGGCGTGGATATTAGCGAATGTTTTGAGGGTTGCCGTGCTATAAAGAGCGAATTTCCCGGAATTCCGTTAGTGGTGTTGACGCCATTCTCTAAAGAGGTGTCGCGTCGTCTGGCTAATGAGGATCTCAGCTGTATTGACTATGTATTCAGCTGGCTGGGTAATATGGACTTATTGCTCGCTATTATCAAGCTGCTCGAGGACAAGCTCAACGCCGACGACATCACAAATGTAGGCGTTCAAATGATTATGGTGGTGGAAGATTCCGTGAGATTTTATTCTTCTGTGTTGCCACACATCTATAAATTTTTGTTGAAGCAGTCCCGCGAGTTCTCCACCGAGGCGCTTAACGAGCACGAGCAAATGCTGCGAATGCGCGGCCGTCCAAAGGTGATGCTGGCGCGCGATTACGAAGAGGCCGTGTCGCTCTACGAGAAATATGGCGACAACCTGCTCGGCGTGATCAGCGATGTGTCATTCAAGCGCGATGGCAGTAAAGACCCCAAGGCCGGACTGAAGTTGGCTAAGTATATGCGCGAGCGCGATCCCTACTTGCCCATTATTATCGAGTCGAGTGAGGTGGAAAATGCACAGCATGTTGCCGAATTCAACGGCGTATTTCTTGACAAAAATTCAAAGAAATTACCCGTCGACCTTGGCGAGGCGATTATGTCGAACTTTGGCTTTGGCGACTTTATAATTAAAGACCCTGCAACAGGCGCCGAGATTATGCGTATTCATAATCTTAAAGGCCTGCAAAAACATATTTTTGATATTCCCGACGAGGCATTATTTATACATGCTTCGCACAACGATATTTCGCGATGGCTCTATTCCCGAGCTCTATTCCCTATTGCTGATATTATTAAGCGTCATAGGTTTGAATCTATTGCAGATTCTCCGGCCGCGCGTCAGCTATTCTTTGAACTAATTGTGAAATATCGCAAGATGAAGAATCGTGGCGTGGTGGCTGTGTTTAGAAAAGACCGCTTTGACCACTATAGCAATTTCGCTCGCATTGGCCAGGGTAGTCTTGGCGGAAAAGGCCGCGGCTTGGCGTTTGTCGATTCTATCATCAAGAAAAATCCTATTTGCGACAGCTTTTATGGCGTGTCAATCGCTATACCGCGCAGCGTGGTGCTTTGCACAGATATTTTCGACGAATTTATGGCGTCGAACAGGCTCTACCCAATTGCGCTAAGTGATGCACCGGATAGCGAAATCCTATCGCACTTCTTGGCGGCTCGTCTGCCGGAGCGTCTTGTCGAGGATTTCTTTGCATTATTCGAGGTGGTTGACCGTCCCTTAGCCGTGAGATCTTCAAGTCTGTTGGAGGATTCACACTATCAGCCATTTGCCGGTATTTATTCCACATATATGGTGCCGCGCGTTGCCGATCGTTACGAGCGTCTGCGTTTGTTGAGCGAGGCCATCAAGGGCGTGTATGCCTCTGTGTTCTATCGCGCAAGCAAGGCCTATATGACGGCTACTTCCAATGTAATCGACCAAGAAAAAATGGCCGTGATAATTCAGGAAGTGATTGGTAAGGACTACGACGGCTATTATTTCCCCAACTTCTCAGGGGTAGGGCGATCGTTGAATTATTATCCGATAGGTGATGAAGCTCCCGAGGATGGTGTCGCCGAGGTTGCGGCCGGTCTTGGTAAATACATTGTTGATGGTGGAGTGGGGCTGCGATTCAGTCCGCTGCATCCCGAGCATGTGTTGCAGACTTCTACACTTGATTTGGCATTAAAGCAGACGCAAACCACGCTGTGTGCACTGCCAAATGACGATATAGATTTAAAACCGATTACCACCGACGATTCTTTTAATATCGTGAGCCGTCCGGTTCAGGATTTTGCAAACACCGGAGCCCTTAAGTTCATCGCCTCTACTTTCGACCCGCAAGACCGCGTCCTGCGAGATTATGAAGAAGGCCGCGCAAGGCGCGTAATAACATTTAATAATGTGTTGCGAGACAAGGTGTATCCACTTGCCGAAGCGATTGATTTCATGCTGAAGCAAGGTCAGTCGGCGATGCAGCGTCCGGTCGAAATTGAATTTGCCGGTACTATTAATCCCGATGCCATGAGCTCGGATAATAAGGGCCACATTTATTGGTTGCAGATTCGACCGATTATCGACCGAAAAGAACTTGTGGCCGACAATATTTTTGATGTAAATCCCGAGCGAATACTACTTCGCTCCACTACAGCCATCGGACATGGCAATATTGAGGGCGTGCATGCCGTAGTGTACGTCCGTCCCGACACCTTCGACTCTACTAATAACCTATCATTAGTCGAATCGATAAGTAAAATCAACCGCGACTTTGCTGCTCGAGGCGAAAATTATATTTTAATCGGTCCCGGGCGTTGGGGCTCCAGCGACCATTCTCTGGGCATCCCCGTTAAATGGAGCGATATTTCGGCTGCCCGTCTTATCGCCGAAGCCTCGTTGTCCAACTATCGCATTGAGCCGAGCCAGGGCACGCATTTCTTCCATAATTTGACGTCGTTTGGCGTTGGCTATTTCACGGTTGATAAATCCTCTCCCAATTCTGTTTATAACCACTCGCTTTTAGATTCAATGGATGCTGAATACGACGACGGATACATCCGTGTGGTAAGATTTCAGCAGCCGTTGACCATTGCAATCAATGGCCGAAAAGGCGAGGGTTTGGTAGCCATTTCTGACAATTATCAAATAAAACAAGTACCATGAATTTTTTTAGCACTCTAAAACGTAGTTTGGGTTTTAGCGACTCAGACATTGATGAAGATCCGCTATACGCCGACACGGCCAAAGACAATGTGATTTCAGAAAATGCCATTGGCTTAAAAAACAATATACCTGTCTCGCAAATAGTTCCACCAAAGTTTGACGCTAATGTAAAAACCGCGATTTTCAACAAGGTGGTTGAAATTTTCAATGCTTCTTTGCCCGATTTTATGGCTAAAAGCGTTGATAAAGAAGCTCAACGCAAATACCTTATGGACAGTCTCGACGCTGATTCAAAAGCCTATATTGATGGGCTGGTGGCCGAGGCCGAGAAATATTGCGAACAGCGTTGGGCTCAGATTAATGCTTCGATGACATCTGAAATTGAAGGCCTTAAAGCCAAAGCCGACGACATCGAGCATAAATCCGACGAGATTAAGCAAAAACAGCTTAGTGCCGACCGTCAAAAACGCGCTCTTTCCGACCGCGTACACGACCTTGAAACGCAAGTGGCCCGCCTTGAAGCCGAGCGCGAGCAATTTGAACTCGAGAATCGTTCACTGGTAAACCGCCTTAAAGTGGCCAACGTCCAGCAAGAAGATATGGAGTCGAGCCAAGCCGAATTGCAGCGCCTCCAACAAGAGCTTAAAACATTGCGCGAGAATCCCGGCGATGAATTCCGCAAAGAGATTGAAACACGTCAACATCAGATTGATGAGATGACTGAGGGAATCGAATCACTTAAAGAGCAAAATCGTGTCTCTAATGAAATGCTCGAGGATATGCGTCATCGCCTTGCCGCTGCTACTTCCCAACTGGAAGAAAAGACAAAGGCGCTTGACGAAGCCAACGAAACCATGAAGCAATACGATGAAATCACTTCTAAAATGCAGCAAATAGATGAGGTGATGACTCGTAACACCGAAAAAATTAAGCAACAAAAGTCGATAATCTCAAGCAAAGATGCCGAAATCGAAACTCTAAAAAATACTATAACCGAAAATCAACACCGCATCGACGAGCTGGATTCCGAACTTAAATCTCTTAAGTCCGCACCAAAAATTGAAGGCTCTGCCGAAGCTGTTGAAGATACTACACCACGTATTTCCGACAACGATTTGTCGGCCATTGAGCGTGAATTTGAGTCGGAGGATTGGTTTACAAAGACTCCTCCTGCCAAAACACCGTCTTTGCGCCCGAGCGATGATCCCGAGTTTGGGTATCATGCACCGAAGCGTAAAGCCTCGCCGTCCGACAACATTAATCAGTTGTCGTTGTTCTAACAAACATAATGATGAAATTTAACTACATTGCAATTTTAGCTGCCACCTCGTTGGCAACATTCCCATGCATGGCTGCCGACTCTGCTGTCGATGCCGTGTCTCAATTCGTATATCCGGCAAATCGCCCTGCGTCGCCTGAATCTTTCACATACTTGCCTGATGGCAACACATATGCCATGCTCTCGGCTGATGGCCGCAGCATCACTGTGCATGATGTGGCTACCGGCAAGGTCTCTGAAACTCTTTTAGATTTGTCGCAGACTCGCGAAACTAAGCTCGCTGATATCGAAGGGTTCACTCTTAGCAGCGATGCATCCAAAATTCTGGTATGGCGTAATAAAAAGAACGTATATCGTCGCTCATATACTGCTGAATATTATGTATATGAAGTCCGTTCTAAGATTTTGCGCCCGTTATCCAACCAATTTGCCGCTGTGCAATCTCCGATTTTTTCACCTGATTCGCGAATGGTTGCCTTTGTCGCCGATAATAACGTGTATATTAAAAAACTGGATTATCAAACCGAGGTGGCTGTCACTACCGACGGACTTCGCAACTCGGTTATCAATGGCATTCCCGACTGGGTATATGAAGAGGAGTTTACCACGACATGCTCTATGACCTGGGCTCCCGACAACCTTACATTGTGCTTCTTGAAATATAATGAATCGGAAGTGCCGACTTATGATATGACAACGTATGAAGGCACTTGCCAACCGCAGACCCAGTATGCACTTTATCCGGGCACATGGTCGTATAAATATCCGGTGGCAGGTCAAAAAAATTCGATCGTCACTCTGCATTCCTATGATGTTGAGACTCGCAAAGTAAAGGATATTGCTTTCCCCGATACACGTATCGAATATATCCCCCACATCGAATATGGCCCCAATGCAGAATCTCTTGTCGTGGCTACGCTCAATCGCGACCAAAATCACTATGAGATCTATTCGGTTAATCCCAAGTCAACTGTAGTTCGTTCAATCTATGTTGAAGATTCCAAGTCTTGGATTAATACACGCAGCTATGAAGATTTGTATGTAGGTAGCGATTACTTCATTGTGAACTCATGGAAATCGGGATATTGCCAATTGTATAAAATCAATTATAATGGTGTGCAGTTGGCTCAACTCACATCGGGCAATTTCGACGTTACCGATTATTATGGCACGGATGCCGAGGGTAATTATTACTACCAAGTGGCTGCGCCTACTCCATTAGATCGCACTGTGAAGCGTGTCGATAAGAAAGGTCGTATCACCGACCTCTCCACTGCTAAAGGCTATTCTGCCGCATCGTTCTCACCGAATATGTCCTATTTGATGTTGACTCACTCGTCAACTACTCAACCGCCGGTCTACACCCTAATGACCTCTGCCGGAAAAGAGTTGCGAGTGTTGGAAGATAATAAAGATTATTCAACAAGATTCGCATCAAAAGTGGCTACACGTGAGTTCTTCACAATGGAGTCGGATGGCAATCAACTCAACGGCTATATCATCAAGCCTGAAGGTTTTAGCGCTTCCAAGAAATATCCCGTTGTTATGTATCAATATAGTGGCCCTGAGTCGCAAGAAGTCCTTGATAAATGGAGCGTCGACTGGCAAGATGCATTTGCTAAGGCCGGTTATGTAGTGGCATGTGTAGATGGTCGTGGCACCGGTGGCCGTGGTCGTGATTTCTGCGATGTCGTTTATCGTCATCTTGGATATTATGAAACGATAGACCAACTTGCCGCTGCAAAATATATCGGATCACTTCCATATGTCGACTCATCTCGTATTGGCATCTTCGGCTGGAGCTATGGCGGATACGAAACATTAATGGCTGCAACGGATAAGTCGGCGCCCTATAAAGCCGCAGTGGCTGTTGCACCGGTTACAGATTGGCGTTTTTACGATTCAATCTATGCCGAACGCTATATGCTTACGCCTCAGCAGAACGAGGACGGATACACCCAATCAGCTCCATTGCAACGTGTCTTGTCGCTAAATTGCAATCTTCTGCTGATGTATGGTACGGCCGATGATAATGTGCATCCCGCAAATTCAATAGAATTTGTATCGCGCATGCAGCAAGCCGGTAAACTTTGCGATATGTTAATCTTCCCCAACATGAACCATTCAATTAATGGCTGCAATGCTCGCTCGGTGGTTTATGGAAAAATGCTCGATTGGTTTAACAAAAATCTATAAGTAATGCCAAAAACAGATGATACAGCTTCGCGTCGTCTGATGTTCGCTTTGTGGACTAATTGGACAATATCAACTCTGGCCTTTTCGCTGGTGTTGATATTGCCTTTGCTTGTCAATAAGATGATACTGCCATTTGTGGTGCTTATTATAGTCTATGGATTGTTAGTATTATCACGAAAAATGCAGCAAAGCCCCGAGCCATATTGCGTGCTTACTATACGCTATGGGCTGCTCGTCTTGTTTTGGACCGGCATTACTATGATGTTTATACTGTTATTTAGGCATTTTACAATATTCGATGGCATCTTGCCAAGAGATATTTATAATCCGGATATTCCATATATCGTATGCTTAATCTTGTCGCCGCTGATGGTCTTAGTGGCAATATGGCATTTAATCTTAGGCAGTAAATCACGATTCTGTATGGCTTGCAGAGCTCGCACCGGTCACACATCCGATCTCAATGTGATGTCGGCCCTATATTCGCGCGAAGCAAGATACCAGCTTAAGATGTATTTAGCATTTGGAGTGCTTCTGTGCGTGGTTCAATGGTGGTATTATTTAGGCTTTTATATCAACGTCAATATGAATCGGTCGGATTTATTCTTTTTCAATATAATTCCGATTGGAGTGTTGATGTTTTCATCGGTGCTAATGCTTATGCGCTACACAAATATGGCTGCTATAATCGGCCCTTTAACCAAGGCGCACGAAGACCAATCTATTGTTCGTTTTTTAGTCTTATCGGATGATGCACTTTTGCTCACTCAAAATGAACATGGCCGATGGGACACACCATTTAGTGTGGATGTAAGTAATCAAACACTAATGGATAACGATACAGCGCTAAATATTTTTAAAGAACTTCTGGGCATTGAAGGTGCCGATATAAAATACCTCTATTCCAACAAAACTCACGACAACAAAGCGGAAATTATCCATTACGCTATATTTATTGACAGGTCGCAGCGCGAGGCAATGCCGCAAGGCAATTGGCACACCTTGGATGAAATTCAGCGCTCGTTGAATTCTTCGTCGCTCACTGCCGAATTTTGTAATGAAATATATCGCATCTTCACGATTACAATGGCCTGGAAAACCTACGACCGCCAAGGCCGTAAGCTTTATCCGATAAAACACTATCGTCCCACATTCCGCCTTCGTGATTTGAAACGATGGACTGTCGACTACGACGACCTTTTCTGGCTTACTGTAGCCACTAATAATCAAGATCGCCCGTTTTTCCGTGTTAGAAAAATATGGCAACGCATAACCGGACAATGAAGATGACAGCAAATATGTTAATAATAACAGGTCCTACTGCTTCAGGCAAAACAGGCCGTGCAGTGGATTGTGCTAATGCTTTTGGCGGTGAAATTATTAGTGCCGATTCTCGACAGATTTATCGTCGCATGGATTTGGGTACCGGTAAGGATCTTGACGAATATGGCAGCGTGCCATATCACATGATTGATATTGTTGAGCCCGGTTATAAATATAATCTCTATGAATATTTGAGAGACGCCTCTCAAGCAATCAATGGTATTAAGAGCCGTGATCGGTTGCCCATAATTTGTGGCGGCACCGGTCTATATGTGGAATCGCTGCTTAGTGGTATTAAACTGCCGGATGTGCCGGAAAATAAGGCGCTAAGAGAATCGTTGCAGAACAAGTCGCTTGATGAGTTAGCGCAGATTCTATCAAAAATGAAGACGCTCCATAATACCACAGATATTGATACAGCTAAACGCGCTGTGCGTGCTATCGAGATTGCAACTTATTATGCTGAGAATCCCGAGGCGGCTCGTCAAGCCAAGCCACAGCCTATTAAAGATGCAGTAGTTGTGGGCGTGGATATTCCCAGAGATGATCGCCGTGCTCGCATTTCCGCTCGCCTACGTAGTCGCTTGGATAATGGCATGGTTGATGAAGTGAGAGCCTTGCTTGCTGAAGGAATCAACCCCGACGACCTAATTTATTATGGCTTGGAATATAAATTTCTTACAGAATATGTTATAGGCAAGATAACTTATGAAGAAATGTTTGCGGGCCTTGAAATAGCTATACATCAGTTCGCAAAAAGACAGATGACATGGTTTCGCGGCATGGAACGTCGCGGCTATAAAATTAATTGGCTCCCATATAATATGGGCCGAGATGAATTTGTTGAACAAGTAAGGCATCTGCTTGGATGAAGCATCTATGGTTGACATCGCTAATGTTGTTCGCCGGTATAAATTCTTATGCATGGCAAGTGGTGGATAGCGTGTGCCCTGACCCACAGCAACTGATTTATCATGTGAGAGTGTCGGCCACGCGAAACAAGACACAGCCTTTCGGAATACGGTGGAATATGGCTGATTCTGCTAACTATCGCTACTTATCGCTGCGTCCGCTCGGAGTCCCGTCGGATGATTCGCTCACCGATTGCGTCGAAGCAACTGTCGGGCATGTGTCGAATGGTGAAGATGTTGTTGAGGACGTCCGCACAATTTACGGACGGTTTGACCTTAGCAAACCGGCATATTCTCTGCGCCTTTCTTTAGGATCCGCAGGTGGTGTTATTGAAATAGGTTCAACGAAGATTGTCGAAAAGTTGGAGATTAATTACGACCGTCCCAACAACGGTTATCTATGCTCATTCGGCAGCGACGACACAGAACTTGTTCGTCATGATATTCGTTCGCAATGTCGAGAGTTGCCCGAGTATGCTAATTTCGCAGATGTTGATGATTTATACAAATATCTAAGTCGCAGCACAGATTATCACGAGGGCATTTGGACATACTTCGATCGTAACACTAACGCTTTGCGCTCACGCATGGGTGGAAAATACACATTGGCCACCGTGAAGCATGGCGATTATTATGATTTAATTTATATTGATGGCGCGGATGAATGCTCGGCAGATTGGCAGCCATTGCGAATAAAAGGCAGATTACTGCCTGTGTCGATTCTTGACACTTTTTTGCTCGAATGGATCTCGCCGGACGGCTTAAAAATTGACTTCGAGACAGGTGCCATGATTGAAAATGACATCCTTACTTTTCAATTCCCTTATTGGCATGCGACGATGCGATTTAGTCGCGGTATTTTAAAAAATAACTAAGTATACTCTACCTCCAACAATTAATATGGATCAAGAATTTAAATCCTCTCTGCTCGAAAATGCTGTAACAGAACTTTCTCGACTACCGGGGGTAGGGCGCAAGACCGCTCTGCGGCTGGCTCTATATCTTTTGCGCCGTGATGAAGCCGATTCTGTGGCGCTTGGACAATCAATTATTGATATGCGCCGAGGAATTAGATATTGCAACGTGTGCCATAATATTAGCGAGACCGATGTGTGCCCGATTTGCGCCAATCCGGCACGTGATGAATCTGTGGTGTGCGTCGTTGAAAATGTTAAGGATGTGCTAAGCATAGAGCGCACCGGCCGTTTTGGTGGCCTCTATCATGTGTTGGGCGGCGTGATATCTCCAATTGATGGTATCGGCCCTGAAAGTCTTGAAATCGCGTCGCTGATTGAGCGAGTAAAAGCCGGCTGCATTAAAGAAATAATATTAGCATTGAGCCCTACTATGGAAGGCGATACCACAAATTTCTATATTTATCGCAGGCTAAGCGCTATTAGTGGTGATGTGGTGATTACACGCCTCGCTCGTGGTGTCGCAGTAGGAAATGAATTGGAATATACCGACGAACTTACGCTCGGCCGTTCTATAATTGATCGTCGTCCATTTGATTCGTAACTATGAGTTTTATTAAGAATAGTAAAGTGGAGTTAAGGGCGCTCGAACCTGAAGATGTCGACCTTATCTATTCATGGGAGAACGAGCGCACTGCTTGCGACGCATCGGCTCTTCCGGCGCCTGTGTCGCGCTTTCAAGTGTGGCAATATATTCAAGATTATACTGCCGACCCGTTTTCTACGGGCCAGTTGAGGCTTATGATAGTAGACGCAGAAAAGCAGCTGCCGGTAGGCCACGTTGATATATTTGATTTTGACGTTGTGAATCAGCATGCATCAATAGGCATTTTTGTCAGCAAGGAATATCGACGTCAAGGGATAGCACACAATGCAATATCGCTGCTATGCGGTTATTGCAAAGCCACGCTGAATATGCACCAGCTATCAGCGCATATTGCTGTTGACAACGCCCCATCGCAAGCCATGTTTGAACAGCTTGGCTTTAAATCCTGTGGCCGTTTGCGTTCATGGCTGCGACGAGGTGCAGGCTATGTAGATGTGCTGATTTATCAGAAACTGCTCACCGACTAATCTCTGTAATAGAGACGGCGCACGCGAGGCGACACAGATGTGAGTATTTCATACGGAATGGTGTCGAGAATCTCTGCAAGCTTTTCCACGGGACGATGTGTGCCAAAAATTTCCACCGGCATGCCTATCGTAGGATTAGCAACGTCGGTGACATCTACCATGCATTGATCCATACAAATATTGCCTACTGTTGGGCAAGCTACGTCATCAATTATATAAGATGTGGCACCGTTGCCGAAGTGGCGGTTGATACCATCGGCATATCCAATCGGGATGGTAGCGATCACAGAATCGCGATGCAACAGCCCACGACGTCCATAGCCGATTGTCGTGCCCGCGGGCCAATGCTTTAATGATATTATAGTAGATTTGAGCGATGCTACAGTAGATAGCAGACCCTCTTCGTGAGGCAGCGGAGAAATGCCATACAACCCTATGCCAAGGCGCACCATATCGTATTGATGCTCGGGGAAGCGCATGATACCGGCGGTGTTGAGCACATGTCGTTTGATAGGATAAGGCATGGCCTCGACAATATAGCTTGACATTCGTGCGTAGTTGTCGAGCTGATATGTTGTGTAGTCATCCTTATCAAGGCAATCAGCAGTGGCCAGATGGCTGAATATTGAGGTCACTTTAATATTATTGCAAGATTTTAGACACTCTACCAAAGCCGGCAGTTCTCTTTCAATAAAGCCTACGCGATGCATGCCGGTGTCGAGCTTAATGTGCACACCAACTGATGTGCGGTGATGGCGTTTAGCTTCTGAAATCAGAGTATCCAGCTCGGCCATTGAGAACACCGATGGCTCAAGATTATAATCAAACAGAGCCTTGTAGTTGCTCGTAATGGGGTTGAGCACCATTATCGGCATTGAAATACCGCCGCGGCGTAGCTCCACACCCTCATCAATTACTGCTACGGCAAGGTAGCTTGCGCCCTGAGCTTGCAGTGTCTTGGAGATTTCCAGTGCGCCCGTGCCATAGGCAGAAGCTTTAACCATGGCTACCAAGCCGGTGCTCGGCTTTAGCAAGCTGCGATAGTAATTGAAGTTTTTGATTACAGAATCGAGATTAATTTCAAAAATTGAATCGTGACGCGGGCTTTCCAGCAAATCTTTTACGGCTCGTCCGGCCTTGGCGGGATTGACAAAGATAAGTATTGTCTCTGAGCTGAATCCATTAATATCATAATTTGCCAAAAATGAATCGGAGCTTTCCACTATTTCAAGGTCGGTTACATTACCAATTGCACGACCAAATTTAGATATTTCGCTACCGATAGCCAATACACGCTCTATGCCGTATTTCGACAAAAGAGATGCAACCTCATAATATAGGTCGTAAAGCTTTTCATCGCTTAGAGGCTCGTGTATAAGATCGGATAGAATTATAGTATTCTTGCGTGTGGCAGTGGCGCGACGGCGCATGAAATCGAGTGCTGCACACAGCGAGCGGAGGTCGGCTGTAAAGCCGTCGTAGAGCATTACGCAATCATTTACACCTTCATGCACGAGGATCCGATTGGTAGCCGGTTCAAGGCCGTTGGTGATATTTTCAGAATCAGCTTTAGAAAATCCCAGCTCTTGCAGTGTGGCGCGTGTCGTTGCAAGATTGACAGCGTTGGCATCTTCACATGTGGATATGCAAAGATTTTTGCCGTCGCGATGCATTTGCTCCACGCATCTTTTCACGTCAGGATCAGTTCCGTTATAGATAAGACATTTAGCATTTGCTGCGAGGAGTAGCTTTTCGTTGATTTTTTGAATTTTAGAATCGAATCCGGCAGCATGCTCATCTGTGATAGATGTCAGGATGCAAATATCAGGACGTACAATTTCTTCAATGGCCTGCATATCTCCCGGGCGGTCAATACCACATTCAATAATTGCCACATCGGCATTTTCGGGCAATTCAATTATTGACAATGGCACGCCCAAACGAGAGTTCCAACTGCGCGGGCTGCGTGCTACAGCGCGACTGCCTATCAACGACTGATACAACATTTCTTTTACGACGGTTTTGCCGGCCGAACCGGTAATGCCAATCATAGTAGCATTTATCTTGCTTCGACAATATTTTGCTATTGACTCAATGGCGGCAAATACTGATTCTACAACAATAAATGTGGCATTATTGGGGATGTTGGCTGATGGCTCAAGTGGAATGTATTGTACCAGAAACACTCTGACACCGCGTCGATAAAGTTCTAAAATAAATTTGTGACCATCGGAAGATTCTGTAGGAATAGCGCAGAACATGGTGCCATCCGGATCAACCAATGATCGACTATCGATAATTACATTAGAAATGCTACGATTTTTCTTACCATAAACATGAGCCTTCGTGGCATTCGCTATATCAGATACTGTTAATTTCATTTTCAATTGTTTATTGTGCGATGTTGGCTCCGTAGGTAGTCTTTTCTCGCGATATTTGCACGCACGATAGTGGATTCATCAAAATATGCGTTTGCAAAGATTTCATAGATATAATTTACAGCAACTTCAGATGGATGCTTCATGTCGGCAGCATAAAAGCGATAGTCGCGTAAATCGTCAATCATTATTTCGTAGGATGGGAAGTAATCGCATCCCAAGGTTTGGCATAATTGGTCGATTGCCATTCTCAATGTGGCTTTTGACAATGAGTTGGCGGTCATGCCATAGGCCAGGTATCTAATTGGACTAATTGTGAAAATCACTCGCTTGCCATTGAGGAGTTTAGCCCAACGGCTTACAATCTCGACGATAGTTATTTCGCGATTAGTGAAATTAGCGGCAGGGATTTTATGACAGTTGCCAACCAACCCGAATGTGGTGTGTTCAAACACTCGAGCCGAGCCAAATGTGATAATCACCACCGTGGCATCTTCAATAGCTTTATATAACGGTAGGTAATGGCTATTTACACGTGACAACAGGGCATCGGCATTCACGTCGGAATACTTATTGGCGAAGTCAAGGCAATGCCATGTGCCATCGTGGGCTATTAAATCGGTCGCAGTGTATGGCCGGCCGCCACGCTCTATTATTTTTGCAATTGAAAGCGGATTATATAGCGGCCCCATGGGGTTGCTTACTACATCAAAACCGTCGATTGTCAGTTGCTCGCCAATGCTATCGGTGAAGCAAGAGCCAAGCATCACAATATGATCGTCGTGACTTATTCTAAACTGCCCTTGCTGCGGCTCTATTTCTGTACGAAACTTCATTAGAACATTCGATAATCTATTGACAACACTTGAAATTCTGTGCGGCGATTAATTTGGTCGGCAATTTCTTGATCTTCAGGTGAGAGCTTTAGGATATATTCCTCGGTGAGAGTGTCGCCTTCGGCAAACTGAGGATATTCGCGAGCTAATTTTTTAGTGATAGTTTTGGGCCGCGATTCGCCGTAGCCCTGTGATTGCAAGCGGTCGGCAGAAATGCCGTGAGCGATAAGATAATCAATTACCGAGCGAGCTCGTCGGCCGGATAAGTCCATGTTGTATTCGTCGGAACCGTGACGGTCGGTGTGTGAGGCCATTTCGATGGTTACATTAGGATTATCGCTAAGCACTTGCACCATTTCATCAAGGGCGTCTTTAGATTCAGGGCGCAAAGTGGCCTTGTCGAAGTCGTAGAATATATTCTCGATAACTACCGGCTTGGTGATTGACGACAATATGAAGTCGACGCCATATTCAGCATCTTCTTCAGCTGCGTCGGAAGTGAATTGTTGGCGAGCGTTAAGATAGCCTTTTGCGCCGGCCATCATCACATAGCTAACACCGCGATTCAGTGGAAATGAGAATGAGCCATCGGCGCGAGCCACTTGCTTTTGGTTGGAGCCATCGTCGCCCACGATACGAATTACTGCATTTGGCACCGGCTCTTCATCCTTGTCGAGCACCCAGCCGCTAATCATAATTTTCAGCTCGGGTAGCTCGAAAGAATAGATGTTGTCGTAGCCGCGTGCATCATTACGATTCGATGTAAAAAATCCGGATTCACCCTCGCCGAATGTAATGCCAAAATCATCTGATGATGAATTGATTGGCGTGCCCATATTGGTGACAGACCAGCCGCCGGAAGGTTTAAGCTCGGCCTTGAACAGATCGAGACCGCCATATCCTGGGTGCCCGTTAGAGGCAAAGTAAAGTACGGAATCTGTGCGGACGTAGGGGAACATTTCATCACCGGCAGTGTTGATCCATTCTCCGAGATTTTCGAGAGAGCCAAGGCGGTCTTTGATGCTGATGCGCCAAAGATCTTTGCCACCGCTGCCGCCGGGCATATCGCTGGAAAAGTATAGCCAATTGCCATCAGGAGATACGGCGGGATGGCCAACGGCTGAGATAGTGTCCTTAATGATGTCGAATTTCACCGGAGCGCTCCATTTTGCATCAGAGCGTTGCGAAGTGTAGATTTCCACAGTTGTAGATGTGTTGGGTTCACGACGTGCACGAGTCAGATACATCGTTTGACCATCGGGCGAGAAAGAGATAATACCTTCGTCGACCTCGGTGTTAAGTTCGCCTTCCACCGGCTCGGGACGTTGCCATTCGCCTTTCTCATTTTTAGAAGCAAACCAAATATCACCTTTTTTCATGCCGGTGATTTCGCTGCGAGGACCTGTAACTTTTTCGCGTGTCGTTGAAAAATACAAACGGTCGGTAGCTCCCGGGAGGAACATTGGAGAGAAGTCGCTTCGAGAGGTGTTAAACAACTCGCTTTTGCGCACTACATATCGTGTGGCACCTTGCTTTGACGCGCCCATTTTAGCCCCTGCCAGACCAATTTGCGCCTGAGCGTCGTCGGGACGCATTGACAAATATTCATCGTAGGCCTTTACCGCTTGGCTATATTGGCCGGATGCATGCAGCATTTGTGCTAAATACAGGTGGGCCATGGTGTCGGGATATTCGTATCTTATAGCATTTTGGTAGGCGGCAGATGCCCTCATGAATTGGCTTAGATGTCGGTGGCATTCACCCATTTTGAATGCTACCTCACCGCGCTGTTGGCGGTCCTCGCGCTTGGTGAGTTTATTATATATTTTGCGATAGGTGCGGGCAGCATCGTAATATTCGCCACGCTGCATCTGCTCATTGGCAGTGCTAAGCTTGGCGCCGCCACACGAGCCCAGTGATAGCGCAATTGCAATACCAATAGCACCTAACGGAATATGTCGTGATAATGTTAGTTTGCTCATACTGATTTAAACGCAAATAAACTGCATTTAGTATTTTAATCCTTAGAATTACTTGCAAAGATACTTAAAAAATTTGTATCTTTGCCACATTCATGAAAATGCAAACATTCTACACTATGAAGAAAGTTTTATCAATCATCTTATTGGTCTTTGCGGTGGCGCTATCAGCGTCGGCAAAAGGAGAGACCGCCACAGCGGTGTTTACCCTACAACCCAAAATGACTTGTCAGAATTGCGAGAACAAGATTCGCACCAATATGCGATATGAAAGCGGTGTTACCAACATAGTTACTGACCTAAAGGCTCAGACTGTTACTATCACCTATAAGCCTGAAAAGACATCTGTTGAAAAGCTGACAGCTGCTTTTAAAAAGATGGGCTACACTGCCACTATTGCCACATCGGCCACAAGCTGCAAAGGCATGGTAGGCGCTTGTCAGGGCTGCGATCAGCATAAATAAACACATCCAATATCTTATAAACAATGAAATTTAGAAATTTAATCCTTGTCTCGGCATTGGCAATTAGCGCTGCCGGAATTGTAGGTTGTGCCAAGTCTGAAAAAGTGGCTGAGGCATCCGACGAAGTTGTAGTTGATACACTCTCTGTTGAAGATTTCTTTGCAAAAGCTCCGCAATCAGTTGGCGACACTGTGACAGTTGACGGCTATTGTCTGCATATCTGCAAACATGGTGGTACAAAGGCATTCTTGCAGGGAGCTGATTCCACTCAAACATTGTTGTGCCTTGCTACAGATGCTATGGGTGGCGCTTTCGCTCCGGATTGCCCCGAACATAATCTTACTGTGGTAGGTGTAGTTACCGAAAATGTACTCACCAAGAGCGAGGTTGATGCCTACGTGGCAAATATGACAGCTAAGGCAGAGGCAGGCCATTGTGATTCGGAATCGAAAGCATTTGGCCAAGCTTGCGAATGGCAGAAAAAACTCGACGAACAAATTGCAGCAGGTGGTGACACCACGCTTGTAGTAGGTTATTATCTCAATGCTATAGCTTATGGCGTTGAGGAGAAATAAATTCTCAAAGACTTTTAAAAATAATGTGCTCGCCGATTGGTGAGCACATTATTTTTAGCTATATGTATGCTTGGATTATTCGGCTTTGCCGGCAGAACCAAGAACATTAACGATTTTGTGCTTGTAGAGTTTCTCCATGTTATCGCGAGCGGGGCCGAGATATTTGCGGGGGTCGAATTCAGCGGGCTTTTCAGCGAAAACGCGGCGAACAGCAGCAGTCATAGCGAGACGGCTGTCAGAGTCGATGTTGATTTTGCAAACAGCGCTCTTAGCAGCTTTGCGGAGTTGTTCTT
>CAZRCU010000028.1:0-17114 GCA_964598685.1 uncultured Bacteroides sp.
CTTTGGCGCGTTGTTTGTGGCATAAAACCAAGGGTACATCGAGATACTTAGCATAAGAATTGGCACGCTTGGCACCGCCTACGTCGGGGGTAGCGATAACCATGTTCTCAAGCTTGAGAGATTGGATGTAAGGAATGAATACCGATGATGCGTAGAGGTGATCAACCGGAATATTAAAGAATCCTTGAATCTGGTCGGCATGAAGGTCCATCGTGATAACACGATCAACACCGGCAGCCATAAGAAGGTCAGAGACAAGTTTTGCAGCGATAGACACGCGCGGTTTATCCTTGCGGTCTTGGCGAGCCCAACCGAAATAAGGGATAACAGCGACGGTCGACTTAGCAGATGCGCGCTTGGCTGCATCAATCATCAACAAGAGCTCCATGAGGTTGTCGGAATTCGGGAAAGTGGATTGCACGAGGTAAACTTCGCAACCACGAATTGATTCTTCAAACGACACTTCAAACTCTCCGTCGGCAAAATGTTGAATATTCATTTTGCCAAGTTCGACACCGAGGTCCTTACAGATTTCTTCGGCCATGTACTGCGATTTGGTACCTGCAAAAACTTTGAAAGGGGGTAAAGTGGTATTCATTATTATTAACGATTGGGGTGATTGTTAATCCGGTACAAAGGTAGTGAATTTTTAGCTAAAAGGACTAATGAATTTAGACATTTTTCATCTTAGATAAGTCAACCTTCCATATAACAGCGCCATGCGCAGGGATATGGCTGGCGAATGGGATACTGTCGCTGAGGGCTTTTAAGGACTCCTGGCCTGTAAGGAGGTCGATGGAGCGTGCAAATCCGCGAGGCATTTTTAGATAATCAAATGCGTGAGACGGTAGATTAACCTCCACTTGAGCTTCGTCGTCGGAGAAGTTTACAAGAATTACGAGCAGTTCGTTGTCGTAGTGGCGTAGATAAGCATAATGGCGATGCGGATTTATGCGAGGGTTGTCGTAGTTGACATACATTAAATCAAAGAATGCGCCGCGTGAGATTGCTTTTTCTTGGTTGCAAAGTTGGAGTACGCGCGAATATAGCGCGCGCAGACGCTGTTCACTATCTGAGAGCAGCCCGTCGCATTTGCCGCGATTTAGCCATTTGCGTATGACTGCGATGCTCCAATAGTCGAAGATCGTAGAACGGCCATCTTGGCCGCTATAGCCTTCGGCATCTGTGGCTCGCTCGCCAAGCTCTTGCCCGGCATAAATCATAAACGGGCCGGTGGAGATTGTGGCACTGACTACGAGCGATGGTGTCACCAAATCAGCATTGCCGGCATATTGAGGCGAAGCGAATCGCTGTTCGTCGTGATTTTCAAGGAAGTTGAGCATGTGATTGCCAATGCCATCAACCGTTTGCCAGCAAGATGTGAGCGTAGCAGCGGAATGGTTGGCGGTCTCAATAGCGCGGAGCGAATCATAAAGGTTCACCTTGTCGTAGAGATAGTCGAAACCTCCCGAAAATATATATGTGCGATATAAGGCAACATCATAGAGCTCGGCGATAAAGATGATGTCGGGGTTGATCTCTTTTACTTGAGGGATAGCCCAACGCCAAAAATCTACCGGCACCATGTGGGCCATGTCGCAGCGAAATCCGTCGACACCTTTTTCGGTCCAATAGCGCAGAATGTGCAGCATTTTGAGCCATGTGGAGGGGGTAGGGTTGAAGTGGCGTGAATGATCGCCGGGGTCGTAGCCGTAGTTCAGTTTTACGGTGTCGTACCAATTGAACTTGCCGGGAAATGCTGTGAAGCAGTCGTCGCCTGAAGCGCGAGCGGGAAATTCGATGTAGGCATTATCGCCAGAGCCGAGATCGACGCCTTCGGGGGCAAATTGTTGGCGCGTGATATAGTAGAAGTTGTTGTTAGGCGCGAAGAAATAGTCTTTGTTGTCGCCAAGGCCTAAGTCCTCAATTCCTTTTGGACATTTATCCGAGTGGTATTCGCGTGCCACATGATTCGGCACAAAGTCGATAATGGCTTTCAGGCCCGATTGGTGAGTGCGATGGATTAATTGTTCAAACTCATCAATACGATGCTCAACGTCTACGGCAAGGTCGGGGTCGATGTCGTAATAGTCGGTTATCGCATATGGACTGCCGGCTTTGCCCTTGATTATATGGGGGTTGTGTAGAGGAATTCCGTATTTGGTGTAGTCGGATGTGTGAGCGTGCTCCAATACGCCGGTGTACCAGACGTGTGTGATTCCCATCTGCTTGAGATTAGCAAGAATGGTGAGGTTTATGTCGTTTAGCTTGCCGGAGCCATTTTGCTCGAATGAGCCGTTTGGGGTGGGGCAGCTATTATAATTGGTGAAGATACGTGGCAGAAGCTGGTAGATTACCGGTTTAAGCGCGTGAGTCTTTTCCATAATTAAAATATTAAATATTAGGCTGAAGAATCAGGTGTTTAGCATCAAACGATGTTACATGATACAAAGATAGCAAAAAAATCCGATTTTTTTTGTATCTTTGCAAATATTTTCCAACACTACCAATTTCCACAATGAAAGAATTAGCTACGGTATATAATCCCGCTGAAGTTGAAGATAAATGGTATGGATATTGGATGGATCATAAAATGTTCCGCTCCGTACCTGATTCTCGCGAACCATATACAATCGTTATCCCACCGCCAAACGTAACCGGAGTGTTGCACATGGGCCATATGCTCAACAACACTATTCAGGATATTCTCGTGCGCCGCGCTCGCACACAAGGTAAAAATGCACTTTGGGTGCCCGGCACAGACCACGCCTCGATCTCTACCGAGACTAAAGTAATTGCCAAGCTCGCTGCAGAAGGAATTAAAAAGACCGATTTAACACGTGAACAGTTTCTGGAGCATGCATGGGAATGGACCAGAAAGCATGGTGGTATTATCCTTGAGCAGCTGCGCAAATTAGGCGCTTCGTGCGACTGGGATCGAACAGCATTTACAATGGATGAGGAGCGTTCGCGCGCCGTCGTGAAAGTGTTCTGCGACCTCTACGACAAAGGCCTTATTTATCGTGGCTTGCGTATGGTCAATTGGGACCCTGCAAACAAGACCGCCATTAGCGATGATGAGGTGTTCTTTGTTGATGAAAAGTCAAAGCTCTATTACCTGCGCTATTATGTAGCTGATGATGATATGTCGGGCGCTACAGGCGCCGAAGAAGAGGTGATTCACACTGATGCCCAAGGCCGTCGATATGCAGTTGTTGCTACCACTCGTCCGGAAACAATTATGGGTGATACAGCGATGTGTATCAATCCCAAGGATCCGAAAAATGCATGGCTTAAGGGCAAGAAGGTTATTGTGCCTTTAGTGGGCCGTGTAATCCCCGTTATCGAGGACCGCTATGTAGAGATAGATTTCGGTACCGGCTGCCTTAAGGTGACTCCGGCACACGATAAGAACGACTATATGCTCGGCAAGACCCACAATCTTGAGACCATCGACATTTTCAATGAAGATGGCACTGTGGCTGAATGCGCCGGTATGTATGTAGGTATGGATCGATTTGATTGCCGCGAAGCGATCGTAAAGGATCTGGCAGCTGCCAACCTGCTTGAAAAAGTTGAAGATTACGAAAACAAGGTTGGCACCTCAGAGCGTACCAAGGTGGCGATCGAGCCCAGACTGTCGCTTCAATGGTTTGTCAATATGAAGCACTTTGCCGAGATTTCACTATCGCCGGTAATGGATGATATTATCAAATTTGTTCCTGATAAGTATAAGACTACATATCGCAATTGGCTTGAAAATATCCAGGATTGGTGTATCAGCCGTCAATTATGGTGGGGTCACAGAATACCTGCTTACTACTACATCGACCCAACTTCAGGTGAAGAAAAAATCGTTGTGGCAGAATCTATAGAAAAGGCATTAGACAAAGTTCATGCAAATTCAGGATGCGAGGCACTTACCGTGGCAGATTTGCGTCAAGACGAAGATGCACTCGACACTTGGTTCTCTTCTTGGCTATGGCCTATTACCCTGTTTGACGGCATTAACAATCCCGGCAACGAAGAAATCAACTACTACTATCCGACAGCCACTCTTGTCACCGGTCCCGATATCATTTTCTTCTGGGTTGCCCGCATGATTATGGCCGGATATGAATATGTAGGTAAAGAACCGTTCAAGAATGTCTATTTCACCGGCATCGTTCGCGATAATCTCGGACGTAAGATGTCGAAGTCGCTTGGCAATTCGCCAGACCCCCTCGACCTGATCGCCACCTACGGCGCTGATGGCGTGAGAATGGGTATGATGCTTGCCGCGCCAGCGGGCAACGACATTATGTTTGATGAACGTCTTTGCGAGCAAGGTCGCAATTTCTGCAATAAGATTTGGAATGCTTTCCGCTTGATTAACGGCTGGGAAGTAGACAATAACGCCGAGGCTCCCGCAACAGCAAAAATCGCAGTTGAATGGTTTGAGTCGCGTCTGAGCGCAACCATCAACGAGGTAAACGACCTCTTTGATAAATTCCGCCTTAACGAAGCCTTGATGGCAGTATATCGTCTCTTCTGGGATGAATTCTCGTCATGGTATTTGGAAATGGTGAAGCCGGCCTACGGCAAGCCCATTGATAGCGTAACAATGGCGGCAACACGTGGCTATTTCGATTCACTGCTGTGCCTGTTGCATCCGTTTATGCCGTTTATCACTGAAGAGTTGTGGCAACATCTTGAACAGCGAACCGACGGTGAATCTGTAATGTATGCTGCAATTCCGCAAGCCAAGGCTGTGAATCAGTCGCTGCTGGATGTTGTAGAACAAGCTAAAGAGATTATCTCGGGCGTGCGTGCCGTGCGTGCCAAAAAGAATATTCCTGCAAAGGATGCTCTGTCGCTCAATGTGCTTGGCTCTGTCGATAATATCGTGGTTGAGCTTGCTCGCAAGTTGGCTAATCTTGACACTGTGGCTCAAAATGCTGAAAAAGACGCGACCGCTGCATCGTTCATGGTGGGTACACTTGAATTCAATGTGCCGTTGGCATCGGCCATTGATGTGGACGCAGAAATTGCTCGCCTCACCAAGGATATCAAATATCTTGAAGGCTTCAAGATGTCGATTGAAAAGAAACTTTCCAATGAACGTTTTGTGGCAAATGCTCCGGCCGCTGTTGTGGAAGGCGAACGCAAAAAACTTGCAGATACTATCTCCAAACTCGAAGCAAACAAAGCTACTCTTGCTGCCTATAGCAAGTAATAAATAACTGCTTTTATAATCAAAGAGGCTGCCTGCTACACCACGTAGTAAGCGGCCTCTTTAGCTAAATTGAGATTAAATATTCGTTGTTATTAACATATTCCATGTTAAAAGGTTTATTAAACTAAAAAAACAACGTGAGAATGGGGCTATACGAATAAATTTGCATATATTTGCAAAACATAATTCTAACCTTGAAACAATACACAATGACTACTGATATAGAAGAACATTTTATCTCAATTATCGAACAAGCTCGCAGCATAGATATTGCAGAAGCTGATTTTAAACGCGCAATTGCAGAGGACAACGACCTACGCAAGCAATATCGCAATTGGTGCCAAGAAGTTGGCAGCAGCGAGAAAAACGGTTTTATGGACTTTTGTGAAGAATATATGGCTGATCGTAACGAAATATGGGACTCTTTAAGCGATTACGACGATGACGAATAAATCGACACTTAGGATGCCGGCCGAGTGGGAACCCTCGGGAGCCGTATTAGTGGCCTGGCCACATATCAACACCGACTGGGCGTATATGCTGCCCGAGGTCGAGAAGTGTTACGACGAGATGGTGCATGCCATCTCGCGTCATGCTATTGCTATTGTAATAGCACCGGATACTACGGCCATAAGCAAGCGCTTAGCCGACATTCCTGCCGATAAAATAATATTTTTCGATACTCCAACCAACGATACATGGACTCGCGACTATGGCGTAATCACCACTATTAATGCCGATGGTAGCTATGTGCTGAATGATTTCGCGTTTAATGCGTGGGGAGGCAAATTCCAGTGGAATCTTGATAATGGTGTCACCAAGCGAATGGTGGATGCCGGATTGTTGCGCGGCGTTTACAACGATTGCCTTGATTTCATTTTGGAAGGCGGCTCGATTGAGAGCGATGGGCGCGGCACGATTCTGACTACTGCCGAATGCTTGCTGAATGCAAATCGCAATGCCAAAATCTTAGCTGCCGGAGGCAGAAAAGCGATTGAGGATAAGCTGCGTGAAACACTTGGAGCACAGCATATAGTGTGGGTGGAAAGCGGAGCTATGATTGGCGATGACACCGACAGCCATATCGACACCTTGGCCCGTTTGGCACCGCACGACACCATCGTTTATACATCAGCATTCTCTGATATTGAACATCCTGATGAGCAGACAGAATTGCTTAAGGACTTTGTAGATTCAATGTCGAGTTTGCGCACAATTGATGGCAAACCGTTTAATCTGATAGAATTGCCTTTGCCGGATGCTATATATGATGAGGACGGCGAACGCATTCCTGCTACATATGCCAATTATCTTGTGCTCAATGATGCAATCTTGATGCCAACATATGGCCAACCACAGAAAGATTTTACTGCCGGTCAAATGCTTAAAATAGCGTATCCCGACCATATTATTGAGCCGGTTGATTGCCGTGCACTGATTAAGCAACATGGCTCGCTGCATTGTGCAACGATGCAGCTCCCTAAAGAAATTCTCCCAATATGAACAAAATTCTCAAAGTAGGTATTATCCAACAGACAGCGTCGTCGGATATGCAAGTCAACCGCGACAATATTGCCAAGAAAGCTGAAATGCTGGCAGCTCAAGGCGCTCAACTCATCGTAAATCAAGAGCTTCACGATGGCTTGTATTTTTGTCAAACAGAGAATGTTGATAATTTCGACCAAGCAATTGATTTTACAACCGATGCTTTGGATTTTTATTCAGCATTGGCTCGCCGTTGCTCTACCGTGATTGTTACATCGCTATTCGAGCGCAGAGCTCCCGGACTATATCACAACACCGCTGTGGTGTTTGAGGCTGATGGCTCTATCGCCGGAAAATATAGAAAAATGCACATTCCTGATGATCCGGCATATTACGAAAAGTTTTATTTCACCCCCGGTGATTTAGGCTTTGAGCCAATAGATACATCCGTTGGCAGATTAGGCGTGTTGGTTTGTTGGGATCAGTGGTATCCCGAGGCTGCGCGTTTAATGGCCTTGGCCGGAGCTGATATGCTAATTTATCCCACCGCTATCGGCTGGGAAAGTTCGGACACCGAAGCTGAGCAACAGCGACAATTGGAGGCATGGATTACTGTGCAGCGTGGCCACGCTGTGGCTAACGGTCTTCCGGTAATTACAGTTAATCGTACCGGACATGAGCCCGACCCATCAGGAGCTACCAATGGTATTCAATTCTGGGGCAATAGCTTCGTGGTCGGTCCTCAGGGCGAATTATTGTACCGTGCATCGTCTGATAAAGAAGAAGCAACGATAATTGACGTGGATTTGTCGCGCTCTGAGCAAGTGCGTCGTTGGTGGCCATTCCTACGTGATCGTCGCATAGATGCATACGGCGACCTTACAAAGCGCTTTAGAAAGTGAAACTAGATAAATTAGCTAAGTGATTATAAGGACTGTAGCTTCATTCTTGTTGTTCGCTATTGTCGGTTTTTCCGCAGTGGCTAAGGCTACGATTACCAGACATGAGAATGAGGTGGTCAACGGATACAATTTCTTACTATATGAGCCCGAAAGCGTTGACGGCAACTTGCCGTTAATCATTGCTTTGCATGGTGGCAGCGCTTGTGGTAGCAACCTTGATTTTGTTGATAATTTCGGGACAATGGATGCATTGGAATCCGGAATGGAGTTAGACGCATATGTAGTTGCACCTCAAAATGGCTCACGCAGCGATTGGTCGGCCGATAAGATAATGAATGTCGTAAATTATATAGCCGAGCATTATAGTGTAGACAAAAATAGAATTTCTGCAATAGGCATGAGCATGGGCGCGTATGGCGTTGCTGATTTAATTGCTGCCTATCCTGAGAATATAGCTGCCGGAATTGTTTTGGGCGGCGGCTTGGCTCATGGAGATGTCGCTAATCTCAACAAGGTGCCGCTGTGGATTATTCGTGGGATGAAGGATCGCGACGATGCAATTGCACGAACAGAGAAAACGATCCAAAATATGCGGGAAGCCGACCCTGAAACTTCTCGTCTTATCTATACTAAAGTGGAAGGCCTTGACCATCGTCAGCATGAACGAGCCCTGTATATGTCTGATTTTTACAATTGGCTGATTTCTCATAGCATCACAGATGATGGCAGAGCTGTAAAGCCAGCATTTGAGGTGTCTACAAAGACTCTCGGCAAGGCCTATAAAGGGCTAAATTTGCGTTCCACGTCGCAAACGAAGAAGAAAAGTCATCATCCGGCAAGGCGAGGATTTTGATTGCTCCAATAATATTCTAAAATAGGCTGCACCAATTTTGATGCAGCCTATTTTAGAATGAATATTATTTATCAGAATGATGATTCTCCATAGCTTGGAGCAGATAATGCCTCTGTAATTACTTCCGACATCGTATTCACGTAATGGAATGTGAGTCCGTCGCGATATTTTTCGGCAATATCGTTGATGTCGCGTTGGTTTTCAGCGCTAAGAATTATATCGGTGATGCCGGCACGCTTTGCAGCCAAAATCTTTTCCTTTATTCCACCTACGGGTAGAACTTTGCCACGCAGAGTGATTTCACCGGTCATGGCAATACGTTCGCGCAGCTTACGGCCGGTCATAGCCGATGCAATAGCTGTGGCAATTGTAATGCCGGCTGATGGGCCGTCTTTGGGTATAGCGCCTTCAGGGAAGTGAATGTGCACATTGTACTGGTCGAATTTCTCTGTCGGAATAGCCAGCTCTGAGGCATGAGCCTTCACCCATTGCATTGCAATAGTGGCCGACTCTTTCATTACGTCGCCGAGATTGCCTGTGATTGTGAGTCGGTCGCCCTTGCCGGGTGCAAGCGATGCCTCGGCCAAGAGGATTTCGCCGCCAACCTGAGTCCAGGCCAAGCCGGTGACTACGCCGGCAAATTCATTGCCTTCGTATTTGTCCTTATTATATAATGGCAAGCCAAGCAGCCCCTGCAATTGTTCGGGACGAAGCACTAAGGGGAACTCTTCGCCGCTGAGTTTGGCAAGAATGGCTTTGCGAGTGAGCGACGAAAGCTGTTTTTCGAGTTGACGCACACCGCTTTCAGCTGTGTAACTTTCAATCAGTGCTGTCATTGTGTCGTCGGGAATATCGAAAGGAAGCTCAGAGACGCCGTTGGCCTCAACAATCTTGGGGATTAAGTGGCGGTGTGCAATCTCAATTTTCTCTTCGAGAAGATAGCCGCTTAGATTGATGATTTCCATGCGGTCGAGTAGGGGACCATCAATAGTGGACAGAGTGTTGGCAGTTGCGATGAACAGCACATCTGATAGATTGTAATCCACGTCAATGTAATTATCGTGGAAATTGACGTTTTGCTCGGGGTCGAGCACCTCGAGAAGCGCCGACGATGGGTCGCCTTTGTAATCTTTTCCGATTTTGTCTACTTCGTCGAGCAATAGCACTGGATTTGTGGTGCCTGCGGCTTTCATGGCCTTAATAATACGGCCGGGCATGGCGCCGATGTATGTGCGACGGTGGCCTCGAATTTCAGCTTCGTCGTGAAGACCGCCGAGCGACACACGCTGATATTTGCGGCCCATGGCGCGAGCTATTGATTTGCCGAGCGATGTCTTGCCCACGCCGGGAGGCCCCACCAAGCATATAATTGGCGATTTCGCTTTGGGATTGTTAATCACCACAGCGATTTGTTCGAGAATGCGCTGCTTGATTTTTTCCAGGCCATAATGCTCGGTTTCGAGTATATGACGGGCTTGTGAAATGTCGGATGTCACTTCGCCGCGCTTATTCCAAGGCAATTCGAGCAATGTCTCAAGATAAGAATATTGCACGGAATAGTCGGGCGATTGTGGCTGATACCTGCGCAGCTTGTTTAGCTCTTTGTCGAATGTCTGTCGAACGGCTTCGGGGAAATCCACCTTTGCGGCTCTGCGCTTGAAGTTTTCAAAATCATCATCGGCAGATTCCTCGCCATATAGCTCTTCTTTAATAGTGTCGAGCTGCATTTGGAGGAAGGCCGAGCGCTGGTTTTCCTTCATGCGTTGGCCCGCCTTTTCCATGATGTCTTGTGCAAGATTCACACGCTGGCGATCTACCATAAGAAGCGACAGCAAGTCGAGCGCACGCTTGTCAAGATGGCCTTTTTGCAGCAGCTCTACCTTGGCCTGCGGGTCGGCAGGAATATTTGTGGCGATAAAATTAAGCCTTGCAGCTAAATCTTTAATGCTTTTTACGGTAGACGAGAATCCATTATCACCTCCGCTCGCTTTTTCCATCAATTCGCAAGAGACTTCTGTCACTTGCTCCATGGTCATTTCAAACTCTAATGAATCGGCCGGCGTGGAATCGGTTAACAATTTTACGCGGGCCGACAACTCGGCTTCGGGCATAGTGACTCCGGAACCTTTGCCGAGTATGCGGAAGCGATTGCGACCGCTCACCAAGGCTGTCTTGGAGCCGTCGGGCAAGTCGATAACCTGATACACATCGGCCACAACGCCATAGCGGTGAAGGCCACGTGTTACGTTAGGGCTGTTTTCTTCAGAGTCGACTTGGCAAACCAACCCCACAGGAATTTTGCGCTCCGAGGCCAATGTGGCCACGGTGAGAGAGCTGTCGCGTGTGATTGCAATGGGAATGGTGACACCGGGGAATAGCACTAAATTTCGAGTAGGCAAAATAGGCAAGTCGTCGGGCGACGGCTCGGCAGTAAACTCTTTTGCATCTATCTCAATTCGACCAATTTGCACCATAGGTCTTGTATCTTCTTTATCTAAATTGAATTTCATATATAACTGACAAGTTTCACGAAGTCGATAATATAGTCGACAACGCCTTGCAAAGTTACGCAAATTTTCGCGGATATAAAATAGAGAAAGCCGTGATGAAGGATAAAATAAATGGGCTATTTCTCAATAGTCCATTATAACGATATTAGTAGAGGGTTAGATTTTTACAGGTCGGTTTAAAATTGTGTTGTCTTATTTCGCTGCAAATGTATAAATTTTTTGATTATACACCAAAAAAATATCATTTTATTTTGCTTAATTGCCATTTTAATTTTCTATATTTGTGTCAGACGAAGCAACAAGTTTCCTTAATCTGTTATCATGGCAAACGAACAACTAAAATTTATCAACGAGCGCATGTGCATTGATTTGGCACACAGGATTAAAGCGCTTGGCGGCAAGGCAACGCTCGACGATGTGCTGCCTGAGTGCGCTGCATCGGCTGTCCTCATCGACTTCAAACACGAGGACGAGCGCGAATTGAAAATCTTGATGCTGGCAATTAAACAATTTGTATCACGTAATAATCGCTTTATCAACTTGGCTAAAGCCGCAATCATCGAAGGCTTGCGCGCCGAATGGCTGCTGAGCCTCGACTTTGAGCGGAAAAGGCTATTGCTTTCAGATAATCGCATAGTCGACGATGTCGATTCTGATGGCTATATCATTGTGAATGAGAAGTTTTATAATGCATATGTAAATATTGATAAGCCCGATCGTGGGAAATATGGCACTATGGCCTACGAGCCCAAGACTTCTACTCACAGAGCCGCACGACGGATAAAGACTTTGCTAACGACCGTCGAGCCGGATCCACAGCTGTCCGAGAAGATGCGGCCTTATATTGAATGGTTTAAAGGCCAATTCAGACATATATGTTCAGCCGATATTGAAGGCTATAAATGGCAGGCTGTAGAAATTTTCCAAAAGACGTTTGATATTGATGCAGCTGATCTTAGCGAAAATCTTAAGGTGGCTCTGAAAGGCGAGACGAATCTCCTATCGGGCGGCTCATTCAATTTTGCAAAGAACACACTTCTGCGAAACGCTCGTTTCTCGCAGGAAGATGTTAGATTTGTGCTGCGCAATCTCTTTGATGAATCAGAACCTTTGGCCGACCGTGTAAATGCTTTCATAAATCGTTTTACTGAAATTCACGAGGCTAACCGCAAAGCCGGCAATTTCAAGCCAAACGAGAGCGTATCGCAAAACGAGCACAGTATCTCGGTTTTGTTGGCATTTCGCTATCCTTCGCAACACTATATCTACAAATTCACCGACTGGAATACGGCTAAAGCAAAGATGGGGCTTGACTATCCATCGTTGGCCAACTTTCCCTGCAAACTGCGCGGCTACGAACTTATTTGCGACCAAATCAGGAAAGTTCTGATTGCCGATGCCGAGCTCGTTGCGCTGCACAATGATGTCTTCCCGGCCGATTTATCAGACTTCCATCTGCTGACTCAGACGTTTATCTACTCGATAGTCCATCACTTCGAATCGTTCGACAAGCCGTCGATCCATTGACCGACAGCCGTTGTCACATTTTATATCCCGGCTTTTTGGCGAGGTGCTGCATTTGTGGAAGGATTTCCTTGTCCCACACCAACGTCTTCCATTGGTCAGCCGGAATTTCGGTGTAATTAATTGAAATATCACCTTCAGAGGCATGCAGATGCTTTTCGGCGAGCTGTGTGAGGTCGTTGATAAAAGCGTTGAATTCCGACGAGGACAGATGCTTCGGATAGCATTTGATGTCGATATGTGGCATAAAATTGTAATTATTGATTAGACATTTCTTTGAAGTATAATGTGGCATCGGCAGATATAGTTCACAAAATCAGCTCCATTAACAATCTTTAAACTGCGAGTACGCAGATTTGGCACATCAGCGGTATTATTTTAGCGGTCAAAATAATTAAAAAACATGGTAACGACTAACAATGATAACAGAGCACCTATATTCGCAATCAGCCGATTGAGGATGGGCATAGATGGGCCGGGGGTGACCACTTTGGTTACGTTTATGGGCTGTCCGCTTCGTTGCAAGTATTGCCTTAACGACCGATGCCATGAATCGGTTTTTGAGGCCGATGGTGTGACACTGCGCAAGGGCATCATGCTGCTCACCCCTCAGGAGCTGTACGACCGTGTGAAAATCGACAATATCTATTTCCAGGCGACAGGTGGCGGCATCTGCTTTGGGGGTGGGGAGCCCGGATTGCATGCCGATTTCATTCGGGAATTTCGTCGTATCTGTGATCCTGCATGGCATATCACCATTGAAACATCGCTATACTTCGACAGCAAAACCATCGACGACCTATCCACCTCAATCGACAATTGGATTATCGACATCAAATCGCTGTTTTACAACGTGTACGAGGAATACACAGGCGGCTCAATGCATAAGATGTTCTACAATCTCAACCGCCTCAAAAAAGTGGTGGGCGGCGCAAGATTGACTTTGAAAGTCCCGAATATTCCAAACTTCACTTGCCGAGAGGACGTGGAAACCACTGCCGATCGTCTGCGCAAAATGGGATACCCTAATGTACAAGTAATTAACTACGTCGAGAGACCATCACGTTTTACAATTCAAAATACTGAAAGACTATGAATAAAGGCAAAGATAAATGTGATTTTCTTCGCAACATCCGTCGGCAAGTTGCCGAAATGTACGGATTGCGATACGAGCCGCGAGAGTGTCGGCACGAGGGCGACTGCCCGGGCACATGTCCGGTGTGCGATGCCGAGCTTCGCGACCTCCAGCGTCAGCTCAAAGAGCGCGGCGTCGAAAACATTGACTTGTTTGAGCAAGTTGAAGCCGCGCTCCTATCTGATGAGAAGCCTCAGAATTTAGGTGGTATTCCTGAGCCCTATCCCGAAGACGATGATGATATTCACATCCTCGAGGGCGACGTCACGCCACCCGAAGATTTTCTCCGACTTCAGGGTGAGCCGGATTTGCCCGAAGATGATGAAGTGGTGCCATTCCGCTTCTGCTATGTTGCCGGCATATCGTTCCACAATATCAACGATATTTGGGACGAACTCTGCATCGGCGCAAAGCTTGCGCTCGTTCGTCAGCCCGACAACGAACACGACAAGAATGCCATAGCCGTCGCTCTTGCCGACGACTACGACCCCGAAGATCCGGAGTCGTTCGACTTCAACTTTATTCTCGGCTACATTCCTCGCTCCGACAACGAAGATCTTGCCTCGATGATGGACGCCGGCTATCAGTTTAGCGCCGAAATCACGAAGCTCAACCGCAACGCTCCATACAACGAACGCCTGGGCATCACCATTATGCGCCATATCGAAGATTCCAAGCCGTCGGCCCGCTACCGCGCTATGGAGGTTGACGACGATGAATTTAAAAGCATTCAGGATTCGCTACTAACAGAGGGGTTTATTTGTCAACGTTGGCTCGGCAGTTACGGCCCCATTGTGATGCCAATTAAGGGCGAAAAGGTGGTCGTCTTGCACAAACGCGAGAACGACACCGTGCTCTATCTCACCACTGTTGCCGCCGTTGGCGATGAGGCAACTTTCTTCATTGGCGAAGAGGCAATAAATGGAGTTGACAACCGCGTGGTGTACATACTCTTAAACTCTGTCGGCCCCGTCGTAGTGCCCAATTGGTCGCTCGATTTCCTCGACAAGGAGGACATCGAAACCATGGAACCGTCAGCGAAATTCCTCTCCAAGGCCGCCCAAGTCAAACTCTTTCAAATTTTCACCTCTGCCCTAAAATGAATTCAAATCTTGCACAGAAAGTGAATTCGTTTTTGTAACTTTGTGAAAATTCTTCACGTTTTGCTAATATTTTATACACAATCACATGGCAGCTAAGCGATTTTATTATTCCGACTCCATCAGCGATTTTTTGAATAAATCGGATTATGAGATTATCGGAGAATTAACAGTTGCATCGTCACACGATATAAACGAGGAAACGAGTGAGTCGTGGCGTAGCGAAATTGAAACTTTGCGCGATGCAATTGCTGATTATTCCGGGCGGGGTAGTGTATATTTTGAATATAACATACCGCGCATGGGCCGCCGCGCTGACGTTATAGCTGTTATAGAAAACATTGTATTCCTGCTTGAATTTAAAACTTCAGAGCAAAAATTCTCTCGTGCAGCTGAAATCCAAGTATGGGACTATGCTCTTGATTTGAAAAATTTTCAAGAAGGCAGTCGCAACCGAATTTTGATTCCAATACAGGTGGCGCCAAATGAGAAAAACAAGCATTGCAACCTCGTGCTTAAGCACTACGAGGACAATGTGTTTGAGCCCCTTTCGGTAAATAGAGCGCGGCTTGGAGAGTGTATAGAATCCGTATTGGCCAACGTGGCTCACGATAGCGATTCCACACCGATTGATGATAATTTATGGGCAAAGAGCGGCTACGAGCCTACTCCCACGATTATTGAGGCGGCCATCGCACTTTATGAAGAAAACACGGTGGAAGATATAACCAAGCACACCGGCAATATCGAAAACACTGCGCATTGCATAGATCGCATTATCGAGAGCTGTCGTAAGAATAGGCGCAAAGCGATTTGCTTTGTCACCGGTGTGCCCGGCGCAGGCAAAACTCTCATCGGCCTTCAAACTGCTATTGAGCAATTTAAAAAAGGAGAAAAGGCTGTGTATCTATCCGGTAATTTCCCCTTGGTCCAAGTGCTGCAAGAGGCGTTGACCCGCGATTTCGTTCGTCGTGCTAAAGAGGATTACAAGCTTGGCCGAACTAACGAAAAGCCCTGCACAAAGGAGGAGGCTAAAAGCAAGGTGAAAGCTTTCATCCAAATGATACATCACTACCGTGATTTATACCTTGAAGGCACTCAAGTGTGTGATGGTGAGATTATTCCGATACCCGGATATTTTCAAAGCCACAAAGATAAAGCGTACATTCCTACAGAGCATGTAGCAATCTTTGATGAAGCGCAGCGTGCATGGACCAAAGACGAGTTGGCCAGGTTTATGAAGGAAAAGAAACAAATCAATGCCTTCCCATACTCTGAGCCCGAATACCTAATCTCTTGTATGGACCGACAACAGGATTGGGGCTTGGTGGTATGCCTGATCGGTGGCGGACAAGAAATCAATAAGGGCGAGGCCGGCATAAAGGAGTGGATTGAATCATTAAATCGCAGGTTCAAAGATTGGGACATATATCTTTCTGACAAACTAACTGAAAAAGAATATGCCGATGGCCACGCCCTCGACATTATCTCGAGCACCCATAGGGTGATCATTGAGCCGGCATTGCATTTGGCTGTGAGTATGCGCTCGTTCAGGGCAGAAAAGGTAAGCCTTTTTGTGCATCAACTTCTTGAACTTGATAAAGAAAGCGCTTCGGCCACACTTGCCGAGCTTGATAATTATCCTATTGCCATCACTCGATCATTAGATGTGGCAAAGAAGTGGCTGCGCAACCATGCACGAGGGAGCGAACGCTATGGAATACTCGCTAGCAGTAAAGCCGAGCGGCTCAAAGCGATAAGTATTAATGTGCGCTTCAAGCCCAACTTTATTCATTGGTTTCTGGAAGATGATAAAGACATACGTAGCAGTAATTGCCTTGAAGACACATTGACAGAATTTGAAGTTCAAGGTCTTGAGATTGATTGGGCCTGCGTAGCCTGGGACGCTGATCTGCGACTAAGCCACGACCATAAAAGTTGGCAACACTTTCAGTTGCGTTCCGGCACTAAGTGGCAACATATCAATAAGGATATAAATAAAGCGTATCAAATCAATGCCTACCGAGTGTTATTGACAAGAGCTCGTCAGGGCCTTGTAATCGTTGTGCCGAATGGCGATCACGACGTTCCGCCCGACGACACCCGCAAGCCCGAATACTACGATGGAATCTACAAATACCTCACCGGCATCGGCATTAAGGAGATAAAATAGCCCACACCCGGCGGCATCTGAATTAAATCAAGGCGCAAAGTATATAATTAAAAAATAAATGTTAACTTTGTGTCTATTGGAGCCAATTGCCCGACAATCCGCTCCAATGAGTGAACAAGTGAAAAGCTTGAATACAGTTAACAAATAGCAATGGAAGACAAAAATACATATAAACGTGACATTCTCGCTTACGAGTCAGATATTTGGGCTTGCGCCG
>CAZRCU010000029.1:0-17012 GCA_964598685.1 uncultured Bacteroides sp.
AATTTGAAAAAGCTACTTCAACCTATACAAACGAAGTGGCCATTCCTAAAACAGTGAAAAATGCCGACATCACCTATACTGTGACCGCAATCGGCGATGAGGCTTTCTATAATTGCAAGGAGCTCACCGGCGTTTCTATTCCAGAGACTGTAATATCATTTGGTGAAAATGCTTTTGAAAATTGTGAAAAGTTGGCTAAATTAACAATACCAAAGTCGGTTGCCACAATCGGTAAAAGCGCATTTTACAACTGCATATCGCTAACTGAATTTATCGTAGATTCAGACAATCAGAATTTTACAGCTGTCGACGGCGTACTATATAACAAAGATCTCACTACGATAATTTGCTACCCTATATGCAAATTTGGCGAATTTATCATACCTTCAACCGTTAAGCAAATTGAAGGATATGCCTTTGCATGCTGCTCGCAGCTTACTAAAATAACAATTTCTAATTCTGTTGAAAGCATAGGCAGAGCCGGGTTTTCCTATTGCACGTCGCTAAGAGAGATTTATCTACCGGAATCTGTGTCGTCGATTGATATCAATGTGTTTTGGGGCTGTAGCAAGCTTGATAATTTTACTGCATCCCCCGAGAATAGTAGCTTTGCAGCAAAAGATGGAGTGTTGTATAACAAAGATTTCACAAAACTCGTAGCCTACCCGGCAGGCAAAGAAGGTGATTTCACTATTCCCAACAATGTTATAAGCCTGAATACTAACGCATTTTGTGGCAATTCCAAATTAACATCGGTAGTTCTATCTGAGTCGATAGAAGAGATTCCCGAAAGTTGCTTTAATAAATGTGAATCGCTTCGAAAGGTAGTAATTCCAAATTCTGTAACAGCTATCGGCCCTCATGCTTTTGAAGGATGCTTATCACTATCGGAAATCAACCTACCGGAATCCTTGACATCCATTGGCGATTTTGCTTTAGCTTGGTGCACTTCGCTCAAAAGCGTCACCATACCTAAAAGCATCACCGTGCTAAACGTAGCGCTACTTTGCGCCTGCTCGTCGTTGACTGAGATAAACCTCCCCTCTACCATCACTTGCATTGGTCAATGGGCGATGTATGATTGTACATCGCTGACCGGCATTATCATACCAGAATCAGTGACAAAAATAGATTATGGAGCATTTTTGAATTGCACGTCGCTGAAAAGTATATATATTCCAGACAATGTCACTTATATCGACGACGCGACATTCTATGGCTGCTCGGCGTTGACTAATGCACATCTACCCGCCGGGCTCACTACCATAAACACCGGTCTATTCTGTGATTGCACATCGCTGGAGTCGATCGAGATACCCAAGACAGTGACAAGAATAAACGAGTGGGCATTCGAAAGCTGCATTGCCATAAAATCCATAGATATTCCGGCGGCAGTGACTTATATAGAGGAGTCTGCATTTCTAAATTGCTCGTCGCTTGAAAATGTTATCAGCCGCAATCCTGTGCCGCCTACTGTGGATAACATCAATGCATTCGAGGGTTGCGATATTGCTGCTGTGTATGTGCCGCAAGAGTCTGTATCAGACTATCAAAATGCGGCCGTTTGGCACAACTATAACATTGTTGGCGCCGACCTTGACGGCATTACAGATGCTGCGGTAGATGTCGCTAAGCCGACCGAGAAATGCTACGACCTCAATGGCAGACGCATAAGCCGTGAGAATCTCTCTCGCGGGCTCTACATCATAGATGGGCACAAAGTATTAGTGAAATAATCTACACCAATTTATCAGGCGGCCGGCTCCATCAGCCTGCCGCTGTCTTTTTCATATGCAGACTTTCTTATTTACATGCGTAAATAATCGCGATTTTTTGATAACTTTGCAAAACTAATGTAAAAGCTAATATATGAAAGGTATAGTGCTGGCCGGCGGAAGCGGCTCTCGACTCTTCCCAATCACCAAGGGTGTAAGCAAGCAATTGCTGCCCATCTATGACAAGCCGATGGTGTATTATCCCATCTCGGCACTGATGCTGGCCGGGATACGCGATATATTGATAATATCAACGCCAACAGATTTGCCATCGTTTAGGCGCTTGCTTGGCGACGGCAGCGATTTTGGCGTAAAGCTAAGCTATGCCGAGCAGCCATCACCCGACGGATTGGCTCAAGCTTTTATAATAGGTAGAGAATTTATTGGCAACGACAGCGTGTGCCTGGTGTTGGGCGACAACATTTTTCATGGTGCCGGCTTTTCACAGACACTGCGCGAAGCCGTGGATAATGCTGAGAATCACGGCAAAGCCACAATTTTCGGCTATCGCGTAGACGACCCCGAGCGCTATGGCGTGGCTGAATTTGATAGCGAGGGCCGATGCCTCTCAATTGAGGAGAAGCCTGAGAACCCCAAGTCGAACTATGCTGTCGTGGGCCTGTATTTTTATCCAAACAAGGTGGTGGACGTGGCCGCCAATATTAAGCCATCGGCCCGCGGGGAGCTTGAAATCACCAGCGTGAACCAGGCATTTCTGGAGTCGGGGCATTTGATGGTGAAAACGCTGCCCCGAGGATTTGCATGGCTCGACACCGGCACACACGATTCACTGGCCGAAGCTTCGATTTATGTGGAAGTGCTGGAGAAGCGTCAGGGCCAAAAGATTGCTTGCCTCGAGGGCATTGCATATCGCAAAGGCTGGATTTCACGCGAAAAGCTTGAAGAAGTGGCTCGTCCGATGATAAAAAATCAGTATGGACAATATCTGATGAAAGTGATAGCCGACTGCGAGCGCACCACCTATAATGATTTTGACTAATAACAAAAGCACAATGGAAGTAATAAAGACTGATATTGAAGGCGTAGTTATACTGAAGCCACGAGTGTTTGCCGACTCTCGCGGCTACTTTCTTGAAAGCTATTCGCAGCGAGTTTACTCCGAGATATTGTCGGGCGTGAACTTCGTACAGGATAATATAAGCAAATCACACCGCGGCGTGATGCGAGGGCTGCATTTTCAGGTGCCGCCGTATTCACAAGCCAAGCTGGTGACATGCATCAAGGGGCGAGTGATAGATGTGGCAGTGGATTTGCGCGTAGGCTCGCCAACATATGGCCACCATGTGGCCGTAGAGCTTACAGAGGACAACCACCTGCAATTTTTTATTCCCAAGGGATTTGCCCATGGGTTTGCAGTGCTGTCTGACGAGGCTATTTTCCAATACAAGTGCGACAATTTCTACGCGCCCAACGCCGAGGGCGGCATCTCGATATGCGATTCATCACTGGGCATTGATTGGAAAATTCCTACCGAAGATGCTATTTTGAGCGAAAAAGACACCCACCACCCAATGCTGGCTGATTTCACATCGCCATTCACATTTAATAAATAATGAAGCGCAATATATTAATCACCGGCGGCGCCGGATTCATCGGCTCACACGTGGTGAGATTGATGGTGAATAAATATCCTGATTATCACATTGTGAATCTGGACAAGCTCACCTATGCCGGCAATTTGGCCAATTTGGCCGATATAGAGACTGCGCCAAATTATACATTTGTGCGCGGCGACATCGTAGATTTGGAACTTATGCGCCAACTTATGCGCCAATATGAAATTGACGGTGTGATACATCTCGCAGCCGAGAGCCATGTGGATCGTTCGATCAAAGATCCGTTTACATTTGCTCGCACAAACATCATGGGCACATTGTCGCTGCTGCAAGCCGCACGCGAATATTGGGAATCTCGGCCAGAAGGATTTGACGGCAAGCTATTCTATCATATTTCGACAGACGAGGTGTATGGCGCGTTGGAGCTTACGCATCCTGAAGGCACAGAGTCGCCGTTCACCACCAAGGCATCCTCAGAGAGCCACCATTTGGCCTTTGGCACAGAATTTTTCTTGGAAAGCACCGCATACAATCCCCATTCGCCCTACTCGGCATCCAAGGCCTCGAGCGACCACTTTGTGCGCGCCTACCACGACACCTATGGCATGCCCACCCTGGTGACAAACTGCTCTAATAATTACGGGCCCTATCAGTTCCCCGAAAAGCTGATTCCGCTGTTTATCAATAATATTCGCCACGGCAAGCCACTGCCGGTGTATGGCAAGGGCGAAAATGTGCGCGATTGGCTCTATGTGGAAGACCATGCGCGCGCAATCGACCTGATTTTTCACAATGGCAAAGCCGGCGACACGTATAATATCGGCGGGTTTAACGAGTGGAAGAATATCGACTTGATTAAGGTGCTAATCGCCACTGTCGACCGCCTGCTTGGCAATCCCGAGGGGCACAGTCTGCCACTCATCACCTTTGTAACCGACCGCCAAGGCCACGACAAGCGCTACGCGATTGATTCGCGCAAGGTGCAGACCGAGCTGGGTTGGGAGCCATCGCTACAATTTGAAGAGGGTATCGAAAAAACAGTGCGTTGGTATTTGGACAATCAGGCGTGGCTCGACAATATCACATCGGGCGACTATCAGCGCTACTACGAAGATATGTATGCCAACCGCTAATCGCGGCAAATATAATCTATGAGAGCGTCGAGGTCATGATCTTGGCGCTCTTTGATTTTTGCATAGCGCTCTGCGCCGGCATCAATCAAATGCTTGCGAGTGGCGTCGTCGGTGAGACGCAAAATGCGGTTGGCAATCTCGGCCACATCAAAGGGATTGAAATAGAGCACGGCATCGCCACACACCTCGGGAATTGAGGCCACTGCCGAAGCTGCCACAGGCACGCGACAATTCATCGCCTCGAGCGGAGGATAGCCAAATCCCTCATTAACCGACGGATACACAAACGCATAGGCATCACGATACAATCGGCCAAGGTCGGAATCGCTCACATACCCAAGCAAATGAAAGCGCTCGGGGTGGCGGAAGTGATAGCGCAACTGATTGTAGGATTTTAGGCCGGTGATATTCACGTGGACATCCTCCAGCAGGCCTTTATCAAACAGCTGCTCAAAGGCCATAATGGCGCGCAGCACATTCTTTTCCCAGCGATTGCCGCTCACCATCAGTATATATTTGCCGCTGTCAAACGAATCTGAAGGCAATTGCAGATTGCGCACCGTCGACGGGCTGTAGAACACGGGGAATTTGCGCGCCGAAGCCTCGTCGAACCACACATTCAGAGCCGATGCAGTGTGCTGCGACACCACCACAATGTCGCCTCTCATAATATTGCGCCATTTGCGTAGGCGGCGTTTAAGGATAGCCTTATGCAGCGCTCGCGCGGCGATGTCGCGCACATAATCACGCATTTTATTGCGATGATAGCGCAGCGCTATGCAATCAAACTTCAATTCCAAATCGCGCAAGCCATGGATGGTGCCGATCAAGCGAGGCGACTTAATAGTCATAAACGGTTGGCCCGGCAGGGCGCTATAGGCGCGGTCGCAGCCTGATTGCTCGTAGGCCTGCTGAAGCGAAGTATTGGCAACATCAACAAGGGCTACACCGCGCTCGCGGCATAGGACCAAGACATCGGGGCTGATATAAGCTCTGCTATCATAGTATGCTACGACTTGATTGGTTTTCTGCAACAAACGGCGGAAAACGATATCAGAATAAATGCCACCACCATGGAATTTTGCTCCACCTGAAGGCTGCACTGTAGTGAGGTCGTAGAATATTTTCATGATTAGCTTGTGATAATATTGGCCGAAATGGGCGGTTGATTGCACAAAAGTAGCAAAATTCGCAATAGTATGAAAGTTTAATGGGGATTTTAATTTTTATTTGCGGCTTAAAATGGCTTATTTAGCCAAAAAAGCTTACCTTTGTGGCGTCATAAATTCTAGTTTCACATACCATAACACAGCGATAGATTCTTAGATACATATGAAAATACTGGTGACAGGTGCAGCCGGCTTCATCGGCTCGGGCGTCGCAGAGCGCTTGGCCAAACGTGGAGATGAAGTGGTAGGCATTGATAATATAAACGACTACTATGATGTGCGATTAAAGTATGCACGTCTGCGACGCATGGGCATTGAATTCAATGAAAATGTCGACTATGGCACAGCCGTGAAATCTACCACGCTCCCTACCCTCACCTTTTCAAAAGTTGATATTTCAGACAAGCCTACGCTCGACAATATAATGAGCCAAGGCAAATTTGATGTGGTGGTGAATCTGGCAGCACAGGCCGGTGTGAGATATTCTATCACAAATCCCTATGTGTATCTGCAAAGCAATATCGCCGGATTTTTAAACATATTGGAAGGCTGCAGAAATTTTGGCGTTAAGCATTTGGTGTTTGCATCGTCGAGCTCGGTCTACGGGCTCAATTCCAAGATTCCATACAACGAGGCCGACCAAGTGGATTGCCCCGTGAGCCTGTATGCCGCATCAAAGAAAAGCAACGAGCTTATGGCTCATGCCTATTGCAAGCTCTATGGATTTGCCACAACCGGCCTGCGATATTTCACTGTGTATGGTCCGTGGGGACGCCCCGACATGTCGCCGATGCTGTTTGCCGGCGCAATTTTGCGCGACGAGCCGATCAAAGTGTTCAACCACGGCGATATGATGCGCGATTTCACCTATATCGACGACATCGTGGATGGCACAGTGGCGGTAATCGACACCCCACCGCTGAAAAATAAGAACGATATTTTTTACAATATATATAATATCGGAGGGTCTAATTCCGTTAAACTAATGGATTTCATTAGTGAAATTGAACAAGCTTGCGGAAAAACGGCAAAAAAAGAGTTTTTGCCAATGCAGCCCGGCGATGTGTATTGCACCAGTGCCGATACCTCAAAGCTGCAAGCCGCCACAGGGATTTGCCCCTCGCATACGCTGAAAGAAGGCATCGCCGAGTTTGTAAAATGGTTTCGCTCAAGTGAGAATCCGCTTAACTAACCTAAAGAAAGAATTTTCAATGGATATAGCCGTAGTCGGTACAGGATATGTAGGATTAGTGTCAGGTGCATGCTTTGCAGAAATGGGCGTTAATGTCACCTGCATTGATATCAACGAGAAAAAAGTAGAAGCACTGCGCAATGGTCAAATTCCGATTTATGAACCCGGATTGGAAGATGTCGTGAAACGCAATGTGGCCGAAGGCCGCCTGCACTTCACCACCGATTTGGCTGAATGTATCAACAGTGTAGACATCGTATTTAGCGCTGTAGGCACACCTCCCGACGAAGATGGCTCGGCCGATTTGCATTATGTGCTCGATGTGGCTCGCAATTTTGGCCGACTTATCAAGAAATACACGCTATTGGTGACAAAATCGACCGTGCCCGTTGGTACGGCGGCCAAGGTGAAGGCTGAAATAGCCAAGCAATTGGAGCTGCGTGGCGAATCAATTGAATTTGACGTGGCATCCAACCCCGAATTTTTGAAAGAAGGCTCGGCAGTGAGCGATTTCATGCGCCCCGACCGCGTGGTGGTGGGCGTAGATTCAGAGAGAGCCGGCAAGCTTATGGCAAGGCTGTATCGTCCATTGATGCTCAACAAATTCCGCGTAATCTTCACCGATATTCCATCGGCCGAAATGATCAAATATGCAGCCAACTCAATGCTGGCAACTCGTATTTCATTTATGAACGACATTGCCAATTTATGCGAATTGGTTGGTGCCGACGTGGATGCCGTGCGCAAAGGCCTTGGCAGCGACACACGAATTGGCAGCAAATTCTTATACCCGGGCTGCGGCTACGGCGGCTCATGCTTCCCCAAGGATGTAAAAGCACTGATAAAGACCGCTCAAAAGCAGGGCTACGACATGCGAGTGTTGCAAGCCGTGGAAGAGGTCAACGAAAATCAAAAGCATGTGGTGTTTAACAAGCTTGTGAACATCTATGGCGACGATTTGCGCGGCAAGACTATTGCAATCTGGGGCTTGGCATTCAAGCCTGAAACCGATGATATGCGCGAGGCTACATCGCTGGTGGTAATCGACTGCCTGCTGAAAGCCGGAGCAAAAGTAAAGGTCTACGATCCAGTGGCAATGGCTGAATGTCGTCGCAGAATCGGATTTGCCGTGGATTATGCCTCGGATATGTATGATGCCGTAGATGGCGCCGATGCACTGCTGATGCTCACCGAATGGCGACAATTCCGCATGCCTAATTGGGCTAATATTGTGGCCAAGATGAATAAAGCCATTGTGATTGATGGCAGAAACATTTATGATCCTGCCGAACTTGCCGAAGCCGGCATTAAATATAGCTGTATCGGACGTCCATGAAAATAGCGCTGGTAAACTACAGATATTTTGTGTCGGGCGGTCCTGAACGGTATTATTTCAACATCAAAGAAATTCTGGAGCGCGAAGGCCACGAGGTGATTCCTTTTTCCATAAAGGGATCGCAAAATCTGCCATGCGCTTATGATAAATATTTCTTGGAGTCGGTAGACGACGAGGCATATTTTGCACAGACAAAGAAGACGCCCGCCACTGTGTTGAAATCGTTCACTCGAATGTTTTATTCGTGTGAAGCAAAACGGAAATTCACACAACTGCTGCGCGACACCAAGCCTGATATTGTCTACATCATGCAATATCACAACAAAATATCACCATCAATCATATATGCAGCTCGCAAAATGGGCATTCCGGTGGTACATCGCATCAGCGATTTCCAATACATGTGCCCGAATGCTCTGTTTTACAACGATCGCACCGGTGTGTGTGAAGACTGTTTGCATGGCAAGCGCATGAGCTGCGTGCGCAATCGCTGCGTGATGGGCTCGGCCGTGTATTCAGCTATCAAGGCGGCGGCAAAAGCCTTCCACGATATGCTGGGCGTGTCGCGCAAGATTGATGCATTTGTGGTGCCATCCTCGTTCACGTTGGGCAAACTGGCCGAATATGGCATTCCAAAAGAGCGCCTGCACCATATCCCCACATTCTTTAATATAAAAGAGTCAACGCCCCAAGTGAGCTATGGCGACTATTTCCTCTACGTAGGCCGTATTGAAAAGCAAAAGGGCTTAATGACTATGATTAAAGCCTTTGCAGACACGCCTCACAAGCTGAAAATCATCGGATTCTCAAACGACGGATACGAAGACGAGCTGAAGGCATGGCTTGAAGGCAAAGACCACAATGTGGAATTCCTCGGTCGCAAAAACTTCGACCAAATTGCACCATATTTGGCAGAATGTCGCGCCACTATAGTGCCATCGGAATGGTATGACAATTTCCCGAATGCCATTCTGGAGAGCTTTGCATACAGCAAAGCTGTGATTGCCACCGATTTCGGTTCGCTGCCTGAATTGGTAAAGGACAACACTACCGGCCTCACATTTAAATATGCCGATGAAGACGACCTCCGCGAAAAAATCAACTATTTATCCTCAAATAATAACGAAGCTGCCCGAATGGGTGGCCAAGCGCATGATGCGCTATTAAAATATTACTCTCCACAAGTGCACTACAAATCGCTGATGAATGTGCTAACTCCACTAATCAATTCCAAAAATTAGTCAATACCGGCTTATGAAAATACAGTTACCCACAGATGCCTCAATAATCCTAACATATCGCTGTCCGATGCGCTGCCAAATGTGCAACATCTGGAAAAGCCCCACCGACCCACGTGAAGAAATCAAGGCAGAAGATCTTAAGAATCTTCCCAAGCTCAAATTTATCAACCTCACCGGCGGTGAACCCTTCATTCGCGAAGACCTTGCCGAAATCGTGGAGGAATGCTATCGCCACACCGATAGAATTGTAATTTCCACATCGGGATTTTTTGAAGACCGCGTGGTGGCATTGGCCAAGCGCTTCCCCAACATCGGCATCAGAATTTCAATTGAGGGCCTAAGCCGCAAAAACGACGAGCTGCGTGGCCGCGAAGGCGGATTTGACAAGGGCTTGCGTACATTGCTCACGCTCAAGCAAATGGGATTGAAAGATATTGGATTCGGCTGCACTGTGTCGAATCACAATTCCAAAGATATGCTGTCGCTGTATCAGCTGTCACTGTCGCTCGGATTGGAATTTGCCACCGCTGCATTCCATAATTCATATTATTTCCACAAAGACGACAACGTAATCACAAATCGCGATGAAGTGTGCGGCGACTTTGAGCAGCTTATCGAATGGCAGCTGCAAGAAAAGCATCCTAAATCATGGTTTCGTGCATTCTTCAATATGGGCCTTATCAACTATATCGAGGGCGGACGTCGCATGCTGCCTTGCGAGGCAGGCTCGGCCAACTTCTTTATCGACCCGTGGGGCGAAGTGTATCCTTGCAATGGCATGGAAAGCCTCTATTGGAAAGAATCAATGGGCAATATCCACCAAGCTGATTTCATGACAATTTGGGAATCAGAGCAAGCCGCAAAGGTGCGCCAAATGGTGGCTAAGTGCCCTAAAAACTGCTGGATGGTGGGCACTGCATCGCCCGTTATGCACAAATATATAAAGCACCCTATGCAATGGGCGCTCAAAAATAAATTGCGCTCAATGCGCGGGCTCAAGCCATGCTTGGACAAAACCTGGTATAACGTAGGTCAAGACCCTACGCAAGGCAACTTGAGAGAAAAATTCTAATATTACAGGCATGAAAATCGTAGTAATCGGCACACGCGGCATCCCCAACATCCTTGGCGGTGTGGAAACACACTGCGAGGAGCTATATCCACGAATCGCTGCCGAAGGCCACGATGTCACGGTGATTCGCCGTTCATGCTATATAGAGCCAAACAACCGCATAAAAGAATATCGCGGTGTGAAGCTGATTGATGTGTATGCCCCTCGACGCAAAAGCATTGAGGCCATAGTTCACACCTTCTTAGCCCTAATCAAAGCGCGCAGTCTCAACCCCGACATTGTCCACATCCACGCCATCGGCCCTGCCATAATGGCGCCGTTTGCCCGTCTGTTGGGGCTCAAAGTGGTGATGACTAACCACGGACCCGACTACGACCGACAGAAGTGGGGCAAATTGGCCAAATTTGTCCTAAAAACCGGCGAGCGCCTCGGCACACGATTTTCAAATCGTGTAATCGTGATTTCTAAAGTGATTGCCGATATATTGGCCAACAACTATGGCCGACGCGACACCAACCTTATTTTCAATGGAGTGAACACGCCTCAAAAAGCCACCTCACGTTCATATCTCGAGCAAGTTGGCATAGGTGATTCTCCATATGTGGTGGCTGTAGGCCGTTTTGTCAAAGAAAAGGGATTTCACGACCTTATTGAAGCATTCAAGCGCTCAGGGCTTGCGAGCACCCACAAATTAGTGATAGCCGGCGATGCCGACCACCCCGACGAATATTCCGAATCACTCAAGGCGCAGGCCCGCGAAGCCGGAGTCGTACTCACCGGATTTATTAAAGGGGAGCCACTGAATCAAATTATGAGCCACGCATCGCTATTTGTGCTGCCGTCTTATCATGAGGGGCTGCCTATCGTGCTGCTCGAGGCTATGAGTTATGGTCTCGACATCGTGGCCAGCGACATACCGGCCAACTGCATTGATGCGCTCGAGCCCGACGACTTCTTCCCGGTGGGCAATATAGATGCATTGGCAGCAAAACTGCAACAAAAAATTTCAAATACTCGCTCTCGTTCCTACAACCTCGCCCCATACGATTGGGATCATATAGCACTCCAAACAATTGATGTGTATAAGTCCCTTTTATAGCCTTTAGGGAATAATTGTTGGACTAAGCGGATAAAAAATACACCTTACAAGGCTGTTGTTTCTAATATTATGCGTAAATTTGTAGCGCGATGCGACTGAGACTGTCCCATACTCTGCTAATGCTTATCGTGGCTTTTGGCGTTTTTGCCGCAGAAGCCACCCACCCTTTCACCCTTGTTATCGACCCCGGTCATGGTGGAAAGGACTATGGCTGTATCGGTGATATCACAAATGAAAAGACCATTGTGCTCGATGTAGCCTCTCGCGTAGGCAAGCTCATTGCGCAAGAGCATCCCGAAGTTAAAATCATCTACACCCGCACCGACGATCGCTTCATCGAGCTAAATGAACGAGCCGCCATCGCTAATCGCGCGTCGGCCGACTTGTTTATCTCTGTTCACGTCAACTCGGTTGATAAGAAAACTAAAGGACGCGAAAAGACACACGGCGCCAGCGTGTACACTTTGGGCCTTCACCGCACAGATGCCAACCTGGCCGTGGCCATGCGCGAAAACAGCGTAATAGAGCTCGAGAACGATTTTTCGGAGGTATATCAAGGCTTCGACCCAAACTCCTCGGAATCATACATAATTTTCGAACTTACACAAAACCGACATCAACACAATTCCGTAGAATTGGCCGATGCCATCGAGCAAGAGTTGGTGTCGACAGCCGGACGCGCCGACAAGGGCGTGCTACAATCCGGATTCTTGGTGCTGCGCGCCACATCAATGCCGGCAGTGCTGGTGGAGCTTGATTTTATTTGTTGTCCCGAGGCTGAACGATTCCTGGCATCATCCGACGGCAAAGACACCTGCGCTCGCGCTATCGCCAACGCATTCGCCACCTACTATGCACGCCACGGCGCAAAGACATCCACGGCAAAAGCTGCGTCAACTACAACATCCACCGCGCAAGCTTCAGCGCCTAAAGCCACACAATCCGCGGCCGCTGCATCATCTCCAAGCGCAGCTACATATTACGCAGTGCAATTCCTCACCTCGCCCAAGCAGTTGGCGGCCGACGACTCGCAGCTGAAAGGCATCGACAACGTCAACTACTACTTCCACGAAAATTTATACAAATACTATAGTGGCAATTTCACATCGCTAAAAGACGCTAAAAAATTGCTACGTCAAATACAGAAAACTCACCCGCAAGCGTTTATAATTAAGATGCGCAATGGACAGCGCGTCAATTCAAACTAATCTTGCCAAGCTTATTTTTAGACTAATGAAGAAAATGTTTCGCAAAGAAGTTGTCATCGGCCTGATTGTAATTTTAGCACTGGCCGTGCTATTCGTTGGCATCGATTTCCTTAAAGGTGTCAATGTGTTTAAAGCCGCTAATTACTACTATGTAACCTACGACAATGTTGAAGGTCTCGCACAGAGCGCACCCGTCACCGTCAACGGTTTCAAAGTGGGCCAAGTGCGCAGCATCAACTACGAATACGACAACCCCGGCCACATAAAGGTGGAAATCTCGCTCGACCGCAACCTAAAAGTGCCCACCGGCACACAAGCCGTGCTCACCACCGACCTCCTCGGCACAGCCTCAGTGGTGCTGAATATGGCAGCCGCGCCCACATATCACAACATTGGCGACGAGCTCGTCGGCGTAAAGGCCTCCGGCTTGATGGATAATGTAAGCAACGATGTGCTGCCTGCATTGGGCGGTATATTCTCAAAAGTAGACACCCTGCTCACATCTATCAACGGCATTGTAGCAAGCCCCGAATTGGCAATGTCGATTCAGCGTCTCAACACAATCACTGCAAATCTTGAGAACACCACCCGCCAGCTCGACAAGCTGATGAGCACACTGCCCCCAATCACTGCCAACATCAACACCGTATCGGGCAACCTCAGCACAGCATCGGCCGACTTCACAAAAGTATCCGGCAAGCTTTCTCAAATGCCGCTCGACTCAATCAGCCAAAACGTGGCTCAACTTACAAACAATCTGCGCGAACTCTCCGAGCAGCTCAACGACCCCAACTCATCGCTGGGAATGCTCACCCACGACCCCGCCCTTTATCAGAATCTGAATTCCACCGTTTCATCGCTCGACTCACTATTCATCGACATCAAGCGTAATCCGAAACGATATATCAACATAAAGTTGCTCTAACAATTCCTTATTTGAAACAATTTCAAATATCAAAAATTTTTCAAAGCAACACCTTACAATTGTAAATTCAGCTATTTGATACACGTTCCACGCTAATATGCGCCTTTTGCAAAGTTAGCGTGGAACATTAAATTTGCTATAGTAAAACACACTCCCTGTGTATTTTACAACTAAAATCGGAAGTAAAAGTTTAATAATATCAGACAGTAATACATAACTACCTGATTAATATAAACTTGTAAACAATTCCACAAAAGCAAGAAATAATTGTGTTTGTTTTTTAAAATTTTATTCGGAAATTTGTAAACGAAAACCGTACACCTTCAAACTATATCACATTTCAAGCAAATGGAAAAGACCCACACAGAGCTTTGGGAGGAATGTCGCCGATTTATAAGCGACAACCTTGACCCGCAGCAATTCAGCGCCTGGTTTGGTGCAATAAACTCTGTTAGTTTCGCCAATGGCGAGCTACGACTGAGTGTTCCCTCGTCGTATCTTGTTGAACAGCTTGAAGAACGTTACCTCGACCTACTCGAAGCCGCCATTAAGAAGGTGTATGGCAGCAACGTTGTGCTCTACTACGTTTACAACGCTATCAAGGATCAGCCCGAGACATCAATGAATGTCCGCTCCACCGACATGTCCACCGCCATTATGAAAAATGGCAATGCACCGGCAGCTAATCCGTTCCTTGATAAACCCACCAAATCGTTTGATTCACAATTAAATCCGCGATATAATTTCGAGAACTACTGCAATGGCAGCAGCAATCAAATCGCGCGTACAATTGCAGAATCTATTGCCAACGACCCCACAAACAAGACCTTTAACCCTCTGTTTATCTTCGGCCCCACAGGTGTGGGCAAAACCCACTTGATTCAAGCCGTCGGTATCAGAATCAAAGAGAATAACCCCTCTGCGCGCGTACTATATGTAACAGCTCGTTTCTTCCAGAGCCAATATACAGCTGCCAACCACAAGGGGCAAATCAACAACTTCTTCCACTTCTACCAAAGCATCGACACGCTCATCATCGACGACGTGCAAGATTTGGCAGGAAAGCCGGAAACACAAAACACATTCTTCCACATCTTCAATCAGCTCCACCAGAACAATCGCCAGATTATTCTTTCGAGTGATTGCGCGCCATCGGAAATGGACGGCTTTGAAGCACGCTTGCTTTCGCGTTTCAAATGGGGTGCCGCCGCCGAGCTCGATCGTCCCGACACCGAGCTTCGTCGCAAAGTCCTCATCAAGAAAGCTCAGCAAGACGGCCTAGACCTTCCGGCCGACGTAATTGAATATGTGGCTGAAAACGTCACCGACTCTATCCGCGAGCTCGAAGGCGTAGTTGCATCTCTTGTGGCCCACGCCACCGTGCTCAACTGCGAAATCACCGTTGACCTCGCTCGCACCGTCGTAGCAAACGCCATCCGCATCAAGCGTCGCCAAGTGAATTTCGAAATGGTGACACAAGCCGTGTGCTCCTACTATAAGCTCGAGCCCGACACCATGTTCACTAAGAGCCGCAAGCGCGAAATCTCCGACGCACGCCAAATGGTGATGTACCTTTCTAAGAAACTCGCAGGCATGTCGCTCAAAAACATCGGCAATAAGCTTGGCCGCACACACGCCACCGTTATCTATGCTTGCCGCAATATCGAAGAGCGCTTGTCGATTGATAAAGAATTAAGAACTTCTCTCGACTCTATCCACCGCCTAATCGAAAACAACTAATCCCAAACCGATTGGCACAATTGTTAAAAGATTGGCGATTATTGTCTACAAATTCTCACCAAATCTTTAAAATATGTCATAGAACATATAAAATAATTTGGTAAGACGGCAAAAAAGCCCCAACTTTGTAGCGCAAACCTAAAACAATCTTTTTTACCTTAGAAATTGTACCTATTGGAAAACCCTTAAAAAAGGAACTGCGTGATGCAGTTCCTTTTTGCGTTTTATGTTGCGCGTTTCCCTACAAAAGCGTATCTTTGCAATACCCAAACATCAAATTCTAACAAACTCTAACATATCACCTACTCAAAATGGCAACAAAACCGTTTAAGTACCAACCTATGTTCCCGCTCGGCCCGGACACCACCGAGTATTATCACCTTACATCCGACTATGTAAAGGTTGAAAACTGGGGCGGACACGAATTTCTGGTAATCGACCCTGAAGCACTCACCGTGCTGGCTCGCCAATGCACCCACGACAATTCTTTCATGCTGCGTCGTGAGCACAATGCTATGGTAGCTAAAATCCTCGCTGACCCCGAAGCCAGCGAAAACGACAAGTTTGTAGCTCTCACAATGCTGCGCAATGCCGAGGTTGCTGCCAAGGGCCAGCTCCCCTTCTGCCAAGACACCGGCACAGCTATCGTTCACGGCGAAAAAGGACAATACGTATTCACCGGTTGCGACGATGCCGAATATCTGTCGAAGGGCGTTTACGACACCTACACCACCGACAATCTCCGATACAGCCAAAACGCTCCCCTGTCAATGTACGACGAGGTGAACACCGGCTGCAACCTTCCCGCTCAAGTTGACATCCACGCTGGAGAAGACGACGAATACCACTTCCTTTTCGTTGCTAAAGGCGGCGGCTCGGCCAACAAGACATATCTCTATCAAGAGACTAAAGCACTTCTCAACCCCGAAAAGCTCATTCCATTCCTTGTTGAGAAAATGAAATCGCTCGGCACAGCTGCTTGCCCACCCTACCACATCGCTTTTGTTATCGGTGGCACATCAGCCGAAAAGAACCTCGAAACCGTGAAAAAAGCATCTGTAAAATACTACGATGCTCTGCCCACCAAAGGCAACGAACTCGGCCACGCTTTCCGCGATGTTGAGCTTGAAGGCATCCTCAAAAAAGAGGCCGAACGCCTTGGCCTCGGTGCTCAATTCGGCGGCAAATACTTTGCACACGACATCCGCGTGATTCGTCTGCCGCGCCACGGCGCTTCATGTCCTGTAGGCCTCGGCGTAAGCTGCTCGGCCGACCGCAATATCAAAGCTAAAATCAACCGCGAAGGTCTGTGGATCGAAAAGCTCGACACCAACCCGGGAGAGCTCATCCCCGAAGAATATCGCAAAGCCGGCGAAGGCAATGCTGTGAAAATCGACCTCAACCGCCCCATGAGCGAAGTGCTGGCCGAACTCACTAAATACCCCGTATCGACTCGTCTGTCGCTCAACGGCACCATCATCGTGGGCCGCGACATCGCTCACGCCAAGATCAAAGAGCGCCTCGACAAGGGCGAAGAAATGCCTC
>CAZRCU010000030.1:0-16885 GCA_964598685.1 uncultured Bacteroides sp.
CCCGACACACTAAGTCTCGGCATCTGCAACGGTTGCCAGCTGATGATTGAGCTTGGCTTGATTAAGAGCAACAAAGAAGGCTCTAAGCCGGTATCGATGGAGCATAATATCTCGCATAAGTTTGAATCCACCTTCCTGTCACTCACAATTCCGCAAAACAAGTCGGTGATGCTGTCGCCCTTGGCAGGAATGAAGCTCGGCATCTGGGTGGCTCACGGCGAAGGCAAGTTCAACTTGCCCGGCGCACTGGCCGACTACAACATTGCGGCTCGATACTCCTATAAGACCTACCCTGGCAATCCGAATGGCTCAACCGGTGCCGTAGCTGCTATCTGCTCGGCCGATGGTCGCCACTTGGCAATGATGCCCCACCTGGAGCGCGCAATCTTCCCATGGCAATGCGGTGTGTATCCACGCACACGTCGCAACGACGAGGCCACCCCGTGGCTTTCGGCATTCGTCAACGCTCGCCGTTGGATAGAAAACAACATAAAATAATCTATCTAAATAGTTATGAGACACAGGCATCGCCCTAAAGCGGTGTCTGTGTCGTATTTATATATCTTATATCTTAGAATCCCAAATAGAAATCGCGGGTCTGGGCCCATCCTTGCGAAGCATTTCTAACGTTTAGCGTCACCATGCCGTGCGCATTTACAGCTTGCTGACGCACACGGCGAATCAGTTCCGACAAACAAGAAATTCCGGAACCTGCATAAGAGAAAAATTCCACGCCACGAATCGTGGCAGATGCGAATAAATTGTCGGTTGAAGTGATGGTTGCCATATCTTTAGCTTTGTTTGATTACGCTGCAAAGTTAAGTCTGCATATGTGCAATTTTCTTGCACACCTACTTTAATAAAGGTTAATTTGAGCGGCTAACTTAAAGAAAATCGCGCAAATAAGCATATCGGCAAAAAGCAGCCCGACCAACCCCAACATATATGTTCCCTAAAATAGGTTAAGGTTTTAATAAGGGAAAGGAATAATAAGTAAATTTAACAGGATTTGTTAACGGCTTAATTGTTATAGGTAGTAATTTTGTAGAGCAAAAGTGGCATAACAAGCCACCTCAGAAAGAAATTAAAAACACAATACATACTTATATTTCCTCATTATGAGCGATTCTGTTAATATCCGCGATCTCAACGCGCTTGTCGCTTCTAAAAGCGACTTCGTAAACTTAGTGACACATGGCATGGACCAAACTATTGTTGGTCAAAAGCACCTTGTAGAATCACTGCTTATCGCGTTACTTTCAAATGGCCACATCCTGCTCGAAGGCGTCCCCGGCTTGGCCAAGACTCTCGCAATCAAAACTCTCTCGCAACTTATCGACGCTAAATATAGCCGAATTCAGTTCACTCCCGACTTGCTTCCTGCCGACGTTGTTGGTACTATGGTCTACAGCGTTAAAAACGAGTCGTTTCAAGTGAAGCAAGGCCCTATCTTTGCCAACTTCGTATTAGCTGATGAAATCAACCGCGCCCCGGCCAAGGTTCAGAGCGCCCTGCTCGAAGCCATGCAAGAGCGTCAGGTGACTATCGGCGACCACTCTTTCAAACTCGACGAGCCGTTCTTGGTAATGGCCACTCAAAACCCCATCGAGCAAGAAGGCACATATCCGCTGCCCGAAGCTCAGGTCGACCGTTTCTTGATGAAAGTGGTAATCAGCTACCCCTCAAAAGAAGAAGAAAAAATTATCATTCGCCAAAATATTGCCAATGAGCATCGCGAAGTGAAACCGCTGCTCCGCCCCGAAGAAATCATCGAGGCTCAAAAGGTGGTAGAGCAAATCTATGTTGACGAAAAGATTGAACGCTACATCGTCGACATCGTATTTGCCACACGCTTCCCTGCCGACTATGGCCTTGACGACCTCAGCGGTATCATTGCATTTGGCGCTTCGCCACGTGCATCAATCAGCTTGGCTCGCGCAGCTCGCGCATATGCATTCCTGCACCAACGCGGCTATGTAGTGCCCGAAGACGTGATCGCTGTGTGCCACGACGTGCTGCGCCACCGTATCGGCGTGACATACGAGGCTGAAGCCAACAATATCACCACCGACGAAATTATTACAGAGATTCTCGATAAGGTTCAAGTGCCCTAATCGCATCGCCATTAATTTAATATTATATGGACGCAAAAGAACTTCTTAAAAAAGTTCGCAAAATTGAGATTAAATCCCGCGGACTGTCTCAAAACATCTTTGCCGGCGAGTATCACTCGGCTTTCAAAGGGCGCGGCATGATGTTTTCAGAGGTGCGTGAATACCAATATGGCGATGACATTCGCGATATCGACTGGAATGTCACAGCTCGCCACAATCGCCCCTACGTAAAGGTCTACGAAGAGGAACGCGAGCTAACAGTGATGCTAATGGTTGATATTTCGGGAAGCCGCGATTTTGGCGCTGTTGGCGTGGAGAAGCGCGAAATGATTGCAGAAATTGCTGCTACATTAGCCTTCTCTGCCACTCAAAACAACGATAAAATCGGCGCCATATTTTTCTCTGACAGAGTAGAAAAATTCATTCCGCCAAAGAAAGGTAAAAAGCACATATTGCTAATCATCCGCGAACTTCTCGACTTTACGCCGCAACATAAAGGCACCGACATCGCTGCTGCTCTGCGCTATTTTACCGATGCAATGCGCAAACGCTGCTCAATGTTTCTGATTTCCGACTTTATCGACGCCGACGATTATCAGAAGTCGCTATCGCTGGCCAGAAACAAACACGATGTCATGGCCATTCAGGTCTACGACAAGCGCGACTCTCAACTGCCCAACGTAGGCTTGATGAAAGTTGAAGACCTTGAGACCAGCGCCACCCGTTGGATCGACACATCTCGCTCGAAAGTGCGACAAGCATATGGCCGCTGGTGGTACGACCGTCAGCAAGCCATGGCAGAGACCTTGCGTAGCTCTCGCGTGAATTTCGTATCGGTAGCCACCGACGAGGACTATGTGAAATCATTGATTGGACTTTTTAAAAACCGCACCAAAAAATGAAAAATAAATTGTTCATAGCCGCTTGCGTTGCGCTATTCTCTGCCGCTGCTGCTTCAGCTGCACCGGTAAAAATCACCGCGTCGATTGATTCGACAGTGGTTGAAATGGGCTCGCGCGCTGTGATATCAGTAAATGTCAACGACCCAAGCCACAAGGCTGTTGCCGCAAATGCGCCTGAAGATGGTGCAGACATGGGCGCATTCGACGTTGTGAGCCACACCACAGATACCACCGCAGCCGGCTATGTCACAAATTATACAATTCAAGCCTTCATCCCGGGTATGGCCACAATCGGGCCGTTCAAATATGTGATAGGCGGCGACACCGTGGAGAGCGACGTAGTCACACTCAAAGTGCTGCCCGTTGAGCTCGATTCGCTTGAGACAATCAATCCTATGGAAGGCGCTGTAAACCCTCCGCGCAAATGGTATGACTTCATTCCCGACTGGACAATATGGATTGTAATAGGTTTGGCACTTGCAGCAATCATTGCCGCCGCGATTTTCATGTATATTCAATATCGCAAGACAGGCACAGTGCTGATGCATAAGCCCAAGCCAATTGATCCTTACGAAGAGGCCATGGAGGCATTGAACAAACTGCGCGAACGCCATCTGCCCGAAAATGGCAAAGACAAAGAATACTACACATCGCTGGTGGATATTCTGCGCCAATATCTACAACGCCGCTTCAGCATCAACGCCATGGAGATGTCGTCGACTCAAATCCTCGCATCGCTACGTTCTAATCCGGAGACACGCGACAATCAACCCAGAATTAAACAAATTCTTGAGATTGCCGACTTCGTAAAGTTCGCCAAGGTGCGACCGCTGCCCGACGACAATGTAAAGTCCTACAACATTGTTGTTAACTTTGTGGAAACCACCAAGCCGGTGCCTGAACCTGACGAAAAAGACAACAAAACAACAAAATTAGAAAAGCAATAATATATGCATCTCGCACATCCGCATCTTCTATGGCTTTTTCTCATCTACGTGCCGCTAATTGTGTGGTATGTAATGCGCCAGCGTAATGCTCAGCCATCTATGGCAATGTCGAGCACCTCGGCATTTGCGTATATGCCGCGCACGTGGAAACAATATCTGCGCCACGTGCTGTTCCTATTGCGATTGGCTGCCATAGGATGCTTAATCATAGTGTTGGCTCGTCCACAAGTCCACGACAAGTGGAGCACATCGTCAACAGAAGGCACCGACATTGTTGTGGCGCTCGATATTTCTTCGTCGATGTACGCCAAAGATTTCACTCCCGACCGTTTTGAAGCTGCCAAGGCCGTGGCACGACAATTCATCCAAGGCCGCGAATCAGATAATATCGGCCTTGTTACATTTGCCGGCGAAGCTCTCACCGGCGTGCCCATGACCGTCGACCGCACTCAACTCCTTAATTATATCGACAACCTTGAAATCGGTATGCTTGAAGATGGCACCGCTATCGGCGATGGCATTGCCACAGCGCTCAACCGTCTCAAAGATGGCCGTGCCAAATCACAAAGCATAATTCTGCTCACCGATGGTACAAACAATGCCGGACTTGTGGCTCCCGTCACAGCCTCTACAGTAGCCGCCGAAATGGGCGTTAAAATCTATGTGATTGGCGTAGGCACCAATGGCCAAGCCCTTGTGCCATACGACCGCGACATGATGGGTCGCCTACTCTACCGCCCCGAAAAAGTGGAATTCGACGAATCTACACTGCGTAAAATCGCCGAAAACACCAACGGCAAATACTATCGCGCCACCGACAATGCATCGTTAAGCGAAATATTCGCCGAAATTGACGCTTTGGAGAAAACCAAGATGGACGTCAAAACGTTCTCTCACACTGAAGACAACTATACGCTATGGGCATGGCTCGCATTCGGATTATTTGCTTTTGAGCTTGTACTCCGCTACTTGTTCCTTCGCCAAATTCCATAAAGCTTATTCGTTATGTTTGATTTTGCAAATCCCTACCTCTTATATTTATTGTGGCTGGTGCCGATTTTCTTCGGAATATTCTGGTGGTCACAATCTCGACGTCGCAAACGTTTGGAACGCTTTGGCCAAATGGGTGTGATTGCCCACTTAATGCCTAATGCATCAAAATACAAGCCCACAATCAAGATTACATTGCAATTGATTGCGCTGGCCGCATTAGTGTTTGTGTTGGCACGTCCGCGCGCCGGCGAAAAGCAGCACGATGAGACAGTGTCGGGCATCGAAATTATGATTGCTTTCGACGTGTCAAATTCTATGCTTGCCTCAGCTACAGACGACCCCGAGGGCACGTCGCGCTTAGACCGCGCACGCCTAATCCTTGAAAAACTTATCGACAAACTCGACAACGATAAAGTGGGCCTTGTAATCTATGCCGGCACGGCAAAGACACAATTCCCGATCACCACCGATTTCGGCGCAGCCAAGATGTATCTCTCCGACCTCAACCCATCAATGATGGACTATCAAGGCACATCTATTGCCGAAGCTATCACAATGGCTACTCAAGGTTTCTCACCCGCCGAGGACGTGCACAAAGCCATAATCCTGATTACCGACTCCGAGGACCACGAGGGCGAAGCCATCGAAGCCACCAAGGAAGCCGCCAAGAAAGGCATTCAAGTGAATGTGATCGGACTTGGCTCGGCCAAGGGCGCCCCTATCCCCGTGGCCGGACGTAAAGGCGAATACATGACCGACCCCACCACCGGACAAATGGTGCTCACCACTATAGATGAGAAACTGGCTACAGAAATAGCCGCCACCGGCAAAGGCATCTTTGTTAACGGTGCCTCGTCGGATGCACTCGACAAGCTATCCGAGCAACTTGACACCTTGCAAAAATCAGAACTTAAGCACGTGGCCTATACCGCCGGCGCCGAGCAATTCCCGATTTTTGCATGGATTGCATTTTTGTTCCTTGTAATTGATATTTTTGTTCTCGAACGCAAAAATGCGATGTTGAGCAAAATCAACTTCTTCACCAAAAAGTCATGAAAAGGTTAGCAACTATACTAATACTCTCAGCCGTTGTGCTATCTGCGTCGGCTAAAGACTCTTCTACCAAGGCAGAGCGTAATACAATCCGCCAAGGCACAGAATATTATAATGCCGGAAATTATCACGAAGCCCTGCGTGAATACGAGCGTGCGCTCACCATCAATCCCGCTTCGGAATATGCCATTTATAATAAAGCGGCCACATTGGTGCAATTAGCCTCCGACGATAATAAAGGTAAAGAAAATGATCCGCGAGTGCAAGCTGCCGAGCTGTTCCATCAGATTGCCGAGTCGAAAACCAACACCAAGTTGGCCGAATATTCATGGTATAATCTTGGCAATATGTCGTTCAACGACGAGAATTATGGCGAAGCTATCAAATGCTACAAAGGCGCCCTGCGCATCAACCCCGACAATCGCAAAGCCCGCCAAAACCTGCTTTTAGCTCTTAAAAAACAAGAAGAGCAACAGCAAAACAAAGATAATCAAGATCAGCAGCAACAGCAAGATCAAGATAAACAACAGCAACAGCAACAACAGCAGCAACAAGATCAACAGCAACAGCAAGATCAACAGCAGCAACAGCAACAACCTCAACAACAAGAAATGACTCAAGATGCCCAGCAAATTCTCCAATCTATCCAAAACAAAGAGAACAACACCCGCAAGGAGCAAGAACAGCGCCAGCGCGTAAATGGACATCCTACCACAGACAAACCTTGGTAAACTCAAGCATGATGAAATTCAAATATCACATATTTCTATTAGCTCTGCTCATAGGGTTTGCAGCATCTGCAAAGGTGACATTCGAAATTAGCCCAATTCAAAATGTCATTGCCGGACGTCATTTTGCAATACAATATGTGCTGTCGGCGGCCAATGAAAAAGACTTCAACTCGGTGCCAAGCTTATCTGCGCCCGAGATTCAAGGCTGCCAACGCCTTAGCGACCCCCAAGTATCCACCAGCTATCAGCAATCAATAATCAACGGCCGCTCGGAAAGTGCCGTTAAAGTGATTTATACGATCCACTACACTGCCGGAGCTAAGGGAAAAACGTCGGTCCCGCCAATTTCACTAACCGTAGGCGGAAAGACATTCAAAACCGCCAAGCGCGACTTTGAAATTCTGCCCGACACCGGCAACAACAGCCAACAAGCACAAAGCGGCAATTCTCAAGCACAACGCCAACAAAGCGCCGCCTCGCAAGGCACCGGCCAAAAGGTCACCGCCAACGACCTGATGGTGCACATCTCTTTCTCAAAAGCCAACACCTATGAGCAAGAGGCTGTGATTGCCACTATCAAGCTCTACGTGGCCTACGACCGCCAATTTGAAATCGACGGCGGCTCATTCCGAATCATCAAACAGCCGATTTTTGAAGGATTTCTTTCTGAAGACCTACCCACAGCCAACACCAGCAAAGTGGAAAACTACAATGGCTCAAACTACGAAACCGTAGAGCTGAAGAAAGTGCTGCTATTCCCTCAAAAAGCCGGCCAACTGCGTGTGCAATCCGGCGAATATGAAATCAACATCGTGGAATTTGAGCGCGTCCGCACAATGTTTGGCTATCAACGCCGCCAAATTCCCGGCAAGATTACCACTCGCCCCAACACAGCTTCGCTGCAAGTGATTGCTCTCCCCGAGCCAAAGCCTGCAAATTTCCACGGCGCAGTGGGCAACTACACTATCTCGGCCGAGCTAACGCCCGATATTGTAAAGACCAACGAGGCCGCCACCTACTCACTGATAGTGAAAGGCACCGGCAATGTAAAATATCTCACCGAGCCCGAAATTGCGTTCCCGTCAAGTTTCGACAAATACACTGCCAAAACTGATATCAACGCAAAATTCAACGGCACCACCTACGCAGGCACATATCGCATAGACTACCCGTTCGTGGCACAAGAAGTAGGCAAATTTGACATTCCGGCCTACACCTTCACATATTTCAATCCGTCAACTAAGAAATACGAAACGCTTGAGACTCGCGCGTTCAACATCAACGTAGCCCGCGGCGCAGCAGTCAGCACTGTAGGTGCACAGAAACAAGTTCAAGCCATGAACGACATTCTGCACATCCACACACTGCCGGCCAATCCAAGCGCCATAGGCCAACCGGTGTTCAACTCAACGATCTACCGCCTGCTCTATTTGGCAATCGCACTTGCACTCGCCATCATCGTATTTGCATATCGTCGCCACGCCAAGAAATTGGCCGACGTCACCGGCCGTCGCCTTGCTCGCGCCAACCGCGTTGCAACACGCCGTTTCAAGGTTGCGTCGAAATATATGAAAGCCCACGACAACGAACACTTCTACGAAGAATTGGCACGCGCGCTCAAAGGCTACATCGGCGACAAGCTTGGCATCGCTCCATCACAATTAATCAGCGACACCATTATGGAGAAGCTCACCATCTACGGCGCATCCGAAGAGACTGCCACTGCCGTAATTGACGTGTTGAACGACTGCGAAATGGCGCGTTTCACCCCTTCGCAAAGCGATGAAGCCATGAACGATATCTATAATCGAGCATCTTCGGCAATCAAAGCAATCGAAGATGTAAAGACCAAATAATTTATGAAATACGTTTTATCCACAATATTTGCCTTAATTATCGGCCTTGCCGGTGCAACTGCCGAGACCACCTCGCAGCTGGCCGACTCGGCCTACAACAAGGAAAACTACACCGAGGCAATCGAGCTATACAACAAGGTGCTGGCCGAGAACGGACGCTCATCCGACGTCTACTACAATCTTGGCAATGCGTGGTTTCGCAAGGGCAACACCGCCCAAGCCATCCTTGCCTATGAGCGTGCCCTGCGCATCGACCCCACAAATGCCGACGCTCGCACCAATCTCGACTTTGTAAACTCTCGCCTTGAAGACAAGCCCGAAAACAATAATTCACTGATTGCACGCGTGCATCAGTCGATCATGACAGCCGCCGGCGCCAATGCATGGGCATGGATTGCGCTCAGCGCTTTCTTGCTGCTATGCGGCGCAATCGCGCTATATATATTCTCAGGAAATATTGCACTGCGCAAGTTGGGCTTCTTCGGAGGCATCGTGCTGTTGGTGCTGTCGTTCTACTTTGTAATTGTAGCTGCCGGCGCTGCTCGCCGCGTCAACGATCATAAAGAAGCGATAGTCACTGCGCCAAGCACTATGCTCAATTCACAGCCACGCATGCCTAAGCAAACGGAAACAGTGGTTCCGCTGCATGAAGGCACAAAAGTGGAAATTGTCGACTCGGTAGATACACCCGACGATCCCGAATCGCCGATGTGGTACAACGTGCGCATCAACGGCTCGATGGCCGCATGGCTTAGAGCTATAGATGTAGAGCGTATTTAAACGCCCTACTCCACTCACTCAACTGTGGCCGACGACTGGGTGCCGGTGCGAGAATTAATCACATTAATATCACCCGACAATTTATACACCTTGCCATCTGCGCCACGCGCATTAATTACATAGAAATATACGCCGGAGGGAACTACTTTTCCTCCGGTTTTTCCATCCCAACCTTGCGATGGATCGGTGAGAGTGCACAGCTTGTGGCCATGGCGATTGAAAATATTACATTCAAATGCCACTATCGAGCGATAGCTTACACGCCACTCGTCATTCACGCCCTCTGAGGCGCCCGGTGAGAATGCATTCGGGCAATCCAATCGTGATTCGCCAATCGACACAGTATAGACATCGCCCACATATTCACAGCTACCGGCCGAATTATTTGCCACAAATCTCACATAGGTGGAGCCGGCATCGGTAAACGTAAATGTAAAGTCGAGGCTATCGTAAGAATACAGCACGTTCTCAAAATCAGCGCTCGTCGACACCTCCCATTTGCGGTAAATCGCAGCATCGGTTACAGCCGCCTTAAATTCCACCTCACAAGGCGCCGAGCCACCCAATCCGTCGGTTTCCACTTGCTGCTCGTTTTCACTCTCGCGCACGGTTTGGCTTGCCGAAGTGCGAGCCTCAACTGCCGTTGCGGTAAACGACGCAGATGTCACCGTCTCGCCAAATCCCCACTCGCGCTGAAATCTATCGGGCGAGAGCTGAAAATCGGTGTCGCAAAACGGAGCATCAACCGATATGGTTGACGACAGCGACTCTAAATCTCTGGAAACTTCCACGCTGTTATACACCTCATCATCCTCGGAATATTCAAGAGTGTTATAAGATAGCGTGATTCCACGATCCAACACCTCGCGGCGTCCGGTGATGGTGTAATACACAATCTCATCAGCCCCAGGGGTTGCCGATAGATACACACGGTCGCAATCAGATTCCGTAACGCTTAGCGACTTCACCTGATAATCGTGATTGGCATAATTCACCACCCAAATGCACGTCTGCTTGGAGCCGTCGGTGATGATATAGCCCATGTCAGAGCTCTCAGCCTTGAAAGTGTATGTGTTGCCGTCATGCTCTACATTTGCCACATCTTCGGCATAGCCTCCGCCCAAATTGCTATATCGCTGCCAGGCCACAGCATCGGTGCCCGACGACTGATACACAATTGATGCCGCTGCGGCATCTTCCACTACATATATAGCTGAAAGGCCGGTTGATGCGGCCGGCGTCACCTCAATACTTCGGGCACCGGTGATTGATACACCGGCAAACATATCAACAGCTACGGTCGATATAAAGGCTAAATAGAATAATCGCTTCATACATTATAAAACGTAGCGCGTCGCGCTATATTGCATTACATTTTCACTTTATCGGGATTGCGCTTGATAAAATCGGCCCATGAGCCTCCACGCGCAATCGCCGGTTTTCCGGATTCATAAAAGTGGCATAAAGCTGCGGCCAACGCATCCGTAGCATCAAGCTGCGGCAATAAATCCTGCTCGGGAATTTGCAAGATATGCTTCAACATCTGCTGCACTTGCTCTTTCGAGGCCGCACCGTTTCCGGTGATAGCTTGCTTGATTTTGCGCGGCTCATATTCCGTGATAGGTATGTCGCGCGACAGAGCCGCAGCCATGGCCACGCCCTGGGCGCGTCCCAATTTGAGCATCGACTGCACATTCTTTCCAAAGAAAGGTGCCTCAATTGCCAGCTCGTCCGGCAAAAATTGGCTGCACAATTCCAACACACGATCATAGATACGGCGGAGCCTCAGATAGTGCGACTCAAATTTATTCAGCTTCACCACGCCCATGGCAATCATCACGGCTTTCTTGCCGTTTACGCCAAGGATTCCATAGCCCATCACATTCGTGCCCGGGTCTATACCAATGATTACGCGCTCAAAATCCTTTACCCGTTGATTCTGCTCAACCATCAGATTGCTTCAAGTGTGGTTGAGAAAAAAACTACGCGCTGATTCCATCGCTCCAAGATTGTAGAAAACAATCGGCTGCCATGATCCTCATACCAGCGCGCAATATCATCCACGTTTGCAGCACGCAGATGCAATGCATACGATGCCACGCCGGGCTCGGCTTCCATGCCCACTTTAAAAAGTTCGGGCGATGTGAAATATTCGCTATCAGCCACGGCCGATGGTATAAATTCCGCTTTCAGCCAATTGAGAAATTCGGTCTCAACAGCCTTGTCTACGCCAAAGGTAGTATTATATAGATGCATAATTTATTTGCTGTTTTTATTCATTTTTCTTTGAAATTTTACGAAACGGCCCACGAAGCCCAAATGACGCCACAATGTGCGCCAAAAGCCATAGTAGTAGGCCATAATATGAAATCTCTCTATTAAAGATTTGCGACGATTGGCCGTGGTGACGCCTTCGGCCAAATAATCAATCAGAGGCTCGTCGATAAACGCATTGCGGCGCGAATGTTGCAAGCAGCGAATACACCATTCATAATCAGCCGAAAAGCGATATTTCACATTATATAGCGGAGCTATCTTTTTCAGCACGATAAACGCCTGGTGACACACGAGCATGCCGCGCGAGAAATCCTTCAACTTGAGATTTGCCGGAGCCGTGAGATGTCGCGGGCCAAGGTATCGTCCGGTGTTATCAACCAAATTAGTTTGGCCATACACAATGCCGGGATCGGCATTATCTTTAATCGCAGCCGAAATCTTGGCCAACACGTCGGGCGAGTGAAATTTATCGCCGGCGTTAAGGAAAATAAGATATTTACCTCGCGACAGGCCTATACCCTTGTTCATGGCGTCGTAAATGCCCTTATCGCGCTCTGATTTCACACGGCGATGTTCACCGCCGGGCGCAGAGGCCACAAGTTGCAGTGTGTTGTCTGTGGAGGCGCCATCCACAATAATGTGCTCATAATCGCTAAACGTTTGCGACGCTACACTCTCAAGGGTGCGCTGCACCGTTTCGCCGGCATTATAAGTAATAGTAATGATTGAAAATAAAGTCATATATCAACGACGTTTAGCGTTATTTATATCTTCCTGTAGAATTTGTTGAGCCTTATCGGTGTCAGTGCCACATCGCAATGCGTTGCCGATCTGTCGCGTCGACATATCCGACGACATCGAGCCGACAAACGACTCCAACGAGCCCGAATCCACAATCTCGCACGCCTCTATTTCATTCACGCCCGGCAATTCCACAAAGCGCTCGGGCGAGGATGTGAGATGCGACTGCGGAATTTCAGTCATCGGCACCACTCGGCGATACAAATTATTTTTATTGTCGGAAAGGTGGAGCAACAGTGCATCGCCCGGCATGGCTATCGTAGCGAAAATCAAAGCCGAATCGCGATACATTGCGATGGGCACATTGTCGTTCTTCTCCAGCACCTCGGCCATAGGCACCTTCAGCACTCGGCGATTCTCAAACAGCAGCACCATGCAGCCTTGGCGCGCCTCATCGGCATTAACTGCCAAGGCCAAGCGACACCACGGCTCCAAATCGCCGTAAATATCCGAATGCGACAATCGCAATGTGAAATCATCGCTGAAATACACATAGGCTTCCACATCCGAGTATCCATCCTCGTAATTGTGCAAGACATTGTGGCGCCACATCGACGTGCCGATTTTCTCGACCTCCGGTGTGGCAACTTCCGTCGCAACCTGCTCGGCAGCAACTGGTGCCTCTACCGTCTCCTTGGCATCACTCACACGCAGCAATTCCTCTTTGCGGCGGAGATCCATCTCCTTTCTATCCTCGATAAATTCAGAATATTCATCGTCATGAAGCATCACCGACGAGCCACTGCGACGCACATAAATCTTGCCATCGAGCAGCACAGGCGACAAGCGTTGGCGCACCTTCACCACAATCACCTCGTGCTTGGCCTCGGTGTCGGGCTCAATCTCCACATATCCGGCCACATTTGCGCCCCATTCGTGGCGCACAAGATTTGCCAAATAATTGCACAGATTATCGAGATTGTGAAGCTCATAGGAAATCGTGCCAATCATGGCTCGTCGATACTTATAGTATTCCAAGTCCTCAAACAGGCCGGCCTCGCAGTGTGTCGCATCGTTCACGCCGATATAGAGCGTGCCGCCCGAGGCGTTCATAAACGATGCTATAATCTTTAAGATTACATGCTGCTGGCGGTCGGGATCGGCCTCCACCTTGACATTCTTATTGGGACGAGCCGGATACACCAAGCTCGACTTAAATTCCTTGAATTGGTTTTCGCTGCCATACGACTTGAGCACACGCGGCTCAAAGTTGACACCCAGCAGCGATGCAATTTTGCTCTTCAAGCCCTTGGCGATAACCGAATCGGCATCATCGACATCAGGCAGCATATTATAGGAGAGCACCAAGCGTGCCAACGTATTTTCAAGATTATTACGCGGCGCCGACACTGTCTCCCACAAATCAGGATTATGCTCGGCATCGCCCAGCCACGACACAATCTCCAATCTGTGGAATATAATTTCGAGCAGCGGCGAGCCTACCACCTTGCTGCGATACAATTCGAGCTCATCGGCATCCACACGACTATTCATCGCATAGAATTGATGCAGACGCAGCAATGCGGCGTGAGTGGCCAGGCTATCGGCCAGAGCATCATCGCCGATAGCAATTGCCAGCAATCTGGCAAATCGCAGATAGTCAAAGGCGGTGAGCATCTTTGTGCTCGATATGGCCTTGAAGCGAAACAGTTCGATAATCTGTGTCACCTCGTCGCAAGTGAGTGTTTCGTCATCGTCGAGCACCACAGATTCATCATCCTCGTCCTCGCCGGGATCCACCTCAATCACCGAGAGCAGAGCCTCAAGCGCTGTAAGCTTATCCACTCGCATATCGTCGTCGGCCAGGCCGATTATTGTGCCAATCATATGCTCGGGCGACGATGTGTCGATCATGCGGAATGTCACCACATCGCCCAGTTGATAGTCGGAATCGCCATCCTCCTCGCGCAAAAACATGCTGAAACCTGTCTCACTAATCACAGAATATTCATTACCGAATTTTCGGGTGATTACGCCCATAAATTCATCATTATAAGTGAGGACATCCGACACCTGCTCATTTGCAGCCTTCAACAGCGAAAATTTATAGCGGCCGTCGGCATCTATGCCCTTCACAACTGCCATAAAATGGCGCAACACATCATCTTCACCGATAAACAGCTCACGCACCTTGCGGCGGTCGCGATCAAGGTCGGACGAGCGCAGAGCAAACGACACCAAATCAGGGCGATCAACATATCCGCCATCCGACTCAAAATACGGGTCGTCGATACGGCAAGCCCAGCGCGGAGTTTCGCCCGCAACAATCTCCTGTGGATCTATTACTACCCACACCTGATCGTCAATATCGGCTTTGCGACGCACACGGCTCTGCTCCTCTGCCACCACACGCTGCTCAAACAGCGACTTTTCAATATCGCCCCACAATCGGCGATGCGCATCAAGATTGTTGATGCGGCTGCCGGCAATCGAGGGAATTTTATCCAAATATATTATTGGCGACAGCCACTCCATCATGCCTGCCGGCAATGCGCGCGAATCTGTGTGCTCATCGGCACGTCGCAACACGATGCCTGAATCATCCACAGAAATCTGCACGCCGCCGATGCGGCAAGTGTGAGTCGACCACATTCGCTTTTGATTAGCCGGCAATGCAATGGTAGCGCGCGTCATCAGCATCATCGGCTCGCGTATAGTATCATAGGTAAATTCAATAGGTATATCCACGCCCATAAGCGCCAATAGGGATTTATCCAGCAGGTCGTCGCTCTTGGCCGGTCGCAGCAGCGAAATGTAGCGATAGAAGAGCGAGCGATTGCGATTCCAGCGCTCGCCGCTGTTTTCGCCCGAAATCAGCATTTGCAAGGCTATGGCGGTCACTATCTTTTCGATGCTATCCACCTCGGCCTCGGTCTCGGCCTGTGGCAAGCGGTCGATCGAGCCGCATGTGCGTCGGATGAAAATTTCAAACTGATCCACAAAGGCCGACTTAAACGGCTCGGTGGTCCACGTTTCAAGCTTCCATTCCATCAAGGTGGCGAAAATGCCGCCAAGATATTTTCTAACCAAGTCGGGCGAGATGCGAAGCACCAGCATCAATGTGGAGAATTGACGCGCCGGATGATACAGATAGCCGCTCTGACGCAATTTCTCCATCAGATTTTCCACAAACGAGCTTTCCGAGCCATCGGCCACAATCTGCAACGTGCGGCGGAACGGCTCCAAGCCCTCAACGATTTCAGTTACTTGCGATTGAATATTGCGACGATGCTCATCAGGTAGATTACGCATAAATCGCGAATTTTCAATTATGTAGAGACCTACTTCGCGCAGCGCTGTCAGCAACTCGTTGAAAAATCGTCCATGAAAAGTCAAGTCCGACTCCACCATCCAATCGCTCAATGCACCATACACCACTTTCAAAGCAGTCAGTGGCCACAGTGGATTGGAATGTGCTATATCATTCTTGATTTCTACTAAATCATCACGCGAATTAATGGCGCTTTCAAATATTGTTGTAAATTCCGGTGTGAGACCTATTCTTGAAAATAATTCCGACGGCGACTGAAACACCACTCTCACATCGCTGTTCGAACGCTCAAGATTATAGCTATTAGTGGATAATCTGGTGAATCGGCATCTTACCTTTTGCCCTTCAACCAACATTGCATCATTGTCAAATAAATTAAATCGAATGCCATATTGATCCTCTAAAATAAACTTACCGCCCGACTGGCTTGGCAGCGAAATCACAGTAAATTCAAAATCCTTGCCCTGTGAATAATCCTTGAAATACAGACGATTCACATATTGCGGCATCAAATGGCCCAGAACAGGCTGTCCTGCATTCACATATTTAATACGGCAACGGATATGATCCGGCAGCGGCTCATTGCGCTGAAACTTCAATTTTGGTAATCGAGCCTCGCTGCCGTCAGGCAAGCTCAATCTGAAAAAATCCTCCTTATCTCCAAAGGCTTTAATTACTTCACAATCAATATTGTGACCGGGTTCGTAAATCATAACAATTAGATTTTTTAATTTTATATTATACCATACTACAAAGTTATAAAATAAATCCCAAATCTTGTCTCTATTATTTTAAATTAATTAATGTCTATCCACCCAAACTCACCCAAACGCACATCCACCGACATTGGGTCTGCCAACGTATCCACCAAATCCAATGAACTGTAAATCTATGCATTATCCACAAGCACATCCATTGCTCTGGTGTCCGTCAACACATTCACTGTCATGGTATCCGTCAACGTATCCACTGCTGTGGTGTCCGTCAACGAACCAACTGCCATGGTGTCCGTCAACGTATCCACTGCCGTGGTGTCCGTCAACGTATCCACTGCCCTGGTGTCCGTCAACGTATCCACTGCCGTGGTGTCCGTCAACGTATCCACTGCCAGTAGGGATGCACCATGGTGAGGCCACTGAAAAAGTCCGAGACGGTTTCAA
>CAZRCU010000031.1:0-16835 GCA_964598685.1 uncultured Bacteroides sp.
AAGGTGAGCGAGGCCGTGCCGTCCATCGTGGGCTCGTTGGTGGAATAATCCTTATAATCGTCGTGATACACCACCACCGAATTTTGCATACCATCAAAACGGTCGGGATTGCGCAGCGTCACGCCCCACAATTTATTGAAAATTGATGTATAGACGGGGCCGTCGACCAAGCCGCCAACCAAATAATCACGCCCCGGACGACCGTTAACACTTATATCTGTCATGGCCGAATGTGGGTCGCGAGGACTCGACAAAGCCATATTGTCGGGCAAAATCATCATGCACTGTCCCCAGGGATTCACGCCAAACAGCCAATCGCGCGCCGACGTTTCCAGTTCGCGAAAGCGCTCGTCGCCGGTGATTTCACGATAAATCATAGCTTGGGTGACAAGCGCCACCACCAGATTGTTTGAACACCATATAAATGGCACGCCAACACGAAATGCGTTATCCGAGGCACGGTCGGCCACGCGGCTCAATCCGCTGCGCAAATTGCGCTGAAATTCGCTGCCGGTGCGGCCTTGTATGCGAGCCAAATCTGCATGGCCGAGATTCACAAAGGGATACCACTGATAATGTCGCGCCGAATCAGCGCCCATCCATGGCGTGACGGGTTCCAGGCGACCATATTCCACAGCTTCGTCGCGATAGCGCGAATCGGCAGTGAGGCGATAGCGAGCCATAGCCGCCAGCTCCATATCATCGGCCCAGTTGCCCTCTTCATAATAGTAAGGCGACACGGTGGAGGTGGTTTGGCACACGCCGGGGCTATCGGCTGCCACGCGATAGGCCACTTCAGAGCGGCGCGAAATTTCAGCGGCAAAGGCCGAATCGAGGTCGGCAAAAACTTGCGCGCCCAAAGCAAACGACGACGCAAATTTACCCACCGACGAGGCCAATCCGGTGCTATGATTCTTATATTGAGCCAATCCGGCAGGGTATCCAAGACAGGGATACACTGGCCTTGCGCCACCTGCGCCGTAGCCATAATCCACATTATCGGCGGCCGGCTTTCCTACAAATCGGTGGTCGCGGTCATCAGCTATCTGATTGAGGAACAGCGAGTCGGATGGATTCATCTTAATCATCCATTCAAGTCCCCAGCGAGCTTCGTCAAGGATGTCGGGAATGCCGTTGGCGCCGGCGCGGCCGGCAGCGTCGTAGCTATCGGCCCACACATTTGGGGACGCCTGATAGGCGTAAAGCATTTGATACACGGCATTGGCCGATGTGGTGAGGTATTGCAAATAATCAGAGGCATCGTGCCACCCGCCGGTCACGTCCACGTGTTGGCCATCGTTTTCACCGGCCAACACCAACACACCATCGTTGAGGTGACAGCGCTCATTGTGCACGGGGTTATAGCCGCAGCGCTGCTGCCGCATATAGATTAGAGGAAGCTCGTTGAGCGCATAGCGGCTGTAGGCATCATCGCCGATATAAAGGCGAGTCACCTCGGCCACGCGACCGCCGACACGAGCAGTGAGCACATAGCTGCCCGGGGCAGTGGCACTCGAAAAATATATTCTGGCAGAATATTCAGCGGGCTGCCACGGCTCGGTGGCAACAACGCTGTCCACCTGAACAAGGCCATTTTCGGCCGATGCAAGTTCAAACGTCATTTGCGCAGGGTCGACTTTGCCGAGATAAACTGCAACTTTAACATCGTCAACCAAATAACCTATTTGATTGACTCTTAGCGATTGAGCTTGGACTAAAGCTACAACCGAAAATGCTGCGGCGGCAGCATAAATGCGCCTCATGGCATGGGGTGTATTAGAATACGAAAATTGTGAAAAGGAATGCGATAGGGGCAACAGCCAGGAGAGAGTCAACACGGTCGAGAATACCACCATGTCCGGGGATAAGATTGCCGGAATCCTTCACACCGACAGTACGCTTAATCAGCGATTCAAACAAGTCGCCAAAGGTGCCGACTACAGAAATAAGAGCGGCATACACGCCCCACATCAGCAGGGTGGCGCCGGTAGCATTAAACAACAATCCGAATAATATGCCACCAACGATTGACAGCGCAAAGCCACCCCAAAAGCCTTCCCATGTCTTTTTCGGTGAAAGGCGTTCACAGAGCTTGGTGCGGCCAAAATTCATGCCGAAAAGATATGCGCCGGTGTCGTTGAGCCAAAGGAGAATGAATGTAACGAGAATCACTTCCATGGCGCAATTCGGGTTGCTAAACTGATAAGTCAAAAGGAGCAGAATAAACGGCACTACTGCATAAGCTATAGAGAACAGAGAATAGGCCATAGTGCGAGCCGGATTTCCCGACTTGTCGATCACAGCCAAAATCATGCGCAGCGGCAAGTAGGCAACAGACAGCAACAGCAACTCCGGCAAAAGCAGCCAAAACGCGGCAAACAATATGAGCGTCAAAATTAAATCAAGCACACGCGCAGGCATTGAGATATTAGCCTTGATTGACAATAATCTCTGCAATTCACACACGCAAAGCACCGACAGCACCAAGGCAAGAGCATTAAACCAATCGCCTCCGGCAAAAATGCAGGCCAAAATCACGCCAACATACACCACGCCTGATGCTGCTCGCACCATCATATTTTTATTCATCTTTAAATTCTTTATTTTGTTGATAATTAAATCATTCTATGACCCGACGGAGTAGCCTTAACCTCCTCGCCAATATGAGGATGCTCCTCTACGTGGGCGTGAACGCTGGCATCGGGCATCTTCATGCGCACCTTCATTTCATCAAACCCACGGCCATACACGCCGTTGACATTGGCCTGTGTGATAAATGCGTCGCGGTCGATCGACTTGATAATACGGAAAATCACCACCGATTCAATCTTGCGAGCCATCACCAGCAGCACCTTGACATCCTGCTTGCTATACCAGCCCATACCGTTGATAACAGTGCAGCCGCGCTTGGCTTGATTATTAATGGCAGTGGCAATCTCTTGCCAGCGGCTCGAGAAGATGATGAATTGCACCGCTTGACGGTTGGTGTTAATCATAAGGTCGGCCATATACGAGCACATAAACAGCACGATAAAGCCATACACCACGGTGTCGATTTTGCCAAAAATGAAATACGACGACGATATGATGCACATATCCACATAAATCATCATGCGGCCAATTGTGACATTGGTGCGCTTAGCCACCATAGCCGCGATAATATCCGTGCCGCCGGTAGATCCGTTGTGCACAAAGGCCATGCCGATACCGATGCCCGACATAATGCCGCCAATCACACAGCTAAGGAAGGGGTCGAGGTCGAAAATCCCTGGACAGATGGGATTGAAAATTGCCATCATCACCGAAATCATCGTGGCGCCAAATATAGTGCCAAGCACAAATTGCTTGCCCACCACCTTATAGGCCATGGCCAGAAGAATCAAGTTTAAAGCATAGCTGCTCACCGCAATCGGCAAGCCGGTGGTAAAATACAAGATGGTGCTCAAGCCGGTGAGGCCGCCAATCACCACTTCATGCGGCAAAATAAACGAAGAGAATCCAATAGCATAAATGGCAACACCCAAGGTGATAAATAGATAGTCCTTAGTAGAGCGCCAAATCTTTGTATGATCGATGGTCATTTTCAAAACATCTAAGTATATTCCAAGTGCAAATTTAATCAGAATTCCCAAAACAATGCAGTTTTTTCGCAAAATTCCTAAAGCTATTGCGCAGAAAAATCGTGCAGAGATTTTTTATAATAGTTGTTGCAGATTTGTGAGGGGAATTTCGTAAATTTGCATAATTAAACAGTTTTGTAAATAATATGATTGATTTGTTCATGCCTTTGGCTCTCTTCGACGCCGCCGGGTTCTTTCAATGGTTTGTAGAACACGCCGGATATTGGTTTGTATTCTTGTTTATGGTGATAGAAAGCTCATTTATACCGTTTCCGTCGGAAGTAGTGGTGCCGCCGGCAGCATACTTGGCAGCACAGCGGGGCGATCTTAACATCACATTGGTGGTGCTCGTAGCCACCGCAGGGGCAATCACAGGGGCAATCATCAATTATTATTTATCACTGTGGATCGGACGACCGTTGGTGTATAAATTTGCCAATTCCCGCTTTGGCCACGCTTGCCTTATCGACGAGGCCAAGGTGAACAATGCCGAGCAATATTTCGACCGCCACGGGGCAATCTCCACATTCCTCGGCCGCCTGATTCCGGCTGTGCGTCAGCTTATTTCAATCCCTGCCGGATTGGCTCGAATGAATGTAGGCATGTTTGTGCTTTTCACCGGACTTGGCGCAATGCTTTGGAACAGCGTGCTCGCCGCTATGGGCTGGTGGCTCGCCAAATTTGTGCCGCTCAACGATTTATTTCCTAAAGTACAAGAATACAATTCTTATCTCACCTATGCCGGCCTTGGCATCGCGGCTATTTGCGTTGTCTTTATCGCTTGCCGACTGATTTTTTACAAAAAGAAAGGCTCAACCTTATGATAATCTCCCCCTCAATCCTATCTGCTGATTTCGCCAATCTTTACGGCGACATCGAGATGCTCAACCGCTCTGACGCGCAATGGATTCATTGCGATGTGATGGATGGCGTGTTTGTACCCAACATATCCTTTGGATTCCCCGTAATTAAGGCCGTTGCGCAAATCACTTCCAAGCCATTGGACGTGCATCTAATGATCGTAGAGCCTCAGAAATATATTTCGCAAGTGCGCGACTGCGGCGCCGCTATTATGAACGTGCACCAAGAGGCTTGCATCCACCTCAACCGCACGGTGCGTGCGATCAAGGATGCCGGCATGAAGGCCGGCGTGACGCTCAATCCGGCCACACCCGTGAGCGTGCTCGAAGATATTATCACCGAGGTGGACATGGTGTTGCTGATGAGCGTGAATCCCGGATTCAGCGGACAGTCTTTCATCGAAAACACCTACGCTAAAATCGCACGTCTGCGCAAAATGATTGCAGATAGCGGCTCCGGCGCTTTAATCCAGATCGACGGCGGTGTCAACATCGACAACGCCCCCAAATTAGCAAAAGCCGGCGCGGATGTGCTTGTAGCCGGCAATGCAATTTTCAAAGCACACGACCCCGAGGCGGTAATCTCTCAAATGGCCGCAATTCAACTCTAATCCTTCCTGAAACCACTCACAATGCCACAAACTCCTATTGATATAGCCATGGACAATCTTGGAGCTAACACAGCCACCACACGTCCGAAACCCAATCCTAACCGCAACACGGCTCAGCAAGCGCCGCGTCGCCGCCCCACTCCATCGCAACAGCCCAAGGCGCCACGCGGCACATCGCGCTCCACGCTCAATCCAATTCTTGAATTTATGCGCAGCCAATCAATGCGTCTGGGCTTGGGAGTGTTTCTGATTGTGCTTGCTATCGTGATGACAATCGTCACACTTAATTATCTGAAAAACGGCGCGGCCGACCAAAGCTTGGTGGCCGGCAACTCGGTGGAAACGATTGCCAATGCGCCCGAGGGAGTGGAAAACGCCGGCGGCGCTATTGGTGCCAAAATCGCCCATCTGCTCATGGTCGACGGCCTTGGCATCGGCTCGTTTGTAATTGTATTTTACATCGGCTGGCTGGCGCTATCACTGTTTGGTCTGCTTAAATGTCGCTTTTGGGCATTCACATTCAAAAGCTTGTTTACAGCGATTTCGCTCTCAATCATATTCGGATTGCTCACTTACAACACCGACTCAATTTTCCACTGGGGCGGCAATCATGGCCGATATGTGAATCAATGGCTGTATCATGTGAGCGATGTGTTAGGGGCATATGCGGTGACGGTAGTCTTAGTGGGCTTGCTCGCCGTGATGTATCTCACACAGCTCAAAACTTTTATCTCCAATGTATCGGGCCACGTGGCTCGCACACGCGCCGCAATGGAAGCTGCGGCTGCTCAAGGCCGCCATCCGTCAACCGAGTTGGCCGATGTGCCCGACAAAGAGCCCGTATCACCGGCAAAGGCCACTGCGGCCTCACCGATTGAAGCGCCCGCAGAAAAGCCAAAGCCGGCACAAGGCTTTGTTGGCTTCTCTATCGACGACGACATCCCCGCCAAGCCGGCCGCCCCTGCGCCTGCTAAGCAGCCCGAAAATCATGAAAATCCAGGTGAACCGGAATTTAAAATCAAGACAGCCACTTTGGGCGATGGCCCTGCGGCCACCACTACGCCTGATATGCCGGGCACCGAAGTGCAGCCGTTCAGCATCCGCGACGAACTATCGCACTACGTGTTCCCAACCGCCGACTTGCTAATCGACAGACCTGCAAAGGTGGCCGTAGACGAAGTAGAGCAAGAGGAAAATAAAAACATGATTGTAAAGACGCTTAAAGACTACGGCATCCCCATCTCGAAGATTGAAGCCACAATCGGCCCGACTGTAACGCTCTACGAGATTGTGCCGGCCGAAGGTGTGCGCATCGCGCAAATCAAGCGTCTTGAAGATGATATTGCCCTATCACTGGCAGCGCTCGGCATCCGCATTATTGCGCCTATCCCCGGCAAGGGCACCGTAGGTATCGAAGTGCCTAACCGCGAACCGCAGACCGTGTCGATGTACTCGGTTATCAACTCGCGCGCGTTCCGCGAATGTAAATTTGCTTTGCCAATGGCTCTTGGCGCCACCATCAACAATGATATCTTTATCGCCGACCTCACACGCATGCCCCACTTGCTGGTGGCAGGTGCAACCGGTCAAGGTAAATCAGTAGGCCTCAACTGTATCATCGCTTCGCTGCTCTATAAGAAGCACCCGGGCGAACTGAAATTTGTGCTCATCGACCCTAAGATGGTGGAATTCAGCCTCTACAGCCGTATTGAGCGCCACTATCTCGCAAAATTGCCCGACGAAGAAGAGCCAATCGTCACCGAACCATCCAAGGCTCTCGCCACCCTGAGTTCGATCTGTATTGAAATGGACAACCGCTACGACTTGCTTAAAGCCGCGTCGGTGCGCACCGTTGAGGAATACAATGCGAAATTTGCACGCCGCGTGCTCAACCCCGAAAAGGGCCACAAATATCTGCCCTACATCGTGGTGGTAGTCGACGAGTTTGCCGACCTTATTATGACCGCCGGCAAAGACATCTCGCTTCACATCGCACGTATCGCTCAGAAAGCTCGCGCCGTGGGCATCCACATGATTATTGCCACACAGCGCCCGTCCACCGATATTATCACCGGTATGATTAAGGCCAACTTCCCCGGCCGTATAGCCTTCCGCGTGGCATCAATGGTCGACTCCAAGACTATTCTCGACCGCCCGGGTGCCAACCGACTGATTGGCCGAGGCGACCTTCTGTTCAGCCACAATAGCCGCATGGAGCGTGTGCAATGCGCATTCATCGACACACCCGAAGTGGAAGCAATTGTCGATCATATCGAGGCTCAGATCGGCTACCCCACCGCCTATCTGCTGCCTGAGCCGCAAAATGATAATGCACTCACCCCGGGTGCAGTCGACCTCTCCAAGCGCGACGAACTCTTTGACGACTGCGCACGCTTTGTGACTCAAAACTCCACCGCATCAACCTCATCGCTGCAACGCCGCTTTGGCATCGGCTATAATAAAGCCGGCAAAATCATGGACCAACTCGAAGCAGCCGGCATCGTAGGCCCTGCCGACGGTCAAAAGCCGCGCGCAGTGCTTGTCGACTCCATGGCAATCGAAGATATGCTTCGCTCGTTATAATACATTCCTAAGGAATATCCGTTTTGAAGAAAAGACAATGAAACTATTTCGACAAATATTAATCTTACTGCTTGCGGCAATCACCCCCTGCGCCCTCGCTGCCGAAACGGCGTCTGACATCATCGGCAAATGTGCCAAGCGTGTGAATGGCGCAGCGTGCATCGACGTGGCTTTCACAATCAATGCATCAGGCAACAAGCAAAATTGCTCGATGAAAATTGCCAAGCAAAAATACAGAATGTCTGTGCCCGGAATGGAAGTGTGGTATAATGGCAGCACCCAGTGGACATATACCACCGACAAAAAACAGCTCACCATCACCGACCCCACTGCCGACGAGCTCATGGAAATAAATCCATTTGCTATTCTCAACAGCTATGCCGGCAACTACACTTGCAAACGTCTCGCCGATAAAGGCACCGTAATTGAGCTCACCGCAAAAAGCAAAGCTTCAAACATCCGCCGCGCCGTTGTCACCATCAACACCGCAAACTATATGCCGTCGAAATTGGTTGTAACTATGGCAAACGGCCACACCTTCACCGCCACAGTCACATCGCTCAAGATCGGCTCTGCGGCAAATGCGTCGGACTTCGTCTACAATAAAGCCAAATATCCGGCATCTGAAACTAACGATTTACGATAATAAAATACACACCAAAATCATGTCAGAATCTGCTACAAAATGTTTGATTATCGGCTCAGGCCCCGCCGGCTACACCGCCGCAATTTACGCAGCCCGCGCCAATCTTAAGCCTATCGTGATTGAAGGCCCCGCACCCGGCGGCCAGTTGATCAACACCACCGAAGTGGAAAATTTCCCCGGCTATCCCAACGGCGTCACCGGCCCCAAGCTGATGGAAGACCTTCGTGCCCAGGCTCAGCGATTCGACGCTGATTTGCGTTCGGGCCTCGTCACCGCAGTCGACCTCTTAGAGCGCCCGTTCAAAGTGATAGTGGATGGCACCAACACCATCACAGCATCCACAGTGATTATTGCCACCGGTGCCACAGCTCGCTATCTCGGGCTGCCCGACGAGCAAAAATATATGGGCATGGGCGTATCCGCATGCGCCACATGCGACGGATTTTTCTATCGCAACCGCACAGTGGCCGTTGTGGGTGGCGGCGACACCGCCTGTGAAGAAGCCCTCTACCTTGCCGGCATTGCTGAAAAAGTCTACCTGATTGTGCGCAAATCATATCTTCGCGCATCAAAGGTAATGCAACAGCGCGTACTCGACAATTCTAAAATCCAAATCCTATTCAACACCAACACTGTAGGCCTTACAGGTCAAGACGTGGTGGAAGGCGCAAATTTGGTTGAGAATGTCGGCACCGAGCAAGAGCGCCACTTCGAGATCAAAATCGACGGATTCTTCCTTGCAATCGGTCATAGCCCGCGCACCGAACTGTTTGCCGGCGCCATCGACCTTGACGAGGGCGGATTCATCAAAGTGAAAGGCAACTCCACCGCCACAAACATTCCGGGCGTATTTGCCGCCGGCGACGTGGCCGACCATGTGTATCAGCAAGCCGTTGTGGCTGCTGCATCCGGATGTCGTGCCGCACTCGACGCCGAAAAATTCCTTTTAGAACATTAAGAAAACAATATATAATGGATACAAACTCACAGTTTGACAACGCTATAGCCGAATGCCGCGAGGTATTTGTGGCTAAAATCAAAGATTATGGCGCATCTTGGCGCATTATGCGTCCCGAGAGCGTCACCGACCAGATTTTCATCAAAGCAAAGCGCATTCGCTCGCTAGAAATCAAAAAGCATTCGGCCGTGGGCGAAGGCATTTTACCCGAATTTAAAGCCATCGTCAACTACGCCATTATCGGCGTAATTCAATTGCAATTGGGCTTTGTCGACGCCAAAGACATCTCGGCCGAACAAGCCACAAAGCTCTACGACGAAATCGCCGGTAAGGCTCGCCAACTGCTCATTGCCAAAAACCACGACTACGACGAAGCTTGGCGTTCAATGCGCGTGCCATCCTACACCGATTTTATTCTCACTAAGATTGAGCGTGTGAAAGAAATCGAGGACAACGATGGCACTGTGACAGTATCCGAAGGCATCGACTCAAATTATCTTGATATTTTAGTCTACGCCGTGTTTGGCATCATCAAGCTCACTGAATGATTTGCGACACCTCTAAATGGAAAGTATGGGCCGTGTGGGCCGCACGCATCCTTGTCGGATTGGTTTTCATCCTATCCGGCTGGGCCAAAAGCGTCGACCCATGGGGCTTTGTATTCAAAATTGAGGAGTATTTAGGCGTTTGGCATCTCAGTGGCATTCCACGCGACATTGTGTTGGTGGCCGCCGTGGGCCTTTCAGCCATAGAATTTACGATAGGCACGCTGCTCGCAACAGGCTGTTTGCGCCGATCCACGCCAATTTGCGGGTTGATTTTTATGGCAGTAATGTTGCCGCTAACAGCCTACATCGCGATTGCCAACCCCGTGGCCGATTGCGGCTGCTTTGGCGACTTTCTAATAATTTCCAACACTGCCACATTCATCAAGAATGTTGTTATAACCGGTCTTCTGGTGATAGCGCTCATATGGAATCGCGCGGCCAAGCCGCTAATTGCGCCTTCGCTGCAATGGATAGCCATTACGCTATCGGCAGTCTACTCACTGGCACTGGCAATGATCGGCTGGAACTTTCAGCCGGTAATCGACTTTCGCCCCTACCCCGTAGGCGCACCAATCATTGCCGAGGCCGATAATAGCCAGGCGCCAACGTTCATTTATGAAAAGGATGGTCAGCAACAAGAATTTTCGCTTGACGCCCTACCCGACTCCACATGGACTTATGTCGACCGCATTGAGCCGGATGCTGCCACCGAAGGCCTTGCAATATTCGACGGCGAAGACGAAGTGACCGACGACGTGCTCGACACCTCCGACGATTCCATGCTTGCAATAATCGCCATTCCAGAGCCGGGGCTCGACTTCCTTACTCGCGCCCGATTTGCCAACGATTTAGCCGACTATATCTCGCAACGTGGAGGCCGCACCATCGGGCTCATTGCAGCATCAGGTGAGACACTTGAAAATTGGATAGAACTCGCTCGACCCAACTACGACGTATATTCGGCGTCAGACACCTCGCTCAAGCAGCTGGTGCGCGGACAGACCGGATTTGTGCTGGTAGAGAACGGCATTATCACTATCAAGTGTAATTTCACCACGCTGCCGCCCGACCTGTTGCTTTCCGATCATCCGCTGCAACAAATTGCGCCGATCGACGACGGCAAAATACTATTAGGCCTATCAGTGGCATTAGCTCTCGCCTTGGCGCTGCTGGGCGTGGTAAGCACTATTCACGACAAAATTAAAAAATCCCCAAAGCCCGTTGATTCAACAAATCAGCCCCAAAATTGATTATATCTATTGAATTGATTCAATATTTATGACAACCGCTCAAAATCAAAATTCATCGCCATCTCAGCTAACCCTCGGCACAAATCCCGTGGGAAAATTGCTCGTGCAATATTCCGTGCCGGCAATTATTGCTTCCGTAGCTACATCTTTATATAATATTGTCGACAGCATTTTCATCGGACGCGGAGTCGGCGCCATGGCCATTTCAGGTCTTGCAATCACATTCCCGTTGATGAACCTCGTGATCGGATTCTGCACACTCATCTCTGTTGGCGGCGCCACAATCAGCTCAATTTTCCTCGGCCAAAAAGATTTGCGACGCGCCACAGATGTCGTAAACACTGTGATGACAATGTGTCTGGTCCACTCGGTGATTTTCGGTGGACTTGCATTAATATTTCTCGACGACATTCTCACATTTTTCGGTGCCACCGAGGTCACAATTCCCTACGCGCGCGAATTTATGCGCGTGGTGCTCTACGGCACGCCGATTTCCTATGTATTTATCGGTCTGAATAATATAATGCGCGCCACCGGCTACCCGCAAAAGGCTATGATTTCGGCCTTGCTATCGGTGGTGGTCAACGTGATTTTAGCACCAATATTTATTTTTGTGCTCAATTGGGGCATTAAGGGCGCCGCATTAGCCACTGTCATCGGACAATTTTGCGCATTTATCTGGGTGCTCCATCATTTCACATCCCAAAAGAGCTACGTGCACTTTGATTTCTCGCGCCCGCTATTAGCCACCGGATTAATCAAGCGCATCTATTCAATCGGCCTATCGCCATTCTTGATGAACGCCACTGCATGCTTTGTGGTGGTGTTCCTAAATAAATCGCTGCTCGACGTTGCCGGCGACAATGGCGACATCGCCGTGGGTGCCTACGGCATTCTCAACCGCACCACAATGTTTTTTGTAATGGTGGTGTTTGGCGTGACACAGGGTATGCAGCCAATCCTTGGCTACAACTATGGCGCCGGACGATGGAATCGAGTAATGGAAACACTGCGGATGGGCATCTGGATTGGGGTATGCATCACCACTGTCGGATGGATTATCGTACAATTATTCCCGGATCGCATCAGCTCAATGTTTACCACCGACCAAACTATGATAACCATCGCTCGCGACGGTTTCCACATATTTTTCTTAATCTACCCGATCGTGGGTGCACAAATAGTGATTCAAAACTATTTCCAATCTATCGGAAATCCGAAAATTTCAATATTTCTATCGCTTACACGCCAGCTGATATTCCTTGTGCCGTTTTTATGGATTCTGCCTCCGATCTTCGGTATTGAAGGTGTGTGGATTTCAGTATGCTCAAGCGACACTCTCGCTTTCATCGTGGCGCTGTTCACCATGATCACCGTCAACCGCCGCATTGGCAAACAATTCAAAGCTCACCAAAATGTTTGAAAAGATACAACTCCGCCTCACTCCGGAATGCGCCGCCGACCCCATGCGCCGCAACATCGAGGCCTCTACAGCCCTCAATATCGACGTCAACCGAATAGTCCGAGCCGATATTCTGCGCCGCTCTATTGATGCTCGCCAGCGCCGCGTGATGGTGAATCTCACCCTCGGCGTGCACATCGACGCCGTCGACCCTCTCTACAAACGCTATGAGCCTATTGCCTACCCCAACGTGGCCCAAGCGCCCATAGCAATCATCGTGGGCGCCGGACCTGCCGGATTGTTTGCCGCTCTTGAATTAATCGAACTTGGCATCAAGCCTGTGATTCTTGAGCGTGGTAAAGACGTCGACTCGCGTCGCCGCGACATGGCCACACTGTGCCGCGAAGGAATTGTGGACCCCGACTCCAACTACAGCTTTGGCGAAGGCGGCGCCGGCGCATATTCCGATGGCAAACTCTACACCCGCAGCACAAAGCGCGGGCCGGTGGACAAGGTGTTGCAAATTTTCCACACCCACGGCGCATCCGACGACATCCTTGCCGACGCGCATCCGCATATCGGCACCGACCGTCTGCCGGTAATCATCAAGGCCATGCGCAACACAATCATTGAGCACGGCGGCGAGGTGCATTTCTGCACACGCGTGAGCGATTTGATTTTTGCCGAAGACGGCAAGTCGGTGGTTGGCGCGGTCACAGCTCAAGGTGCGAAATTTCATGGACCGGTTATTTTAGCCACCGGCCACTCGGCACGCGACATCTACGCCATGCTCGACAGCCACAAAGTGGCGATGGAGGCCAAGGGTATCGCCGTGGGCGTGCGTCTCGAGCATCCGCAAGAGCTTATCGACCGCATTCAATATCATTCGCCAAATGGTCGCGGCAAATATCTGCCTGCGGCTGAATATTCCATGCTGACACGAGTCGATGGCCGTGCGGTGTATTCATTCTGCATGTGCCCCGGCGGTGTAATTATTCCTGCGGCCAGCGAGCCCGGCCAATTGGTTGTGAATGGTATGTCGCCATCCAATCGCGGCACTCGTTGGGCCAATTCAGGCATGGTGGTGGAGGTGTTGCCCGAAGACCTGCCGCAATACGACAAATTCGGACATCTGAAAATGATGCACTTCCAAGCCGACATCGAGCATAAATTCTTTGAGGCCGCAGGTAATTCGCAAGTGGCACCGGCACAGCGCATGACCGATTTTGTGACCTCGCGCCCTTCTAAATCTTTGCCTCGCACATCCTACGCCCCCGGTATCACCCCGGGACGTATCGACCAACTGCTGCCCGAGCCGATTGCTCACCGTCTGCAACGCGGATTTGAGGATTTTGGCAGAAAGGCTCGCGGATTTCTATCATCCGAGGCCATTTTAATTGGGCCTGAGACACGCACATCTGCGCCCGTGAGAGTGCCTCGCGACAACGAATCGCGACAACATATTACACTGCTCGGGCTATATCCTTGCGGCGAAGGTGCAGGCTATGCAGGCGGGATTGTGTCGGCTGCCATCGACGGCATCAACACAGCTCGCGCCCTCGCAAGCACGCTTAAAAGCTAATTCCCAGACGAATACTGGCCATGTGGAGCGATGGTCCCTCATAAAGGTCGTCGCCCACAGCCATATCTTTGCGCGAAATAAATGTGTAGCCGGCAGTGATATACGAGCGGAATGTCCTTCCCATTGCAAGGTTAAAGCCGATAGCAGCCGAAGCATATGCCCCGCGCTGAGAATAGTCGTGAATATAATTCAGGGCCAGGCCACCGCGCAAATCCATAAACATCAAGCTGGGTCGATTGGAAAAATCTGTGCGAAAAACGGCAAACACAGGATATGTGCGGCAAGAATTGCTCACCATAATATTGGCGCCGGTGCCAACGCCTAAAAAGCTAATCCACTTGTGGCTCAAACCGCACGACGCATTAAAATCCACCGACGACATATCGTGGCCGCTTAAATCGACAGTGCTACCGGCCTCGGCGCCCCACGCAAAGTGGGCCTTAACAGGCTCGGCGGCCGGAGTTTTTCCAAACGCCGACACAGCCACCACGGCCATCGCTGCTAATATAAATTTGCGCATTAGCGTGTAAGTTTTAGGCAAGTCCATTTATCACGCTCGGTAAACGACACCTTGCTCAATCCGGCTGCCACTGCGGCCTTTTCCACCACGGGAATATCTTCCACATAGAAGCCGCTGAGCAGCATCACACCGCCCACGCGCAAAGCCTTGGCATAATCAGCGATATTATCGGTGATTACATTGCGATTGATATTGGCCACAAACACATCGGCCTGCGATGTCTCGGCCAAGCGGTCGGACGAGCCGAGCAGCACATTCACCTCGGGATGACCGTTCAATTTCACATTCTCCACAGCATTTTCATAGGCAAATTCATCAATTTCAATGCCATATACCGGCTTGGCGCCACGCATCGCAGCCAATATCGCTAAAATGCCCGTGCCGGTGCCCATATCAATCACGCATTTGCCCTCGAGAGGCATCTCTAGCAACTGGTCGAGCACCAACGATGTTGTGGCATGATGGCCGGTGCCGAATGCCATTTTTGGGTCGATTACAATATCGTATTCAGCCTTAGGCACATCGGTGTGAAACGAGCTATGCACCACGCAACGATTGCCCACTACGATAGGCTGGAAATAATTGCGCTCCCATTCCTCATTCCAATCGCGGCCTTCAATCACCTTCGACTCAGCCGATATATGGCAATCAAATGGGAAATCGGCCAACGCGGCATCAAGAGATTCTTGACTAAACAAGCCAACTTGCACATAAGCAGTCAGGCCCTCGGGCACTTCGACAAAGCTTTCATAGCCAATATCGCCAAGCAATCCGGCCAGCAAATCGGTGGCATCCGTTCCGGGGAATGGATTCAGGGTTAGGTTTACTTCTACGTAATCGTTCATCGCTGTGAATTTTGAATTGCACAAAGTTAGCGATTTTAGACGATTTTCACAAACAGGCGCTATCTTTTTCGTCGGCGCAGAAGCGGGGCTATATGCCGCCACAGCTTCATGCCCACCACAATATACTCTGTGAGACTCACAGCCTTGAGCAGCGATGGCAACAAAGCATTTTTACGGCTAACGGCAAGGCGCACCTTTTCAATCTCGATTCGGGCAAGAGTCTCGGCCCTCCGGCTCGACAATTCGCGCAACGAATAGCCTCGCCATTCCTTATTTGCACTGCTCATTGCTCTACATCTTTAGGCGGTTTCACAAACAGCTTGCTTACAAATCTTGCGATAGGGTCGACAAACAATTTCCGACGCAGCACTACCACCAGCGCTAACACCACCACATAAAACGCAGCCACATACAAAAATGCGGCCACCGGCGCCACCGTCATCGCCAACAAATGTCCGATTCCTATCGACACAAATATCAACACTATCGCGCCAAGCAGCAATATCACAGCATAAAAGGCCACTGCCGAGAGCAGCACGGCCGTTTTCTCGGCTGCGGTGAGGCGAGCATAATCCAATTTCAATGTGATTAAGCGGCGCAATGTATCGGCCAAGCCGTTCAGCCCGCCATTGGTATCATCCATAATTTGAGCGTTTTCAGAGATTAAAGTTATCAGTCGTCCTCGATTTCAGCTGCAAAAGCGTCGATAAAATCATCCATATCGCCCGACGGCACCACACCGCGCTTGATTAGGATTTCACGAATCTTTTCACGCAATTCCTCGCCGGCATCACTGGTGAGATATGCCGTCAATGCAGCGCCCACCAGGGCGCCGCATACAAATGCTCCGAGGCCTTTCATTCCTCGGCTGATTTAGTTTCTTTTACCACATCATCCACCAATTTCTCTATCTCTAAATCAGAGATATGCGGACAATGACTCTTGATAAATTCGCGAATTTGCGCGCGTGTGCGTCGGCCCGACTGAGGAGCGAATAGCAATGCGATAGCAGCGCCGGCAAGTGCGCCACCCAAAGCCGCAAGTGCAATGTTAAGACCTTTCATATTGGGTAATTTTAAATGAATACATCTACCAAAACAATCATCCGTCGCCAAAGTTCAACCTCGCGCGGCGACACGCTGTTATAATAGATAATTTCATGGCATTTCACTCGCAAAGATATGAAATATTTCGATAGACCACAAATTTATATAAATTCATCATTCCATATAAAAATGATAAGCCGAATCGTAATTTACCACACACCTAATTTTGAATTGTGAAAAAGTTTTATCATCTTTGCATTAACAATTTAAACGTTGATATGGAAGCATTAAAAAATATGCCGATTGGCGTGCAAAACTTTGAAAGTTTGCGTAATGATGGATATCTTTACGTTGATAAAACTGC
>CAZRCU010000032.1:0-1119 GCA_964598685.1 uncultured Bacteroides sp.
CATGAAAGTCGACAAGCTCTACACCTCGTTCAAGGTGTTCAGCGGCGATTGGACCAACGAGGAATACAACATTGGCTCTAACGGCGAAGTTCTCACTGTTGGTGAAGCTTATGAATATGGCTATGGTAAAGACGCAGCCAATATCGAATTGGCCGATAATATCGACTATATCGAAAATGCCACAATCACAGTGAATACCACTGCCAAGACCATTACCGTGGCCGGCACAGCAGTTGAAAAACGCATCGTCAACACTGTTTATTTCCGCAACGACGACAACTGGCAAGATGTATATGTTTACATTTTTGATGCAGCTGAATCAAGCGTTAAAAAGGCAGCCGATGCAAGTGTTACAGCCTCTGCATGGCCCGGTCTTGTAATGACTGAGACTGTTTCTCTGCAAGGCAGTGAATATTATGTGCTTGATGTTGATGTCACCGGCATTGAAACTCCTATGGTGGTATTCAATAATGGCCTGACAGATTCTGATGAGCTTCAGCAATCTGAAGATCTTGAGCTCGTGGATTGCGGTATCTATACCTCGGCCGGCTATGAAGGCATCACAGCTAAAACGCTCGCTTCATATCCTACATTCTACATTGTAGGCTCAATGTTTGGTAGTTGGGATCTTGATTCAGCCAAGCAAATGACCTACAATGCTACCATTACAGGAGATAATAAGAATGAAGTGGAATATGTATTTGATATCGACGACACATTCCAAGGCAAGTTCAAGATTATTGCCGCCGATGCAGAAGGTAAGCTTGCTTGGACCAACCTCAATTATGGCGGCTCAAGCAGTAGCGATGGCTATGTCAAAGATGGTGAGGACGAATATGTGGAATATACTTCTAACACCACTAAAGAAGCATATAAAGATAGCACTGTCAACTTCTTGGTAAATTGCACCACCGAAGGTCATGTGAAATTCTATTATAACACTGAAGGTAACATGTCATGGTTGCTCGTTGAGCAATTCCCGAAAGCCTACTTGGTTGGTGTTGATAACAGCTTTGATATTTCAGTAGCTGATGATATGCAGCGCGCTGAAGCCATGACTGAAAATGGTGAGTATGAATTCACGATTGAATATCCCACTGATTTCAACAAGTTCTTCAA
>CAZRCU010000032.1:1219-16622 GCA_964598685.1 uncultured Bacteroides sp.
ATGGTGAGTATGAATTCACGATTGAATATCCCACTGATTTCAACAAGTTCTTCAACATTGTAGTTCTGCCCGTTGGCAAATCGATGGACAAAGGTGAATATGTGGTTTACGAGCCTAAGGAAGCAACTGATCAATTCTTGGATGGTAGCGGCAGAGGCTATGTCCTTTTCACATCGTCAGATCAGACCTTTGAGGCTAAAGTCGGCAGCACTACAGGCAGTGTATTCGGGGCGTATACCAATGGCCCGACAACCTTCTCGTTCTACTACAATGCAGCCGAAGACGCTTCTTCGTGGTTGAAGGTTACCACTACCGGTCAGCTTTCAGGCGTTGAAGATGTTATGATCGACAATGGAATCAGCGTTGAATACTACAACCTCAATGGTGTCAAAGTTGAGAATCCCGCTCCCGGTATCTACATCCGCAGATGTGGAACCCAAGTGTCAAAGGTAGTCGTAAGATAATCCCGACGATACATATCAAAATAAAGAAAGGACCGCGAATTTGCGGTCCTTTCTTTATTTTGATATGTTTGGCTTATTAGTAGCCTTTGCGATATTTGTCTTCGTCGGCATCCTCAAGTATCGAAAGATACGAGGCATAGCGCGACTGAGCTATTAGCCCTTGCTCGATAGCAGCGAGCACGGCACATCCGGGTTCGTGGGTGTGGGTGCAGTTGCCAAACCTGCAATCTTGCGAGGCCTTAAACATTTCGGGGAAATAATGGGCCACTTGGTATTTGTCGAAGTCGATTGTGCCGAAACCGCGCACACCCGGGGTGTCGATAATTGCGCCGCCGTCGGGCAGCTGAAACAGCTCGCTGAATGTGGTGGTGTGCATGCCCGTGTCGTGGGCTTCTGAAATTTCGCCGGTGCGAAGGTCAAGCCCGGGAATAAGCGCGTTGATAAGGGTAGATTTGCCCACACCTGAATTCCCTGAAAACAACGTGAGCTTGCCGTTGAGCAGCTCTCTAAGCTCGTTGAGGCCCTCGCCTGTGGCAGCCGACAGTGTCACCACTTTATAGCCGATTGAGCGATAGAGATACACCACAGCATCGAGCAACTCTCGATCTTCATCGTCGTCGAGCAGGTCGATTTTATTGATAGCTAACACGGCCGGCACGTCGTAGGCGCTGGCGGTGGCCAAAAATCTGTCGATAAATGTGGTGGATGTGGTGGGGTGGGCCAGAGTGGCCACGAGCAGCGCTTGGTCAAGATTGGCCGCTATAATGTGCGATTCTTTTGAAAGATTGCTGGCACGGCGTATTATATAATTGCGACGCGGCTCTATAGCTGTGATAAATGCGGTACCGTCGTTGGCCTTGGGACCAACTGTGACACGGTCGCCCACAGCCACCGGATTGGTGGTGCGGATTCCGCGGATGCGAAAGTTGCCCTTTATTTTACAGCTTACTTCCTCGCTGCCGTTGTCGGGCATCACAACGTAGTGAGAACCGGTGTTGCGAATTACGGTGCCAATCATCGTTATAGCTTTTAGTTTCAAAGTTCAAAGTTACAACAAAAATTCGAGACTATAAGAATCAATATAAATTGGTTGCAATTAACCTTTGTAAGCAATTGAAAATCAATCGAGTAGTGCTGCGGTGTGAAAAAATGTTATAAATAATTATGCGTAAGTGAAAGTTTTTTCGTAATTTTGCCAACAAATTAAAAACACAGCAGAGATAATTACTACATAATTGTTTAACCAACTATTAATTTTTCCACTATGAATGTAGAAGTAATAGGTACAAACGCCGGCGCAGTCTGGCAAGCTCTCAGCACTGCTGATTCACTGAGTCTTAAACAACTCAAAAAAGCCACCAAGCTTAAAGACAAAGAAGTCTTTGCTGCAATCGGTTGGTTGGCACGCGAGGGCAAAATTACAATTGATGCAGATCCCGCCGACGAGAAAGAATTCATCATCGCGTTGGCATAATGCATAGAGGCTCTCTGAGAGCGCTTATTTGCATTTAAAATCATATCAACGTTTCCAGCACTTATAATCTGTGTTGGAAACGTTTTTTTAATGACGCATAAAAAAGCAAAGAGGCCACGCGATGGCGTAGCCTCTAAGTATTTCTATCAACGATAAATTATTCGCCGAGGGAGATAGCGTCGTTGGGGCAAACAGCTGCACAAGAACCGCATTCGATGCAAGAGCTGGGATCGATGTGGTAGATATCGCCTTCAGAGATAGCTTCAACGGGGCATTCAGAGATGCAAGTGCCGCAAGCAACGCAAGAGTCGGAGATTACGTAAGCCATAGTGAGTTTTGTTTTGGTAAATTAATTTACGAGTTATGTTTTGTTTGTTTGGTTCTGCAAATTTAGTAAATAATTCTTATTTGCAAGTTTTGTTGTCAAGAAAAATTGCCCGCCGGCAATAAAATATCCGAAAAATCAGGGCTACATTTCAGCCTTGCGATAGAGAATCACGGCTATTATCGCATAGAGAATATTAGGAATCCACATCGCCACGAGCGGCGAGGTAAGACCCGAGTAGGCAAAGCTCTGTGTGATGGCCATAAATAGGATGTAGCTGAAGCTCAGCACAAGCCCGATGCCAATGTTTAGACCCAATCCGCCCTTCACCTTTCTGGATGATAGCGACATGCCGATCATGGTGAGGATGAATGCCGCTGCACACATGGCATAGCGGCGCTGATATTCCACCTCAAAGCTTTGAATGTTGCCCACGCCGCGGTTGCGTTGGCGGCTTATGTAGCTTGCCAGCTCGGGGGTGGTCATCTTCTCGTGGTCGTTTTTGGCGATGAGAAAGTCGCGTGGCTCAAAAGGAATAATAGTGTCGAGCGACGTGCCGCGCTTTATAAATTCGCGGTTGTCGTGGAAATCGCGGATTGTATAGTCGCGCACCGTCCAGTTGTAGAGAGTATCCCAAGAGATAGATTGGGCGGTGAGGCGCGAAATCAGGTGCTTTTCATCATCAAACGATTCAAGCGAGAATTGGCTGCCGTGCTTGGTGATATTGTCGTAGCGGCTCATATAGGCTATTTCGCCTGGCGCCACCATTAGCATGATGTTGGCGCCATAGTCTACGCGCTTATTTTTTACATAAGTGTTGGTGTAGTCGATGCGCTTCACATTGGCAGGTGGGATGATATAGGCGCCCAGCACCCATGTGGCTGCGGCAATCACAAAAGCCGAAAACATATATGGTCTCACCAATCTGCGAAAGCTCATGCCCGACGACAGCATTGCGATAATCTCGTTGTTGCCGGCCAGCTTGGTCGTGAAAAATATCACGGCGATAAACACAAATAGTGGTGAAAATTGATTCGCAAAATATGGCAGATAGTTGAAGAAATAGTCGACAATCGTGGCCTTGAGCGGTGCCTTGCAAAACGAATCGAATTTCTCGTTGATATCAAACATCACCACAATAGCCAGCAGAAGGCCTATTGCGAAGACATAGGTGCCCAGAAATTTGCGAATTATATATCTGTCGAGTTTTTTAAACACGGATGCTGAGATTATTAAAGTCGACGTTGCACTTTTTCCACCATTTCGCGTTTCCATGTGGGGAAAGTGCCATCTATAATGTGGCGGCGAGCTTCGCGCACCAGCCATAGATAGAACGCAAGATTGTGGATTGAAGCAATTTGCATTGCCAGGATCTCACCGGCAATGAATAGATGGCGCAGATATGCGCGAGAATAGATGCGATCGACCTCGCAAGGCGAATCGGCCCAAATGGGCGAGAAGTCGTCGGCCCATTTCAAATTGCGCATATTCATAGTGCCCTCGGGGGTAAACAGCATGCCATTGCGGCCATTGCGTGTTGGCATCACACAGTCCATCATGTCCACACCGCGGTCGATTGCTTCGAGGATGTTGGCCGGAGTGCCTACGCCCATCAGATAACGAGGCTTGTCGGTCGGCAGATGCTCGTTGACCACCTCAATCATGTCGTACATCACCTCGGTGGGCTCGCCCACTGCCAAGCCGCCGATGGCATTGCCTTCAGCGCCAAGGTCGGCTACGAATTTTGCCGAGTCGCGGCGCAAATCGGCATAGGTGCAGCCTTGCACAATTGGAAAAAATGCCTGCGAATGGCCATAATGTGGCGATGTGGCATTGAAATGCTTCCAGCCGCGAGCCAGCCAGCGCTTGGTGAGCTCGAGCGACTTTGCCGCATAGCGATAATCGGATGTGCCCGGAGGACATTCATCCAAAGCCATCATTATGTCAGAGCCGATTGTGCGCTGAATTTCCACCACTTTTTCGGGCGTGAACAAGTGGCGCGAGCCGTCGATGTGGCTGCGGAAATGTGCGCCTTCCTCGGTGAGCTTGCGATTGCTGCTAAGCGAAAACACTTGGAATCCGCCACTATCGGTGAGAATCGGTCGATCCCATCCATTAAATTTGTGCAGACCGCCGGCCCGCTCTATGATATCCATGCCGGGTCGCAGATACAGATGATATGTGTTGCCAAGAATTATCTTGGCGTCGACCTGTGTGCGCAGTTCCGGAATATGGACAGCCTTTACAGCTCCAAGCGTGCCAACAGGCATGAATATTGGGGTAGGGATTGTGCCGTGGTCGGTAACAATTTCGCCGGCGCGTGCGGCTGTCCCTTGTGGCGATGATTCTACTGTAAACTTCATTCTTTAGAAGCAGGTTTTATTATTCTGGTTCAAGCACTGCAAAATTACGCAAAAATCCTGAGATATGCCCCAAAATTGTGTTCCCTCCTACCTGAAATTCCACATTCTGCCACAAATTTTGTTGAGTGGCATTGAAAAAATTGCTATATTTGCCGTAGTGATAAATACCTAAAATCAAAATACGTATGAAACAACGAATGCTTAGCCTTTTGGCGGCAATTTCATTAATGTTGCCTGCCATGGCGCAGTCTGACCTGTCTCCTAAACGAGAGCTTCGCTCGACATGGCTTACTACTGTATGGGCAATTGATTGGCCATCGTCGAAAAACGAGTCGTCGGCCAAGCAACAAATGACCAAGTATCTTGATGCTTTGCACAAGCATAATTTCACCGGCGTTTGTTTCCAGGTGCGCGGCATGGCCGATGCAATGTACAAATCCAGCTATGAACCATGGTGCTCGCAGCTTACCGGCACTCGCGGCAAAGACCCGGGATGGGATCCACTGGCCTACGTGGTCGAGGAATGTCACAAGCGTGGCATGGAATGCTATGCGTGGGTCAATCCCTATCGCGAGAGTTCGTCGTCGACCATTCAAAATAGCGATTTCGATCGCCAATGGGAGTCGGACGGCCTGTTGCTGTCGAATGGCAAATATATAGTGTTTAACCCCGGATTAGCCGAGGCGCGTGCACATATATTAAAGGTGATAAAAGAAATATATACCAACTATGCCATCGACGGCATGCTTTTCGACGACTATTTCTATCCGTCGGGTGGCATGAGCGAAGACTCCTCGGCTGCTGATTACGAACTGTATAAATCGTCGGGTACTACATTGTCGATTGGAGATTGGCGCCGCCAGAATGTGAATGATTTTATGAAAGAAATCTACGATGCCATTCAGGTGGATCGCCCCGATATGCGATTCGGATTGTCGCCCGCCGGCGTTGCCGGTAAATCGGCTTCTAAATATGGCGTGGACGCTTGTCCCGTAAAGGCCAGCGATTGGCAGTACGACCAAATCTACTCCGACCCCTTGGCATGGCTTAACGAGGGCGCTGTGGACTTCATTTCGCCTCAGCTCTATTGGCTCACAACCCACTCAACAGCCCCGTTTGAACCGCTCACTAAGTGGTGGACATACGTGGCCGACCATTTTGGCCGTCATTTCTATTCGTCGCATTCTATCTCATTGCTCGTTGACAACAACACCGAGGCCAATTGGGAAGATCTGGCCAAGCAAGTGACCTTACATCGCAAATATCACACCGTAAGCTCGCCCGGCAATATCTTCTATTCGGCAAAGAATATTGATGGTATCGGATCGGGCGGCGTGAGCGGTCTTGGCGACTATTTGCAGGAAAATGTGTATCAAAATCCGTCGCTGGTGCCCACAATCGGCTGGAAAGAGCATGCTGTGTATGAAGCCCCCGGCTCGCTGTCGCTCAGCGAAAATAAATTGCGCTGGGACGCCGTAGAACCTGCCACATCCAACGCCATTTTGCGCTATTCAGTGTATGCAGTGCCGTCCACCGAACCGCTCGAATATGCAATGGACTCCAACGGCGACGGCATTGACGGACAATATCTGCTGGGCGTGTCCTACACCAATTCTTACACGCTCGACGACAAATATCTCGACGGATATTATTATGCTGTGTGCGTGTATGATGGCTATGGGTTTGAATCAGAACCCGCAATCTTGGGCGACACCACCGGCAGCGAATATGTGCCTGTCACCGACCCCGCCACTTACAATTCCGGCGATTATACGCTCACCTCGCTGTGGATGCGTTCCACCAAGGAGGGCTTCGACAATTTTGCCGTAGAAGATAATGGCACATATAATCGTGGCATGGCTGCCACTGCTGATTATGTCTATATCAGCGGCCGCAATGCCAATGCATCTGATGCCGACCTCTATTTGCGCGTGTATGATGCTGTGAATGGCCGCTATATCCGCGATTTGGCGCTGTCGGCATCCGGCAAATCGAGCTATTATCCCTGCAACGATGTTATCAAAGATTCCAAAGGCAATATTTGTATCACGAATCTCACATTGAATGTAAGCAGCACTCCCCTGCGCATCAATTTGGTGAATCTTGAGGACGGTTCGCTCACCGAAGTGGCTTCGCTCACCGCCTCGACCGGACGAATCGACCATGCCGGCATTTTTGGCGATGTCACCACGGGAAATTTTACTGTGTTTGCCGCCGTGGCCTCTAATAAGATATTGTATCGTTGGACAGTGGCAAATGGCAAGGCAAGCGCTGCCGAGCAAGTCACAATTTCCGAATTTTATCCGTCGTCGGCCGATGGCTTCAGCATCGCTCCACGAGTATATCCCATCAGCGACAGCCAATGCTATATCGACGGCCATTCCACCGCCGCCGCGCTCTATGATTTTGCTACCGGCAAAATCGTGGATGCTCCCACCGATGCCACCGCACCGACTGCGGTAAGCGCCAACGGCATTGTGACATTTGATTTCAACGGAGACCATTTCGCCGTGTACTCAGCTTCGGGCACCGAACCCGGCCACACCCACCATATCGCAATGTCAAAGTCGGAAAAAGTGCTGTCTACCGGCTCAGTGCTCTGGACTGTGCCTCGCGACAATCTCGGCAGCATTAATTCCACCACTTGCTCGGCCCCGGCCGATGCCGTTGCGCTCGACGACCAAGTGAGAATTTACACCTATTCACCCGGCAATGGCGTGGCTGCTTACAAGCTCATATCCACCGACCCCAGCTCGGTGGCCGATGCCGTGATTTCGCAACGCCTACGCACAATCGGCCGCACAGTGGTGTTCGGCTCGGCTCAGCAGTTTATCAAGGTCTTTAACGCCACAGGCCTGATGGTGGCCACCGCTGCCAACGCCTCTACTGTCACACTCCCTGCTCAAGGCGTGTATATCGTGGTGACCCCCGACAGCGCTGCAAAGGTGATCGTAAAGTAACATCTCGATATTTATCAATATAAAAAATGTGGGCTCCCGACTGGGGCCCACATTTTTTTGACGATTAATAAAATCGGAATATTGATTTTATTCTCCGAGGCGTTGCTTAACGTCTTTCAGATTGGTCTCGTCGTGGAGATTGTAGTAGACGTTTTCGAGATAGCGAAGTGCGTCGGTGTTGTTGTTATCAATGTCCCAAGCACGTTCGAGATAGCCCGAAGCTTCCTTGAACAGGGGAGCGATTTTTTCGTTGTAGTATTTTTCGCTTTCAGCATAGTTTGTGGGAGCGTTGTCGCTCAGAGTGTATGCTTCTTCGCAGAGCGAGCGGCCATAGTTGTAGAGAGCTTGCGAATTTTCGCCGTTGAGGTCTACAGCCTTCTTAAACATTGCCTTTGCGTCTTCTTTCTTGTCCTGGTTGTCGTAGAGGATACCTTTTACAAGATAGTATTGAGCATTTGAGGGATCGGCGGCAATGGCTTGGTCGATAGTAGCGAAAGCTTTGTCGAAATCCTTAGCTTGCAGATAGTGGTTGATGATGAATCCAAGATAGTTGGAGTCTTCAGCACCATACATGGGCTGAGCTTCTTGAGCCAGCTCATACACTAAATCTTCGTTGTTCATTTGAGAAGCAACAGCGATAGCATAGTCGTAGAGCTGTTTTTTGTGATAGCCCTTAGCCTTTGCTTTGCTGAATGATTTCAGAGCGTTGGCCAGCGAATCGGTTTGCCAAGCTGCGAGGGCTTGGTTGAAGTAGATTTCGCCGATGATAGTGTCGTTGGGCACGTTGGAAGCTTTAGCCGCTAATGTGGGGTTGCTTACAATGCTCAGATAGATGTCCCATGCACGATATGCACCATCATAGTTCTTAAGTTCCCAGAAGGATACAGCAGCGGTGTTGTAGTCGGTAAGGTGGCCGGCGATTGTGTTGATGATGTCCTTAGAGTACTTAGTCTTGATTTTGCCCTTTGCATCTGCAACAGAGTCGAGGGGCAAGGCTTTCATATAGTATTTGTAGCCTTCAAGCAGGTCGTTGCCCATGGTTTGTTCGCCACCGTCGGGGAGCTTGTTGAAGGATTTGAGAGCAAAAAGCTCGTCGTATTCGGCAAACATAGCCTTGCCGGGGATAACGTATGTTTGGGCGAGTTGAGCTGTTTCGGCATCGGTGAAAGCGGGAGTGATTACCGCTACCACGTCGGCAGGCTTTTTCCCGTCCTTAACGGCGCGTTCAGCGTCTTTGAGCACGCTTAATTGGGCCGACATAGCAACTGAGCCGAGGAGAACTGCAGCAGCCAGGACTAATTGTTTTTTCATGTCGTTCGAGATATTTTAGTTTGGTTTGTTATTCTTTTGTTTCTTCTTCAGAGTCGTCGGTATCTTCCTCAACGGGAGCATCGAGATCTTCGAATGACAGTTCGGGCAGTTCTTCGCCGTCGATTCGTTCAACGTCTTGCTCGGGATCGGTGGGCACGATGCACACAGATGCAATCTCTTCGCCACGCTTTTCGAGGTTGATTAGGCGCACGCCTTGTGTGGCGCGACCGGCGGTGCGAATATCAGCCACGCGGATACGCAGTGTGATGCCCGAGCGGTTGATGATTACGAGGTCGTTGTCGTCGTTCACGCTCTTGAATGCGATCAATTCGCCGGTGCGATCTGTCACATTGATTGTCTTCACGCCCTGGCAGCCACGGTTCATTACGCGATAAGCATCAAGCTCTGTGCGCTTGCCATAGCCCTTCTCGCTCACTACCAAAACGGTGTCGGTGGAGTTGGCTCCCATTGTGATTAGGCCTACAACAGTGTTGTCGCCAAAGACGCGCATACCGCGAACACCGCTCGACACGCGACCCATTGCACGCAGAGATGCAACCGGGAAGCGCACTGCTTTGCCTTGGCGTGCTGCCAACAGAATATCGCTTGAATCGTCGGTGAGTTCCACGCCAATCAGCGAGTCGCCTTCGCGAATCAAGATAGCCTTCTTGCCCTTGGCCATTACGCGAGCGTATTCCGTTAGGGCGGTCTTCTTCACTACGCCGCGCTCGGTGGCGAATACCAAGTAGTGAGAACCTGTAAATTCCGGATCGTCGAGATTCTTGCAAGCGATGTAGGCGCTAACCTTGTCGCCCGGCTCAATGTTAAGCACATTTTGCAGTGCACGACCCTTTGAAGTCTTGGTGCCTTCGGGCAGCTCGTACACCTTTAATTTATATACCAAGCCGCGCTCGGTGAAGAATAGCATTGAGCAGTGCATCGAAGCGGTGTAGATGTGCTCGATGAAGTCTTCGTCGCGTGTTACGCTGCCGCGTGAGCCCATGCCGCCACGATTTTGTGCACGATATTCGCTCAGCGGGGTGCGTTTGATATAGCCGAGGTGAGAGATTGTGATAATCATATCATCATCGGCATAGAAATCTTCGGCGTTGAAATCGCCGGCGGTGTAGTCTATATCGGTTTTGCGACCGTCGCCATAGGTTTCGCGAATTTCAATAAGCTCGTTTTTGATTACCTCGCGGCATACATTCTCATCAGAAAGGATAAGCTGCAATTCTGCGATGTAGTCTTCCAAGCGCTTGTATTCGTCTTCCAGTTTGGTTTGTTCCAATTGTGTCAATTGGCGCAGACGCATATCCACAATTGCTTGTGTTTGAGCTTCCGACAGATTGAAGCGGATGCCCAGACGCTCGCGAGCTTGGTCGGTCGACGACGACGAGCGAATGATCGAAATCACCTCGTCGATGTTTTGTGAAGCGATAATCAGACCTTCCAAGATGTGGGCACGCTCTTGTGCCTTGGCAAGACGGAATTTTGTGCGGCGAATCACCACTTCGTGGCGGTGCTCCACAAACGCTTGCAGAATTTCTTTCAGCGACAAGGTGCGAGGACGTCCGTGCACCAATGCCACGTTGTTCACTGCAAACGATGATTGCATCTGTGTCATCTTGTAGAGCTTGTTGAGCACTACATTTGAATTGGCGTCGGAGCGCAGCTTAATCACGATGCGCATGCCGTCGGCATCACTCTCGTCGTTAATATCGGCAATGCCGTCGAGCTTTTTGTCGGTGACGAGTTCTGCAATGTATTTAATGAGTTCGGCTTTATTTACGCCGTAGGGGATTTCGTTTACGATAATGGTCTCGTGGTTGGCCTCTTGCTCGATAGTGGCACGAGCACGAATCACGATGCGGCCGCGGCCGGTTTCATATGCCTCGCGAACGCCCGCATAGCCATAGATGGTGCCACCGGTGGGGAAATCAGGCGCGGGAATAATCTTAATCAACTCATCGGTGGTGATGTCGGGATTCTCCAACACTGCGATAGAAGCGTTGATTGATTCTGTGAGGTTGTGAGGCGGCATATTTGTAGCCATACCTACAGCGATGCCAGATGCACCGTTCACCAACAGGTTGGGGAATCGGGTAGGGAGCACTGTGGGCTCTGTGCGCGAGTTGTCATAGTTGGGTTGGAAATCTACGGTGTCTGAATCCAGATCCTGAAGCATCTCTTCGCCCATCTTGGCAAGACGAACCTCGGTGTAACGCATGGCGGCAGGGCCGTCGCCGTCAATCGAACCAAAGTTGCCGTGGCCGTCGATCAGTGTGTAGCGCAGCGACCAATCCTGGGCCATACGAACTACCGTGCCATAGATTGATGAGTCGCCGTGGGGGTGATATTTACCCATAACCTCGCCCACACAGTTGGCTGATTTCTTATGAGGCTTATCTGAAGTGTTGCCCATTACGCTCATGCCATACAGCACACGGCGGTGTACGGGTTTCATACCGTCGCGAACGTCAGGCAATGCGCGTGACACAATCACCGACATCGAATAGTCGATGTAGGCCGACTTCATTTCGTTCTCGATGTTAATTTTAAATATTCTGTCTTCTTCCAACATGCTTGTAAAGAAATGTTTAAGTTAGGCTTGCCGGACACGTCCGGCTGTTTGCGAAACACCTAAGTGTCTTTAGTCGCAAATTATCAAGCAAAGATACGAAATTTTCGCGAAATATCTGAAATTCGAGCCAAATATTTTGCGCTATTTTGCATTAATTATGTGTGGAAAAAGTTATATCAGCGTCGTCGGAATAGTGTAACATGTCAATTGCCGCTTTGCCGTAACTTTGCAGCGATAATAATCGCAAATTTCAAGCTTTATGCATATAATCAACATACTGCTCACGATGCTCAACGAGATGTCGCCATATATCTTGCTCGGTTTTCTCTTTGCCGGCGTGCTTCATGCTTTTATGTCGCCTGAAATCATGTCGCGCCACTTCTCGGGCAATGGCCTCAGACAGTCGCTCAAGGCGGCTTTGCTGGGTGTGCCGTTGCCATTGTGTTCGTGTGGCGTGCTGCCTACAGCAATATCGCTTAGGCGCAGTGGCGCATCCATCGCGGCCACTACATCTTTCCTTATCGCCACGCCGCAAACTGGTGTTGATAGCATTGCCGCCACATATTCCTTGCTCGGCCCGGCCTTCGCTGTGGCAAGACCGATTGCCGCTTTTCTGTCGGCTGTCTTTGGCGGTGCTGTTATGGGCCGATTGGCCGATGATACCGACGGCACTTCATTCGCTGAAAGTGCCGCAGCTCAGCGACTTAAGCCCACATTTTGGGGTAGGGTGAGGGATATGCTTTATTATGGCTTTGTCGATATGGTGGCAAGCGTTGGTAAATGGCTGGTAATTGGGCTGATAGTGGCTGCGCTGATCGCGGCGCTGGTCCCCGACGACTTCTTCGCTGTATTTGCCGGATACCCGCTATTGGCGATGGTCGTAGTGGTGATTGTGGCGGTGCCGATGTATGTTTGCGCCACGGGCTCCATTCCGATAGCGCTGTCGCTGATGCTCAAGGGCTTAACCCCCGGCACTGCCTTGGTGTTTCTGATGGCCGGGCCGGCGGTGAATTTCGCGTCCTACACATTGCTGTCGCATGCAATGGGGCGGCGCAACGCTCTGCTCTACATCACCATTGTTGCGCTGTCGGCGATTGGCGCCGGATTGATTATCGACTATCTGCTGCCCTCGGCATGGTTTGTCCCCAAGATGTCGGCGTGTGTCGGCTGCTGTGGCAGCGGAGTCATGTGGCACAGCTCAATATCTTCGATGCTGCTGTGCGCATTGCTGTTCTATTCACTCGTTATTAGAAAATTTACCAATAAAACTATTAAAACAGATATGGCAAAAGAATATCGTATCAACGGCATGATGTGTGTCCACTGCAAAGCACGCGTCGAAAAGGAATTGGCCGCGGTGGCCGGCGTGACTTCAGTAGTTGTCGACCTCGACAAAAAGGTGGCTATCGTTCACGGCAATCATTCCGAGCAGGATATTGCCGATAAGGTGAACGCCCTCGGATATGAATACATTGGCCCTGCCGACCGCTGAAATCCGCAACGCTAAATCATTGATATGATTTTGTGAAAAAGTTGCGTGCACAAGTGGCGAAAATTTCGTAACTTTGCAGTCGCAAACGCAAAACGTATTTATGAAAATATTAGTAACAGGCTCACACGGTCAGCTGGGAAGTGAATTGCACGAGGTGCTGGAAAGCAAATGCCCGGGCGTCACTACCTATGTAGATGTCGATGAGCTCGACATAACCAATCGTGCCGCTGTGGAGGCCTTTCTCCGCGCAGGTGAATTTACACATATAATTAATTGTGCGGCCTACACCGCTGTGGATCGTGCTGAAGAAGAAAAGTTGGAATGTGCTGCTATCAACATCGACGGCATCACCAACTTGGCTCGCGATGCCGAGGAACTTGGCATTAAAATTATCCACATTTCCACTGATTATGTGTTTGATGGCGAATCTTTCCGCCCCTACACCGAGAGCGACAAGGTTAGCCCCAAATCGCAATATGGCTCTTGCAAGCGCAAGGGCGAGACCGCGCTGCTGGGCCTTGCCCCGCAAAGTGTGATCATTCGCACAGCTTGGCTCTATTCTCCTCATGGCCATAATTTCGTTAAGACAATTATGGAAAAGGCCAAGACCGAGGAACAATTGCGCGTGGTGAGCGACCAGATTGGCACACCCACATATGCCCTGGATTTGGCCAATGCCATCGCCACTATTATTTTTGCTCCGCAGTGGGTGCCCGGAATTGTCAACTATTCCAACGAAGGCGTTTGCTCGTGGTATGATTTCGCTGTAGCCATTCTGCGTTTGTCGGGCAACACCACTTGCCAAGTGGTGCCTGTTGGCACAAGCGATTATCCCACCGCTGCCCAGCGCCCTATGTATAGTGTGCTCGATAAATCAAAATTTAAAGCCACCTACGGCGTCACAATTCCTCACTGGGAAGAGAGCTTGGCCGCTTGTATCACCCGTTTAAAAGATTCCTCTAAATAATTCATGTCGATAATTACCGATGAAATTAGCCGCCGACGCACTTTTGCGATTATTTCGCACCCCGACGCCGGCAAGACCACTCTGACCGAGAAACTGCTGCTTTTTGGCGGCGCCATTCACATCGCTGGCGCCGTTAAGTCAAACAAAATTAAAAAAACTGCTACCTCCGACTGGATGGAGATTGAAAAGCAGCGTGGCATCTCTGTGGCCACTTCGGTGATGGGCTTCAATTATGGCGACTACAAAATTAATATTCTTGACACTCCCGGTCACCAAGATTTCGCTGAAGACACCTATCGCACTCTCACTGCTGTTGATTCTGTAATTATCGTTGTCGACGTAGCTAAAGGCGTCGAACAGCAAACTCGCAAGCTCATGGAAGTGTGCCGTATGCGCAACACTCCTGTGATTATATTCGTTAACAAGCTCGACCGCGAAGGCCGCGACCCGTTTGACATCCTTGACGAACTTGAATCGGAACTCAAAATCGGCGTGCGCCCCTTAAGCTGGCCTATCAATATCGGCGCTAAATTCAAAGGCGTTTATAATATTTATGAGCACTCACTCGACCTCTTCACACCCGATAAACAAAAGGTGAGTGAACGTGTTGAAATCGACGACGTTAACGATCCGCGTATCGACCAAGCCGTCGGCGATGTCGATGCCGCAAAACTTCGTGAAGACCTCGAACTAATCGAAGGCGTATATCCCGAATTTGATGAGCAAGCATATCTTGAAGCTAAGGTTGCGCCCGTGTTCTTTGGCTCGGCCCTGAACACATTTGGCGTGAAAGAACTTCTCGACTGCTTCGTGAAGATCGCTCCCGCCCCCGGCCCTGTTGACGCTGTCGAACGTCGCGTGCTGCCCGAAGAAGAAAAATTCTCCGGCTTCGTCTTCAAAATCCACGCCAACATGGACCCCAACCACCGCTCATGTATCGCCTTCGTCAAAATCTGCTCCGGCAAATTTGAGCGAAATGCCACATACCGCAATGTCCGCACCGGCAAAACGTTGAAAGTATCTGCCCCAACCGCCTTTATGGCCCAGAAAAAGAGCATTGTCGACGAAGCTTGGCCCGGTGATATTATCGGTATTCCCGACACCGGCACATTCAAAATCGGCGACACACTCACCGTGGGCGAAGAAATCCACTACAAAGGCCTCCCCAGCTTCTCTCCCGAGATGTTTAAATACATCGAAAACACCGACCCCATGAAGTCGAAACAGCTCGAAAAAGGCATCCAACAACTCATGGACGAAGGCGTGGCGCAGCTCTTTATAAATCAATTCAACGGTCGCAAGATTATCGGCACGGTGGGCCAACTGCAATTCGAGGTGATTCAATATCGTCTGCTGCACGAATATGGTGCGCAATGCCGTTGGGAACCAATCTCGCTCTATAAAGCCTGCTGGATTGAAAGCGACAACGCCGATGCCATGGCACAATTCAAGCGTCGTAAGCA
>CAZRCU010000033.1:0-16270 GCA_964598685.1 uncultured Bacteroides sp.
TGTTTTATGTTTTTACTTAACCATGGCTTTGGCAACGTAGCCAGGGAGGGTAACGATATACACGCCATTGTTGAGACCGGCAATTTCGGTGGTACCTTCCACTGTGGTGGTGGCAGCCACTTGGCGACCGTTTACGTCGTAGACGTTGACGGCTTGGCCGGCAGGAGCGCACACTTGGATAGTGCGGTTCACTACGGTCACATACGATTCAGAGTTGTCCACATTGATATCGTTGACGCCGGCGGCGGTGTTGATCAAGTTGGTGACGAGTGTGAGGTTTTCAAACACATCGTTAGTCATCACGCAGCAGATTTGATCGTTGGCGGTGTAGAAGCGGCAGATACCGTCTTCCACGCTGTATTCTGCATCTTCGCCGTCTTGCTCTTGGCCTTCTTGTACGAGCACTTCGTTTACGAGTTCATCATAGTCGTCGTAGTCGGGCTCGCCGAAAATCCAAGTGTAGGTGGTAGCAACCTTTGATGTTGCGCTGTCTTCCACATAAGCTTGGTCGGAGAGATCAACGATGCCGTCGTTTGACACTACTTGCAGCTCGGCTTGGTTGCCATAGTAGTAGGCCATGCTTGCGCTGTTTTTGAATTCGTAGGGGCGGGGCAGGGTTTTGAATGTGAATTTGTTGCCAACGAGCGACAAGTAGCGCAATTGTTTCAGGTCGGTTACGTTCACTTCGCTGAATTGGTTGTTGGCGAGGGTGGTCTGGCGCACGTTGGGCACACCGCTGAAGTCGATAGTCGACAGCTCGTTGCCGTCAACAAAGATCGACCATAGGTTGGAGTTCTTGCCAAAGTTTACCTCGGTGAGCTTGTTTTCGCTCAGGTAGAGCTGCTGCAAGTTGGTGTTGTCGGCAAGGGTGAATGTGGTGAATTCGTTGTCGGCGAGGTTCAGATATGTGAGCAGGCGATATTTGCTCAGGTCGATGCTTGTGAGGTAGTTGCCCGGCAAGATAAGCTCGTTGAGGTTGCTTGATTCGGGCAATATGAGCTGGTCGTTGGTAAGACCGGCGTTGGTCATATTGAAGCAGATGAGCTGGGTGAGGCCGCTTGCATCCATCTTCGACAGAGTGGCGTTGCGGAGGCTGAACACCGAAATGTTGCTAACGGGGTCGTAGGAGTAGACCTTCACGGTGGCGCCTTCGGTGGTGGTGGCGTCAAACAGCTTGTAGCTTGTGGCAAGCTCATATTGTGTGAGGTCGTCGTTGCCGGTCCAGTCTACAAAGAGAGAATTGTTTTCGGTGAGCGAGGTCAGGGTGAGGGTTACCTCTTCGCCGCCTACGGGAGTTACAAATTCAGCAACTACGTATTCAGGCATGCCGGCAGCCTCGATCGAGGTGGTCTTGTAGACATTGTCGCCGGTGAATGCGGGGTAGGTGGGGTTGGTCATTTCGCAGTAGACCTTGCCAACTTCGGTGTTGATGAATGTAAATTTGCCATCTTTGGCAGTGTAGTCAACGTCCTCGGTGAGCACTTCGCCGGTCACCTTCTTAAGGGTGTAGACGGTGGTGCCTTCGAGCGATTGCTCGGTGAGGTTGATGCTCGGACCTTTCGCAGGTATGCTGTAGTCGTTTTGCGGAGCGTAGATATACTTTTCTTCGGCCAGGCCGTCGTGAGAGGGCAGAGTGGCCAAGGTGAAGTTGTTGTTGCTGATTACGAGCTCTTCGAGCACGCTTTCTTCGGGCAGAGTGATTGTGCTGAAGTTGTTGTGGTCAACGTTAAGCGAGAGCAGACCAGAGCATTCCGATGCATTCAGATAGTCGAAATTGTTGTAAGAGATATCAAGGTGCTGAATCTTTACATTTTTCGAGAGGGTGAGCTCAGAGAGCGAGTTGTGCGAGAGGTTCAGGTTTTCAACGGTGAAGTTCTCGTTCCAAGTGAATGATGTGGTGCCGTTGTTTGACAGGTCCACATTGGTCAGCGCATTCTTGGCATAGCTTTGGTTATCCTCTGATGCGAGGGTGATAGCCGAGAGGTGGTTGCCGTTGAGGGTGAGGTTGACGAGCGAGCGGTTCCATTGCATGTCAATGCTGTAGAGGCCGGTGTTGACCAGCGACAGAGTGTGCATCGAGCGCAGCTGGCTCAGGTCGATTGAATACAGGGTGAGGTCGCTGATGCCGAGGGCCGACACATCGTCGTTTTCATCGACATAAACGCGAACATAAGCGCCGGCGCTGATACCGTTAACGTTGGTCTCGGTAGCGTCGTCGGTGGTGGCGTGGCATGATACAAGGTTGCCGTCGCCATAGTCAACGAAGAATTCTTTGGGATTTTCTTTCGAAGCGCCGAAAATACCTACATTGAATTTCACAGCTTTGCCGCTATAAGCTTCAGATGTGAAATACAGGCGTTGGATAGGCTTGCCGAATTCGCCGGCGTCCTTCACTGCAAATGTGGTGGTTTTCAGAGTGGTCTCGGTGAACATGCTGTTGGTGAAAGCCATGTACACGCTGTCCACAGCCTCGCCATTGTAGGTGGGCACTGCCTTGAATGTCACTTTGCCGTCGGCATATTCATAGCATTTGCTGTCGATTACGAGAGCTGACAAGGGGTCGGCCTCGTTGATACCATAGAGGAAGCCCTCGGTCTCGGTGCCTTCGCGCAGCACTTTCGAGCTGTAGTCGAGCACGTCGCCCACCTTATATGAGAGGTTGGCGGGAATGTTGCGTTGAGTGTAGGCATATTCTGTCCAGTTTTCGTTGGGCTCTGGCAGAGTGGCAAAGTTCAGATAGTTGTCCGAGATGTTCAGACAGTAGAGATCGGGATTTTGGGAAACGTCGATCGAGGTGAGCAGGTTTTTGCGAGCTGTCACGCTGCGCAGCCCGGTGTTCTTTGTCAGGTCAAGGGTTGTGAAATTGTTGCCTGTGCAGAATAGATAGATGAGGCTGGGGCAGTGCGACAGGTCGAGGCCATCAAGCTTGTAGGCCGAGTTGAGGTCGGCTTCGTGAGTGCAGTAGAGCTCTCTGAGATTGGTGTTGTTCGACAGGTCCAGGTGGGTGATGCGAGTGTCGCAGATGTTGAGAATTGTCAGATTGGTGTTTTTTGAAATATCAAGAGTGGCCACATCGGTGCCGTCGATCGACAGTTTGATTAGATCGGGACAGTTGCTGGCATCAATCGATGTGAGGCCACCGCATGCCCAAGCGTCGAACGAATACAGGCCGGGGTAGTCGGTCAGAGTGAAATCGGGCGATATGTTCAGTGTACTGTTAAGCTCAAGGATGGTGAGCAGGGGTTTCGGGCCAATCACCAGCGGAGAGTCGCTGAAGGGGTTGTCCGACATATACAGAGATTGGATTTTGGTGTATTTCGACAAATCGAGGCTCTTGAGTTCATTGTGGCTCAGGTCGAGATAAATCAGGTCGGTGAGGTCGCCGAGGTCGATTTCGTCGATGTAGCAGCCGCTAAAGTTGATCCAGTCGATCCACGAGGGGTCGTCGATATACACTTTCACAATGCCTTCAGCAGATACGCGGCACGACACGAATGTGCCGGTGCTGCTACTGGTTGAGTTGTCATAATCAGCCGCCGACAGGATTGCTTCCTGTGTTCCATAGCCGCAGTCGATGTCGATCACTTGATTCAAGCCGCTCGACGTTGCACCGAATAGCAGCGAGAAGTCGTTTTCAGCACCGTTTGTGTCGTAGATAGTAGTGTGGAATGTGATCGCCGGCTTGCCCAGATCTTCCTCGGCAAATGCGCCTAAACTAAATCCAACCACGAAAAGCAACGACAAAAGTGCTTTTTGCAGATTTTTCATTAGGTAGAATGCTTATTTTTGGTTATTAATTATTTCACGATTACGCGTTGTGCGTGTTTGCCGTTTACAGCAAGCACATACACGCCCTTGGCCAAAGCCGAGGTGTTGATGTGGGCTTCGTCGCCGCTTACGCTGCCGGTGAGCGCTGCTTGGCCGGCAAGATTGTAGAGCGCATAGCTTAGAGATGTCTCTCCGGCCAGGAACACATTCAGTTCCGAGCCCGATTGAGTGATCATAAGAGGCTTGTCGTTGCCGATCTTCACGTCGTTCACACCCTCTTGGTCGCTGCGGCGCAGCACCTCTTTCAGGCCGGCATAGCCGTCAAACTTGCCTGCGCCCCATTGCACGGGGTCCACATTGGCGTCGGTGACATAGCTGTCGACTTTCGCGGTGGATGTGATGATGTCGATAACATCGCTGTAGGTGAGGGTGGGGTCGGCTTCGAGCCATGTGGCGATTGTGCCGGCCACAAATGGACACGACATCGAGGTGCCGGCAGCCACTTCCCAATAATAATTGCGGTCGGTGCCCACGGCCTTGGCTTGTAGATAGTCCTCCGACATGTTGTTGTCAGAGTTGGTCAAATAATAGTGGTTGGTCGATGAGATTAGCGATGCACCGGGTGCGCACACGTGGGGCAGGTTGCGGCCATCCAGCAGTGTGCCATACGATGAAAAATCGCTGATTTCGCCGGGATAGTAGTGTGTGTCGTAGCCCACGCGAACGCCTTGCAGCGAGCCAAAGTCGTCGCACTCGTTGTAGGAACCTACCACCACCACATTTTCGCCACACGCCATCGCGCTGATTGAGCCGTTGCGCGAGCCGGTTTCCCAGCCTTCGATATCATACGATGTGAAGGTCGACGCTGTTGCGTCGGTGTAGCAGTCGATTCTTTGGCCGTCTTTACCGGTAACGATAAAGCCCAGCACATAATTGCCATCGGCATTTTGGCCCTCTGTGTTGTCTTGCAGATATACATCGAGAATCGCATAATAGCGTTTTGGCAGCACTTCACCCTCGTAGATGGTGGTGCCTTCGTCCACGCCTACGCCAATGCCGAGATAGCCTTTGAAGTAGTTGGCCAGCTGTTGCGACAGCACATCATCGCTGGATTGCTGATAGTCGGTCGAGCTTATGTAGTATGTTGCCTTGTTGAGGGTGGCTCCGGTGGGCACGGCAAAGCGTTGAGCCACGCGGCCACGTTTTTTATTGTAAATCACAGCTTGCACTTCAAAATCTTGCTCTGAGTCGCTATAGATGTAGACCGCGCCGTAGTTGATTTTGTAGTAGTCGGTGTCTTTCCAGGCATCCTTGCTGTAATAGTAGGGATAGATGAATGATTTCAGCTGATTGTCTTCAGCTGTAAGAGTTTTTGATACAGCCACATCCATGTCGCCTTCGTTGCCTGCCGACACGCAGATAATAGCCTCTTGTCCGGCCAGCTCGAGATAGCGGTTGAGCATATCGCGACCGTCGTGAGCGCCGGTGTTTGAGCCCAGCGACAGGTTGATTACTGCCGGCTGTTCGTGTTCAAAGGCATAGTCGAGCACGCTTTCCACGCCCAGCGCAATATAGCCGTCGCCAAGTGTGCCGCATGCTGCCACAATATCTGAATCGTAGGCCACGCCATAATATGGATTAGTCTCGCTGTCCACGATTTCCACATCGTGCTCACCCACTCGTTTGGCATAAGTGATGGGGCCGCGATAGCCGCCGGCCATGATGCCCAGAGTGTGGGTGCCGTGATATGATTCGTCAGAGTCGGTTGTAAACTTCGAGATGGGGCGGTCGGTGCCGTCGCTATACACTGTGGTGATAGCATCGGTGCCGGCTGCGTTGGGGCGTATATAGCTCAATTGGCGTATACGCGATGTGCCATCTTCGTTCTTGAAATTGATATGGTTGGGATCAAGGCCGCTGTCCATAATGCCCGTGATCACACCTTTGCCGGTGTAAGGTTGGGGCAGGCCTTCGCCTGAATGGATTTTATCTACGCCCGACAACTCACGTGCCAGGTCGAGTTTTGCGCGCTGTTCTTTCGACAACTCCATGCGTTCCACACATTTCAGCGCGGCCACGCGTTCCACGTCGTCGATGTTAATTGCTACAATAGCGATGCAACCTCTCGTCGCGAGGATTTCGCCGCCTTCTTGTTCTATTTCGTGTGCATCAGCGCCATCAGCGATCTTGATAAGAGCCAAAACAGCCGACGGGGCTTTTCCCGTCGGCGTTTTAGCGCTTTTTTTAATCGGAGACGCAGCTACACCATTTGCACCTTGTGCCTGTTCTATTCTGAGCTTTCTAAGCTGAGCTTGGCTTCCAAGGTCCAAGTTTGATTGTGCCAATGTGGTAAGTGCGGCACAAATCAATGCAGATGTAACTAATCTTCTGTTCATTAATTAAATAAAGGAATTATTTGGTTATTTGTTGATATATTTCTTACCATTTGAAATATACATGCCGGCGGGCAGCTGGTTCAGGTCAGATGCATTGTCAAGCACCTTGATACCTTGCAGATTGTAGATTGCGCCGTTGATAGTAGCGTCTTTGAGCAGATTTTCAACGCCGGTTTCTGAACCGATCTTCACGGTGGTGTTGCCGGTCAAGGTAAATGTGTAGACGCCGTCTTCGCCTTGGAGGCTATCATCGTTTACGCGTACTTGGATATTCTCGCCGATGATGTTGAATTGAGTGTCTTCGAGCACTGACAATTCATTTGCGGTGTTTACTTCGGTGATAATATCTTTAACCACCTTGAGGTCTTGTACGGTTTCGTCTACGTCAAATGTTACGGTATATTTAGCAGGGTCTTTCGACAGATACACTTTCAATACGTCGCCATCAGCAAATTCGGGCTTGAAGTATGTGCCACCGGGGTAGTAGGGATCAAGCACTTCTTCGTTGAGGTAAACGTTGTTGAAGCTGTAGCCGTAGGCCGATACGCCGAAGGGGTTGTCACCGTCGCAGAAAGGCACTTCGTTGTATCCGGCTTCAACGGTGGGAGCATAGTTGCTGAGGGTTGAGCGGAAAGAGAACGATGTGTAGCTGCCGGCAGATTCGGGATTCAGGTCGTCGATGAATAAAATCGCTGTTTTGTCGCGGTCGTAGGCGGCCGACTTAACTGTGATTACGTCGCCGTCTGCGAGATCGTAAACACATACGCTTGAGTTCAGATATTTTTCTTCTTCACCTACAGTGATAGATGTGAAATAGTATTCGTTGGCATCCTTAACCGCAAATGTCATTACGGCGTTGTTTTCAGACAGCTCTACAGTGTTGTCGCCGGCTTGGCATTCAAGCAAATCACCATTGTATGAATAGCCTTTGTATACATTCATGCGGCTGGGATCATCAATGTTTACAGTCACTGTGATTGTGCCGTATTGGTGAGCTTGAATATTTACCTCGGTGTCTTCGATTGCGGTGAACGAGGTGTAGCTGTAGAAGTAGGAAACGGGTGTGCCATTAATTGACATCGACTCGTATTTGTAGTTTTGAGTATCACCATAGATGCTTACTACCGAACCGATAGGAGCGTCGAAGCCGTTGGCAAAATCTGTAATCTCGTCTTCGTCGATCAATACCTTTGTTACGAAGCCTTCTGCGCCTTCACCATAGGTAAGGGTTACGTGTACATTGCCTTCGGGATATTTCGAGGTGATTACCAGGTGGTCGCCATCTTTAATATCTACTGAGTTGTATTGTTCGATGGCCAGATTCTCGCCGTTCAAAGTTGCTTTGTAGACACTCTTGCCATAAGTGGTGGTAGAGAATGTGAAAGTGCTCTCTCTATCGGGATCAAACGGGATAGCCTTTTCTACATCAGCTTCGTCTACCGACACTGTACGATATGTGCCGCCGAATTGTGTTACTACGGCCTCGGGATTGTCAACAGTGAGGTACAATGTAGCTCCGTAAATTTCGCTGGCGCTCTTAATTGTCAAATCAATATCAATGTCGTCTGAGCCGGTGATATAGATGTAGTTGTAGGTTGAGCCGATATTGGTGTAGGCCGAGCCCGAGTTTACTGTGATTTTTGTCAATGAATAGTCGTCGCTGATGTTGTAGATATACACCATGCCGCCGGTGCTAAGACCTTCGATTGTGGTGGTCTCTTGGTCAAGCACCTGGTCGTGTTGCACCGAGGTATAGCTACCTTCCTCGTAGGTGTACCATTGCAGACGTGCTGCTCCGGTTTGTGTCACGTGGAATGTGACATTGACAGCTTGCGCAGAGAACAATGCGCTGCAAGCTACTAATGCAATTAAAATGGAGAAAAATTTCTTCATAGCAATCTGGATAAGAAATTAATAGATAATATTAGTTTTTGAAGTACACTTTTTGAATTTTAATAATTGCCGGGTTTGTTAGATGTTTTCCTACACTGTGAATCTTGATTGATAAATTGTGTGTCTGAAATGAAATGCGACACATTCAGCCTACAAATCGCCATCGCACTTTGTTGTGGACGATTGTCAAAAAATCAGCGTTTATCTTGTATTTCGATACTATTGTAGACATTTTATGCTGTTTTCTTATTTTTTTGCTGAAATGATTTAAATCTTTGCAAAGATATAACTAAATAGCTTAATATAACCATTCTGACGGCAAAAAATTTGTTAAATGCTACTCCTTCTTACAATGTATCACTTTTTCGCCCCCTTCTGCTTACATTTTTTTGTGTATGGCACCGATGCAAGAATGGCCCCGGTGATGTATTCGCATCATCGAGGCCACCCGAGGGTTATGAGGGATTAGATTTTAGTAGTTTTCAGAGCGGAGCTCAAAGTAGGATTGAGGATGGTCGCACACCGGGCAGCGCTGCGGCGCCTTCTTGCCCACGTGGATATGGCCGCAGTTGGTGCAGATCCACACCATGTCGCCCTCGCGCGAAAACACCAGCCCGTCTTTCACATTGGCCAGCAAGCGGCGATAGCGCTCTTCGTGCTCCTTCTCGATTTTGCCCACCAGCTCAAACAGGCCGGCAATGCGTGTGAAGCCTTCTTCGCGGGCCTCCTTGGCAAATTGGGCATACATATCGGTCCATTCATAGTTTTCACCGGCGGCGGCATCGGCCAGATTCTCGGCTGTGCTTGGCACCTCACCTTCGTGCAACAGCTTAAACCACATTTTTGCGTGTTCGCGCTCGTTTTTAGCTGTTTCTTCAAAGATGTCGGCGATTTGCTCGAAGCCCTCTTTGCGAGCCTTCGATGCATAGAATGTATATTTGTTGCGGGCCTGTGATTCGCCTGCAAATGCTTCGAGTAGATTCTTCTCGGTTTTGGTTCCTTTAAGTTGACTCATAGTTTTGGTATATTAGAATATGTCTGTTGATTTTTTGCATTCCTCACACACCCCCTCAAGATACAAATCAATACTATCCACTTGCATCTCGGTGGGCGTTTGGATAGTGGAGTAGTCAAACGGCACGTCGATAATCTTGCCGCATTGCTTGCAGCGGAAATGCGCGTGAGGCATTTCACAATAATCAAAATGAGCGTTGGTGCGGTCGATATTCAGAGCCTTGATTGCGCCCGAGCCTGCCAGCAGCCACACAGTGTTGTACACCGTGGTGCGCGACAACATGGGATGATCTTTCAGCAAATCGTTATAGATTTGCTCCACGGTGGGGTGGGTGCGATGCTCCATCAGATAGCGCATTATCTCCAAGCGCTGGCTTGATGGCTTTACGCCCGCCTCTCGCAGCACATTAATTATATATTGAGTTTCAGTCGGTGTCATAAATTGTAATGATTACAAAATTATAATTACTGCAAATTTACAACTTTTTCTCAATCCACCAAAATTTTCAGCAAAAAATCGTCTGCAAACGCATTAATATTACACGTTGCCTCTTGGCGCTTCTCTTGCCAATCCAATACACTGCAAATCAACACGTTGGCACTGAGGATGCACCATGGTGCATCCCTACTTGTGAGTGGCACATCTTCTGACCCGTTGCCAAAAGTGGGTGTTTTATACCACTTTTGGCAGCAAGTCAAAGCATTTTAATGTTGCAAATCGGTTTACTGTTGAAATAATTGCTCGGCTGTAATCTTGCAATTTATCTCTTCTGAATACTTGTTGCGGATCACGTCGTTTGACGTAATGAGCACTGCATCAGCGAAATTTCGTTTAGGCAGATATAGGCCCAACACTCTGAGCTTTGTGTGGATACTCTCCAAGTCTGATGCAGTCATGCTATAACCCTTGGGCGCATATTTCATTTCGCAGATATTTACCACATTATCCGCTCTATCTATTACAAGGTCGATTTGTACTCCCGGATGTTCATCAGTTTTCTTTACGTGCCACGAAAATAGATTTGCCATGATTCCGGATATGCCCAATGCAGCCTTGATCTGGCGCGTGTGCAGCAAGCAAACTCGCTCAAATGCCAAGCCACACCATGTGTTGTATGTTGGGGTGTTCATCACTCTCACCCAATATTGCTCGTCTATTCCATGCGCGTTTTTCACAAACTGATAGTAGAAAAGCGTGTAGCAGTCGACAAGTTGGTACACGGCATCTTTTAATTTTTTATCAAGATGGCAATATTTGCGCACAAAGCCACATTCTATCAAATCGTCCAAAATGCTGCTTAACGAGCCGTTGCTTCCAAGTCGGCACTTTTTTATGATTTCATCACGTGTAAGCCCTGACTTTTTGCCGGAGAGAGCCTCTACCACCTTTATATATTTTTCAGGACTCTTAAACATTGATGCATAGATGAAATTAAACTCATCTCGCATTTCTCCATCCTCTTTCAAAAACAGGTCGTTGATATTTTGGGCAATACTTCTATTTCCACTTAGTTTTGTCCAATAGTATGGTACCCCGCCCATTACCATATACCCCTCTAAAATCATATTCCTTGAAAGGGGCAGATTAAGGCTGCGCGACAGTTCATCGCATTCCGATAATGAAAATTGTTGAAGTCGGATTTTATGTGTTACGCGGTTGTATAGTCCGCCTATGTTGCGAAATATTTTGTTTATAATCCACGAGGTGGCGCTTCCGCAAATTATGAGCATCACATCGTTTCTCGCTGATGCCCAGCCGTTCCAGAAGTGTTCAAATGCCGGAATAAACCGTGAGTTTGGAGAATCCATCCATGGCAATTCATCTATGAACACAATCTTTCTGGCTTGCGTAGATTCTGATATGAGGCTCTCAAGCAGGTGAAAAGCGTCAAACCAATTCTTAGGTGCTTTGGTGGTTGCAGGCAGCCCTTGTTGCAGCAGACTATTGTAAAATTCTCTAATCTGCTCTTTGCTCGACGCGTTTATTATGCCGGTGTATTGAAATGTGAAAAGGTTTTTGAATGTCTCTCTAATCAGAAAGGTCTTGCCAATTCTTCGACGACCATATACGGCGATAAACTCGGAATGGTCCGAGTTGTAAGCTCCTTTTAGCTTGGATATTTCCTCTTTACGTCCTATAATCATTGTGTATTATTTTTGTGCAAATATACAAAAAATATTCTGACTCGCTGCCAAAAGTGGCAAAAATCACCCACTTTTGGCAGCGAGTCAAACGCATTATGAGCAGCACTTACGCCTGCCAGTAGGGATGCACCATGGTGCATCCTAATCCAACGCATTGACAATCAACATATTAACATTGGCGATGTCACGACCACAAAAAAATCAGCCCGGGGCACTGGGCCTCCGGGCTGACGGGTATTTCAGATTTGTAGATGTTGCCTTATTTGCGGCGACGCACCGAGCGAGCTGCCGATGAGGATTTCGATGCCGAAGATTCCTTCACCTTGGCCGGCTTTTTAGCTGAATGTGATGATGAGCGAGTGGTGCGGGTGGTGCGGGTTTGCTTGTTTTCCTTTACCGTAGTGGTCTGTACGTCGGTCGATGTAGAATCGTTGGCGGCGGCAGCTTTTTCGCGGTTGGCTTGAAGCTCCTCGCGGGTGGGTGTCCACAGTTTGTTTTCAAATGATGTGAGCGATGCTTGGATGCTATCTTGAGCGCGCTGGCGATCGTCGGGGTCGGGATAGAGCTGAGCCATCGACTTGTTCTTCAAGTTGCGAGTCTTGTAGATTTCGCCGTCGTACATTGTCAGATTGAAGAAATCATCGTAGGTGCATGTGGGCAGGTTGTTGTTGTCGTTCACAAAGATTGTTTGCTGGGCCAGATAGGGGCGAAGGTCTGAGTATTTTACCCAAAACATAGGGTAGCGCACGGCTTCGCCGCCAAAGTCGCCCGAGCGGTGAAGCACGGGGCAGATGGCCTCGACGGTGGGCTTCAGGCGGTTGCTGCGAGTGTCGAATTCCCACTTTTCAATGATGTAGTAGGACAGCACTTCGTTGCTGGGCACGTCGCTCTCGTCGATGGTGTATTTGGGATTGCGTTCTGAATATCCGCGGGCATTCTGATAAATAATGTGGAAGCGGTCGAGGATATCGCGCACGGGTACCACATATTTGTCGGTAAACACTTCGCGACCGTCGAGATATTCATAGGGCGTGAGCTGGTTGTCGGCCAGCAGGCGCATGATTATGCGAAACAGGTTTTCCTGACCTTCCACGGGCTCTTCGGGGAAGTAGAGCGGAGCGTTTTGGTCTTTTTCGAGGTCGATTTGGCGGTAGATTACTCGCATCCACTGGCGGTCGGCATCGCTAATCGACGAGTTGTCGGGCGAGTAGAAGTCTTGCATACGCTCGGTGACGCCGGCAGACGATGTGGTGGATTGCTGCTCGTGGGCCGAACGGCGACGCACCGGGCCGGTCGACGTGCCGTTGTCCTGTGCCAGGATGCCGGCGCCGGTAGCTACGATGACCATTGCGGTGAGAGTGTATCTGAAGAGTTTCATATCGAGTGTTGTTACGTTGGTCGGATGATTAGTTTACGATTACTTCCATCGGCGAGAGGTCGCGGGTGATGCCATCCGGGCCAATTGCCTTGATGCGTGATATATAGAAACGCTTGCCGCGCTGTAGGCGCTGGAACGATTGCTTCTGACGTTGCGAGAAGTTGCCGCCATCGCTCACCTCAGGGATTGCATTGCCCATCGAGTCGAAGAATACGGTCTCAAAGCTTAGCACCTTGAATGGAGTGTCGAGCAGGCCGTCGTCGATGGCTGCGTTCAAGCCGCCGGCTTTCAGCAGCAGCGCCTTGGAGAAGGGCTTGCCGCCGCGATACGAGTCGACGTTGCCTTTGTCGTCGGTATATGCGATGTAGGGGGTCGGGTCGGGTAATTTGCGCACACGGAATGTGGTCTGAGCCATTTGCACCGAGCGGCCGTCCATAGTGGCTGATACGGTGATAGTGGCATTTTGTCCCACGCTGGCGGGGCGTGCCACCCAGTGGTCGCCCGAGCGGGTGAGCGAACCATTGCTCATGGTGGCCGAGATGTCGCTCATGGCCACGCCCGGCACAGAGATGCCGATGGGGTTGTCGATGCCGGCATAGAGCACATTCATCATGGTGGCCGACACTGTGGCCATAGGCTCGATTACGGTGTAGGACGATTCAAACGGATGGCGAGTGAATGTGCCGTCGCCGTGGGTCACTTCCAAATAGCCGTTATAGGTGAATGTGCCGGTTTGGGTGGTGGTGAGTTCATAGAGGCCGCGGTCGTTGCCCAGCTGCTTGCCGCCTACATACACCACCGGTCGGGCTGTGGTGTCCACAGCTGCCAGCACAATGTTGGCCGAATATTTGCCGCCGCGCATCACCATGCGCGATTGAGGCATTACATAGGCATTGAGCTCGTTGACGCGCACGTCGCCGGCGTCGATCTGAGTGTAGATCGAGCCCAGAGCCTCGCCCTCGGCATAGAGGATGTCGCTTTGCAGCTTGGTGAGGAGTGTCACGGCTGCCACCACGGGCTGTTGGTCAAATTTTATTTCTTCCCACTGCTTGGGCACCAAGGTGCCTTTTTGAGTGACGGCTGCTGTGGACAGCATCGACTCAATATTGGCGCATTTGGCCGAGTCGGGGATGAAGGTTTCAATAAATTTGCGATACGATTCGATGCGGTGGCGCAGCTTGGTGCCGTTGGGGTTGCCGGGTGCCAGCATCACCACTGCTGCGGCTTCCAAGTTGTCGCGGTTGAGGATTTCGTCGGGGTTGGCATCTTTGCCGTCGGCCTTGCGCACGATTTCCATCTTGAGCGAGTCGACCAGCTGAATCATTGCGGCGGTGGCGGTGCGCACCTCGGTGGCGCGGTCGAGCCATTGTCCGCCCTTATCGGGGTTGGTGGCCGCAAAGAGCTCCAAGTGGCGATAAATCGCCTCGTTGCGAGCAGCCACATTTTCGTTGCTACGTGATAAGCCTTCGTGCACCTGGGTGAAGCCATCAAGTACGTCGCTCGACACATTGAGCGCGAGCATTGCGGTCAACACGATATACATCAGGTTGATCATCTTCTGGCGAGGCGAAAGGCGTGTGGAGTTAGCTCCCATTTATAATCTTTTAGAGATTTACGATTACAGGTTGTCCGAGGCCGATGGTTCGGCGGGTGCAGGATTGTTGTTGGCGGTGGGTGTGTTGACGCCCATCATGGGGTTGTACATATTCACGGTCATTGCGGTGAGCATGCGCTCATAGACAGTGTTGAGTTGCTGCATATAGCGAGCCATCTTCTCGGTCTCTTCGCAATAGCGTGTGCTCTGAGTGGCGCTCTTTTCATACATGTCGCGGATGTCTTTGATGCCGCGGTTCACGCGGTCGATTGAATCAAGCTGCGACGAGATGCTCTTGAGCTGAATCTCGTAGATGGTGTTCAAGCCGGTAATATTGCGATTGAGTGTCTGCATCTGCTCCACATAGCCTTGCGACGAGCGGGTGATGTTTTCCGAATTTTCGGTGATGGCACGGTAGGACGACAGCAGGGTGTCGCTCACATTGTTGAGGGCCTCGGTGGTGGCGCGCAAGTGCTGCATTTCCTCGGCGATTCCGGCCATTTGGTCGAGATAATTTTGAGTGGCGCTTGTAAGCTCGGCCATGCGCGATAGCTGGTCGGCTGCGGCTGCCATCTTTGCGATTGAGTCGGACAGCGATTGAGAATCGTCGGCCGATAGCTCTATGCCGGCGGGAATGCCCATGGCTGCCTTGGCTTGCGATTCCGACACTTGGACGTTGCCGCCTGTGGCTGTGCCTTGGCCACCGCCGTTGATATAGACGCCGCCACCGCCGCCAAATTCCGGGCGGTCTTCAGGATTCTTGCTGGATAGCACGGGGAACACTTCTTCCCACTTATATTCTTTTGGTGGACGGTCAAAGGCGGTGAGTACAAACATCAGCACCTCGGTGCCCATACCTATGGATAGAAGAGCGTTGCCGCCGGGGAGGTGCAGAATCTTGAATAGCGCACCCCAGATTACGACTGCCGCGCCGATTGAGTAAGCGAAGTTAAAGAAACGCTGGCCGTTTTCGCTGCTGATAAAGGCACCGATGCCATGGCGATATTTACTAACTTTTCCCATTTTATTTGTGGTGTATATTGAGAGTTAGGCGAGTTGTTGTTTATTTCTTTTGCTTTGTGCCCTTGGCAAAGCCGATTTGTGAGCGCACGCAGCGGAAGCCGATATAAGAGCGTTGTTCGTTTTGATATTCCCACATGCGCAGGTCGCTGCGAATGTTGTGGGCCACATCTTTCCACGAGCCGCCACGCACGATTTTGCGCTTCATCTTGTAGGGGTCTTCTTGCGCGGCGTTGTAGCGATATTCGGGGTTGAGGTCGTTGGTGAGGCGGCTAACGCTCTCGGTGTATGCCGTAGAGGTCCATTCGCTCACATTGCCGGCCATATCATACAGGCCGAAATCGTTGGGCGCATAGGTGCCCACACGCGATGTGATCACATGGCCGTCGCGCACAAAGTTGCCTTCGCCGGGCTTAAAGTTGGCATAGAAGCAGCCTTTGTCCTCGCTCAGGGCCAGGTCGCCGTCCCAAGGATAAGTGTTATCGCTGTTGCCGGCGCGGGCTGCATATTCCCATTCGGCCTCGGTGGGCAAGCGATAGGGCTCTACATACACGCCCTCGCGGCCAAGCGAGCGACGCAAGAAATCGGTGCGCCAATTGGCAAATGCATTGGCTTGCTCCCAGCTCACACCCACCACGGGATAGTCGGTGTAGCCGCCGTGGGCAAAGTACATGCGCACATATGGTTCGTTGTAGGAATTTTCAAAGTCGTTGACCCACGCGGTGGTGTCGGGATACACATTCACGATATATGTGTTCAGGAAGTCGTAGTCGCCGGTGAGCTGTCGCGAGATAGTCTGACGCACGATCACGCCATCCTCGTTGACAAAAGCGGTGTCCTTGCTGATAGTGGGCTGAGTGGTGGCGGTGGGGTGGTCGGTGTTGAGGTCGCGGCGGCTTGCGTCGAGACGGTTGCGACGGCGAGCGGCCTCGGTGTGGTTGTACACCTCATAGCGATAGTTGAGCTGAGTGCCGTCGAGCTCGCGCACACCGGTGATGGGGTTGGTGCGATACACAGATTCGATGGCGCGTGCCTCGTCTTCGTTGGGGTTGCGCCAGGGTA
>CAZRCU010000034.1:0-12339 GCA_964598685.1 uncultured Bacteroides sp.
TGTAGGTGCTTTGAACATAACCGCAAACCCAGAGGTGGCCGAAATCGTCGTGACCTACCATGTTGCAGCAAAGCAAGCCTTGGTATTGAGCGCCGTCGACGGTGAGGTTGAGGTCGCGTTCAAATTTACCGGTAGCTGCATCGAGCACCAGCAAGTGGCCGTTAGCTTCGAGCACTTGGATGGGTTGTCCGTTTTCGTCGGTGCTGTCAACATAGCCTTGAGAGCAAGCGATGTAGACTTTGCCATTGAGAATGGTGGCAGTGGTGGCTTTGTAGATATTGCCAAAGGGCATAGATAGCCAGTCGTTCATAGCGACGCCGTCTTCGCCATTGCCAATGTTCATCAGCCAAATGTTTTGGAGTGTGAATCCTTCTGTAGGTTGGTATACAGCAGGATCAACACCTTGAGCGGCTGCGGAGAGTCCGAGCGCTGCCATAGTTGCAAGAAGTAAAGATTTCTTCATAAAGGCAATTTAAGGTTATTAGTTGTTGATAAATTAGAGTCAGGTTGTCTGTTAGATGTCTTATAGAGTGCTAATCACTGCCCAAAGATATGAAGGATTTTCTAAATGGTGGAATTTTTTTTGACAAAAAAATCTACACCGAGTGTTAAATTTTGCTAAACGGCAATTTTCGAGTGGCTTTCTTAAGTGAGGGCCGCCTTGCGAGAGCGCTCGCAGGTGAAGGCCGAGAAGGTGTCGAGAAGGTCTTGCAGGGTGATTGTGGCATTGCGCACTTGAGCCTGATAGAGCTCGGCGCCGGTCGAGGGCGACACGTTGCGGCCCAAAAAGGCGTCGCTTATGCCCGAGATTTCGTCGAGCAGCTTCATTTGCAGGTTGAGCAGCTGATAGGCGCCTGAATCCGACGAGTTGGACACCACTTGCTGAGGCATTCGCTCGCCGCGGCCGGTGATAGGAATCACGGCGTCGGGCTTGGCCCATTGATTAGAGATGTCGGTGAGGGTGATGCCGCGTGGCAGCTGGTCGATAGGAAATAGCAGGGCGCCCTTGGCCGAGGTGGCCAGCATGGTGTCGATGAGCACCACCAAGCGATTCACCGTGCGCTGTTGGTCGATGACATCTTCTACAAACGAATGCACCTCGCCATCGGTGAGAGGATAGAATTTCACCACAAACGGATGACATTCGTGGCGGAAAGGCGAGTCGTATTCGTCGATGAGCGAGCCGTCGGGGGCATACCATCGGCAATGCCACACCATGCGCAGGGCTGCCGGATTTCTCGATGATTCCTTGGCGTCGAGGCTCCACACCTCTATCACGCGGTGCAGGCCGCTGCGAGGGGTGAAAAAGTCGATGCCCGAGGGTGTGACGGCAGAGATTCCCGGCTCGATGGCGGGATTGTCGAAGATGTGCTTCAGGCGCAGGGCGGCGGTGCGCGAGCCGTGGCTGAAGCGGTTGATGATTTCGGGCAGAGTCATGTCGTGGAGCATACCCACAAGGTTGATGTCGTGGCCGCGCGGGTCGCGAAAATCGTTGACAAAGAAATTGTCGGGCGACACATTGTCCACCCACACTCCGGCGCCGGCTGTTCGGCGCTCTGAGCAGATACGCTGAATTGCGCAGCCCGAGATTACAAATTCCTCGAGCATGCGGCAGTCGAGCTCGGCCATAGAGTTGCGCGAGTCAAGCGAGTCGGGCGAATTGTCGTAGACGGCAGCTTCGGCCGAAATGGCGCGATAGCGACCCACGATAGATTTCACCAGGCGGCGAATAAGATTGTTGGTGTGTGGGCGCTTGCCGCCTTTGATTATGGATTGGCGCTCGGTGATAAGGCCCAGGGTGGGGTCGTCCACAATGTCGCTCCATTGGTCGCCATAGGTGTAGCGTTTTTGTCGGGAGCGGGCGTTGCGAATCGGAGCGGCAGACAGCCAGGCATCGTAGGCGCGGTGGAGATAGTCGGGAGTAGTCATGATTGTAAATGTGATTAGATTCTGCTAAAGGGATTGCTTGGAAGCGATTGCAGCAAGGCTTCGTCGAATACATAGGATGTGGGCCCGGGGTCGATTATAGCGATCAGCTTCAGATCGTCGTCGGCCTTGGCCGGAGATAGGAAAATGCCGTCGGGGCGCTTCACGGCCAGCGGCTCGATGGTGCCCGGCATGGCAAACGGGTTGGCGCAGGACACAATGCGGCGGGCACCGTGCACAAAGTCGTAGGGAATCACGGGCCCGCTCCAGCCGTCCACCTCGGCCGAGATTACGCGGCGGCAGTCGTCGGGCAGCTCCACCAATATGCCGTTGCCCAGCTGACGGCGAGTGAGCTCCGATCCGAGAGTCTTCTTGGGCAGGTAGCAAGGCGAGGCCGAATCGAGCATGGATAGATACCATTGTCGCATGAGCGATTCGAGATAAGAATCAATGTCGATGCCATCGAATTCCTCGATAGAGCAGTCGGCGCGCACGGTGTTAAGACCGAGAGCAATGCGGTAGCGGCTGCGCATTTGTTCGGGAGTGAGAGTGATAAACATAAATATTAAGATGTGGATAAGGGTGAATAAACAAATAAGCCGCGGGGACGGCGAGGATGCCCGCCCCGCGGCTTAGGGGATTGAGGAGAATTAGAAATTATTTGCTCACGATGCGCATATGGGCTTCGGGGTAGCGGAGCACCAAGCACGAGGCCTCGGTTAGGACGATGGCGTCGGTGTTGCGTTGGCCCGAGCGGCGCAGGTCGAGGCTTTCGGCGTGGAATGGGATGTGGGTGTATTTGGTGATGTAGTCGGGGTCGATCACCATGCCGTCGGCAGCGTGGCCGCAGGCGTCAAACACCTCGGAATGCAGCACGTAGAGCGAACCGAAATTCGAGCGAATTTCATTAAATTCGATGCCCCATTTTACAAAGGTGCGCGATGCGTCTACCACCTTTGAGGCCTGCATCTTGGAGATTGCTTCCATAAGCTCGGTGCCGGCAAGCAAGATTTTGCGCTTCGAACCGTTGTTGCCGGTGAATGCGCGGCTGCACAGGTCCACGAGGTCGTTTGAACCAAAGTTGGCCAAATCCACGTCGAATGTGTTGGAGGTTTGGCCCCAGATGCCGCCGGTGAGATATACGTATTCATTCTTTGAGCGGTCAAACAGCTTGGCGCTTTGGCCGAAGAGGAAGTTCTTTTCCATGCCCAGGCGCATGTCGATTACAGCGGCCTCTTCTTGATCCGAGAAAGTCCAGTTGACCTCTTTCTCGGCGATTTTTTGCAAGGTGGATTGCTCAACCTGCATCTTGAAGATTTGGCAATTGTTTGAAGCCTTGTGGGGGAGGGCTTGGAATTGGGGAGTTTGCACATCGAGCTCGGTGGCGGCGCGGCCCATTCTCACCAATTTGGTGCCCTTGGGCACGCTTGGCATTGCCGAGGCGGCATCGCCAAGACCATTGATGGGGATTACCCTGATGCTGTTGCGGGCTCCGATTTCATACACGTAGGCCACCAGCGGGGCCGATTGACCCTCGGCTACGATAGAGGGAAACAGCACAGTGTCGGAGGCTTCAAAGATTGTGATGTCGTCCACGGGGATGTCGAAGCAATACTGCCCATCGCCAAGGTCTGAGCCGTTTGCGCCGCCGGGATATTCGGCGGTTGCCACTGTTTCGGTCTTTTTGGTGTCGACCGCATAGTATTCCACAGTCATGGAGCGGCAGGAGCGGGCTCCGGCGCAGCGCGAGAGCTGGTCGAGAGGGGTCGACATCGGGCGCACTTTCACGATGCGTTCGTCGATAGAATTGCGCAGCAAGGCGGGAGCTGCTTTTTCAGTGTTGTTGAGGGTTAGAGGTTCGCCGGAGATGTGTTGTCCGCCGGCATTACCGGTTGCAATTGATGCCATAAAGATAAAGATTTAAAAGGTTAAGCCCAGAAAGAAGGGCGAGATTCAGAAAGGAAATTGTCGATTGGATTAGATTCGATCGGCTGATTGTTAGAGATAGGGGATTGATAGAGCTCCTCGGTGGGTGCCGGCTGCTGAGTCGGTTCGGGCTTCGATTGAGGTTGAGATTGGGGCTCGGACTGCGAGACCGATTGAGGAGTGAGCAGATGTGAAAAGTGGTCTTTCACAGCTTGCGCTAGGGGAGTGCCCGAGGCGAGATCGGCGGCAAAGTGGGCTGCGTCGGGGTTCTGCGCGAGAGCGGTTGCCACTTCGGGGTCGATGGTTGGAGATTGTGTTTCTGTCATGATGATAAAGGTGTTGGTTGACATTGCAAAGTTATTTCAATAATAAGCCCGCAACCGGCACTTTTGTAAATCTCCGCAAATTAACACAGCTGCTGTGGCCTCGTGCAAGAAATTTCGGCGGCTCAAATGTGTGAATGATAATAAATTGAACATATTTTAGTCGTCTGTTTGCTAAATCAACAAAATATGATTAAATTTGTCGCTGAAAAGGTAAAAAATGATTCATACTGTGCAATGTTTCAATTATTAACATACTTCTTACAATGAAAAAGTTCTACTCACTTATTGCCTTGGCAATGATGGCTTCGACAGCGTTTGCTGCAAGCAACGGCGTGGCTTTCCGCAAGGGCGGCAGCCTGGTAGAGCCTCGACAGCACACCTCTGTCAACAAGGCCCGTGCCATTTCCAAAATTTCTGAAGCCGACCTCACCGGCGACATTATCGACGTCGCTCCCGAGGGCGAAACCAAGTACTATTCCGGTGCAAGCTCCAGTGTTTATCACATTTTCAGCGTGACAGAAGAGGACGTCACCGGCATGACCGCTGAAATCACCTTCACCGCCGATGGTAAGGCCTACTGGAAAAATCCGCTGTCCAACGCTCCGTTCGACACATATATCGTGGGCGACGTGGCCGATTCTAAAATCACATTCCAATTCCCGCAGCATATCTACGACGACTACTCTTATGCCGACTGGGGCCTGATTTATGAGTTCTATCTCGCTGTTTATGACAAGACCGTAGACGAAGAGGGCGCATCAAGCTATGATATTGCAGATAATCAAACTATCACCTTCTCTATCGCCGAAGACGGCACCATCTCGCAAGACGGCAACCAAATGATTGGTATGGGCGACTACGACGCTTGGGACGAAGTGTTCTACTTCGACGGCTATGGCGACCAAAACATCGTGCTCACTCCGTTCAACGACACCAAGGTGGAAGCTCCCGAAACTGTAGTGTTTGAAGATTGGGCTCTCACCGAAGAATATAACGACAATAACAAATGGCTTGTAAAAGTTGGCTTTGATGGCAACGATGTTTATGTCAAAGGCCTTTGCAGCGACGACCGCGATATGACCTTCAAGGGCACTATCGACGGCAACCGCATCATTGTGCCCAACGGCCAATATGTAGGCTCGCTCTATTATCGCTACGACTACACCCAAGCCGGCGTTATCCGCTATGAATACAGCGACCTTTACGATCGCGAAATCGGCATCGTTACCGATTCTGCCGACGATTTTGTATTCAACTACGATTCAGAAGCTCGCAAGCTCACATCGCAGAATGCTGATTGTGCTTTGCTCTTCTCTGAAGGCAAAAATTCCGGTTCCTACCTCACTGTGACTGTCAACCCCACTATTGCCGACCAAGGCGAAATCACCACCTACGAGCCCGCGGCTGCTCTTATCACCAAGGCCGAGGACGATTGGGAATGGTATGAACAAATCGGCCTGCGCTTTGAGGTGGTACTCGCCAACGTCGACGGCCAATTGCTGCCCGAAGAAAACTTTGGTTATGAAATCTATGTTGACGGCGAATTGTTCACATTCACTGCCGGCGAGCCCTATGAGAAGCTCACAGAAGACCTCACCGAGGTGCCCTGCACATTCTCCGACGACTATGATATTCAGCACACCGCAGGCACCGACTTCTATTATGTCTACTTCTACTTCAACACAATGAAGAGCCTCGGCGTGCGCATGGTCTACACCACTGCCGACGGCCAAAAGCACTATTCCAAGATGTCGACCCTCAATGTCGACTTTGACGGAGTAGAAGACATCACTGCCGACAAGACTGTGGCCGGCGAAGAATACTTCGACCTCAGCGGCCGCCGCATCTCAGGCGCTGCCAACGGCTTTGCCATCAAACGCACCACCTACACCGACGGCACCATCGCCACATCCAAGGTGATTCGCTAATCTCTGTAGGACAGACCATCTTATAATCCCCAAGGCCTCGGGCTTTGGGGATTTTTTCGTAACTTTGCACCCTGAAATCGCATTTTTACAATTTTCAATTATATATGGGTATCGAACAAGGTATTTTTCGACGCACTGAATTGCTGCTTGGCGCCGACGCCATGAACAGCATCTATGATGCGCGAGTGATTATTTTTGGAGTCGGTGGCGTGGGCAGCTGGTGTGCCGAGAGCTTGGTGCGCAGCGGAATCCGCCATATCACAATTGTCGACTCCGACCGCGTGTGCGTCACTAATATCAACCGCCAGCTTATGGCCACAATGAAGACAATTGGCCAGGTGAAGGTGGAGGCCCTCAAGGCTCGCTTGCTCGAAATCAACCCCAAGGCCGAGGTGGAAGCCGTCCAGAAAATCTACTCGGCCGAGACTGCCGAGTCGTTTCATATCGAGGACTACGACTATGTGATCGACGCCATCGACAGCCTCGAAAACAAGGCCTTGCTGATTCGCCACGCCACCTCGTGCAAAGTGAAATTCTTCTCGTCGATGGGCGCGGCGCTCAAGCTCGACCCCACCAAGATTGCCGTGGCCGAATTTTGGAAGGTGCAAGGTTGCCCGCTGGCTCGCGCACTTCGCAATAAATTCAAGAAAAGCAAGCAATTTCCCAAGCGCAAATTCCTATGCGTCTACAGCCCCGAGCTTGTGAATAATCGCGGCGTAAACCATTCTTGCGGCACCTCGGCCTGCCTGTGCCCCAAGGCTAAAATCGGCCCGGGCGACCCCTCGCTTGTAAATCATGAGTGGTGCTCGTCGAAAGCTCAAATCAACGGCACTCTGGCCCACACCACCGCCATATTCGGCTTTATGCTCGCCGGATTGGTGATGCAAGACCTCGTAGATTAACACACACATATCCCTTATCTCACACTGCCTATGTGGATTTTATTTGCCATTTGCTCGGCTCTTGGCCTGGGCTTCTATGATGTAATGAAAAAAATGTCGGTGCGCGACAACAACGTGCCCCTCGTGCTGCTGCTCAACACCCTGTTTGGCACCGTGCTGCTGTCGCCTGTGATTATCGGCCTGCTATGGCACGGACAGTGGGGCTTGGACGAATCGCTCACCGGCCATCTGCTCATTATGCTCAAGGCGGTGATTGTGCTGTCGTCGTGGATTCTCGGCTATTTTGCCATAAAGCATCTGCCCATCACCATCCAAGGGCCTATCAATGCGTCGCGTCCTGTGATTGTGCTGGTGGGTGCGTTGCTGGTGTTTGGCGAGCGCCTCAACTTGCTGCAATGGGCCGGCATTTTGCTGGGCTTCACCTCGCTGTATTTCATCAGCCGCATCGGCGCAAAAGAAGGCTTTTCATTTAAGAGCAGCCGCTGGCTGTGGCTGTCGATTGGCGCCACGGTAATCGGCGCAATCAGCGGCCTTTACGATAAATATTTGATGCAATTTTATAAGCCGCTCGAGGTGCAGGCGTGGTTTTCGCTATATTCGCTTGTGATTATGGCGGCGCTGGTGGCTGTGTTGCGTCGCACCATGCCGTCGGGCACACCCTTCAGTTGGCGCTGGACCATTGTGGGCATATCGCTATTCCTCACTGTGGCCGATATGGCTTATTTCTATGCGCTGTCGCTGCCGGGCTCGATGATTTCGGTGATTTCGATGATTCGCCGAGGCAGCGTGTTGGTGTCGTTTGCCTATGGCGTGATTGTGCTGCGCGAAAAGCATATCAAGGCCAAGCTGATCGACCTCGGTGTGCTGTTGCTCTCGCTTGTGTTGCTAATCTTGGGCTCTTAACCCTTGACCAGGGGCAGCAAGTCGGCAATGTCGGTGATGATATGGTTGGCATATGCTGCTGCGAGCTCGCTCTCGGGGCGGAATCCCCAGGTGACGCCCACCGATTCCACGCCGGCGCGGCGTGCTGTCTCCATATCCACGGCCGAATCGCCTATGTAGATCACATCGTCTTTGGCGGTGGGGTGTTGGCTCAGGATGCGAAACACGATCGACGGGTCGGGCTTGCCGGGCACGCCGTCGAGGCTGCCGCACACGGCCACAAAATTGATTTCCGGAAAGAAGTGTTCGATAAGACGCACCACTGCGGCCTCGTATTTATTCGATGCCACAGCTATTGCCACGCCCTCTTGCTGCAAGCGGCGCAGCATATCGGCCACGCCCTGATAGGGGCGAGTGAGGTCCCATAGGTGGGCATCATAGTAGGGGCGAAAATCTTCCATCATACGGTCTACTGTGGCATCGTCGTTGTGCTCTTGGGGTAGGGCGCGAGCTATCAAGCGGAGCACGCCGTTGCCCACCATCATGGGATAGGCTTCGAGATTGTGCTGCGGATAGCCGTTGGCTTGCAGTGCATAATTGGTGGCCGCGCCGAGGTCGGCGATTGTGTTGAGTAGAGTGCCGTCGAGGTCGAAAATCGCTAAGTGTTTCATATAGTGGAGGTCTTTTTCTTGAATTTTTGATTTGTTAGAATGGATAGCCCACCGAGAAGTGGAATGTGGTGTCGCGTCCCCATCGCGGGTGGATTATCGGCCATTCCTCTTGGTTCATCGCCGGATTGTGGGCCTTCAGGCCGAGGTCGAATCGCAGCAAGAAATATGTGAAGTCCATGCGCAGGCCCAAGCCATACGAGGCCGCCAGCTGATTGTAGAACTTGTTGAACTTAAACATGCCGCCCGGCTGGTTGGGGTATTCGTGGATAGTCCAGATGTTGCCGGCGTCCACAAATAGCGCGCCTTCAAACACCCAAAACAGCTTGGCGCGATATTCGGCGCTCAGGATTAGCGAGATGTCGCCACACTGATTGATAAAGTCGCTCACACTGTTGTGGGAATCGTAGCAGCCCGGGCCGAGAGTGCGCACGCCCCAGCCGCGCACGCCATTGGCGCCGCCGGCATAGAATCGCTTTTCAAACGGCACCATCGACGAATTGCCATACGGATAGGCCAGCCCCACGCCGGCATGGAAAGCCAGCGCGTTGCGCGAATTGAAATTGCGCGTGTAGGTGTAGTCAACCTCGCCCTTCACATATTGCGCATATTGGATGCCAAACACCTTGTAGACATCGGTCTTGGCATCGTGGCCAAAGAGCGACGACAGCCCATAGAGCAGGTTGCCGGCCGTCTCGCCCGAGATGCGCAGGGTGGTGATATAGGGCTGCATGGCAAATGCGTTCACCTCGGCAGTGGGGATGCGGCGGTTGGTCTGATAGTATGAATATCCCAGGCGCATGATGAAGTGGTCTTCATAGGAATAGCGCAGCAGGGGATTGGTGGGTGCAATTTCGTCGATAAAGTTGATAGTGGAGCGCGGCAGCCTCACATAGTTGATGTCGAGAAGGTCGAATGTGTGGCGGCGGTTGAAATCGTTTTTGCGGCCGTTCCACTTCCATCGCCACGCCAATCCGGCAATCACGCGAGTGTATTCCGGGCGCTCTTGATAGTTGAACGACAGCGCAAATTCCGTGGTGGCCTGCATGCGCTTTTTGAAGGCGCGCGATGCAAAGGGCAACTCAAATTTCGGGAAAGTGATGCCCGCCTCGCCGGCATATTCCGTGTAGCGATTATTGATCAGGTCGTTGAGGTCGCCCGACAGGCTCTCGTAGGCCGCGCGAAATTTCACGGTGAGCAGCTCTGAGCGCCGAGTGAGGTCGCGATTCTGATAGGTGGCGCCCACGCCAAATCCAAGGTCGCCCTCTGAATTGGTGCCCTCGAGCTCCAGCGCCACGCTCTGCTTGCGGTTTCGCGAAATCGACACCACTGCATCCAGCAGATATTCGTCGCCGATATTGCTCGCCGGCACCATCTCAATATTTATAAATCTGAGAATGCTCAGGCGCGACAGTGCCGAATACGTGCGGTCGATATTGCCGGTGTTGTAGCGCTGCCCGGGCTCGATAAAGCACATGTCATACAGCGCCGATGGCTTGATATATCGGTCGGCGCCATACACCACCTTGATATTGCGATACGCCACCGTGTCGGGGTGCTCGGCATGGACGGCATCCTCGGTGACAAACGTCACCGACCGCAGTGTGTAGATATGGTGGGTGACCGTGGTGTCGCGCGAGCCCGCATCGCGCAGGTTCAGCGTCAGGTCAATATCCTTCGACCCCATCACCGTGTCGGCCGTAAAATTGATGTATTCGCGTGAGAAGTCATAGTAGCCCTCGTCGCGCAGGCGCTGGGTGATGGTGCTGCGCACGTTGTCCAGGTGGTTGCGGTCGAAAAGGTCGCCCTGCTTGATTTCCACCAGGGCCGTATCGGCCTCGAGGATGGCTGCCACGGCGCTGTCGGCCACATTCAGCTTCACCGACTTGATGGTGTGGGGCCTGCCCGTGGTGATACGATACACCACATTGGCGCGGCGGCGCGCGGCGTTGAATGTGGTGTCCACCGCCACATTCGCATCCATATATCCGCGGTTGATCAGCGCTTGTCGCAGCTGGCGGCGCGACGCATCCGTGAGAGTTTCATCGTAGATCACCGGCGCCTGTCCCAGCGAGCGCAGCCAGCGATTATACCACCGCGTGCTGTCGCGGCCCGACAGTGAATACGTGGACAATTGCAGCTTGGCAAAGCCCAGCACCTTGTGGTTGGGCGTCTGTCGCAAGAAATTCACCAGCTCCTCGCTGCTCACGCTCTTGTTGTCGTCCACCACTATGTCCACGTTGTCCAAAAGATAGCTTCCCTGCGGCACATGCTTCACCGAGCTGCACCCGGCGCTCAGCACAAGCACAGCCACACATATCCACGCAGCAATATATCTCTTCACGCCACAAAGATACAAAAAAATTACGACACTGCTCTTCTACAAGCTCCAACACTCTAAATATCAGCACGATGCAGAGATGCATCATAGTGTTTTCTAATCGCAATATCTTGATAATCAATATATAATAAAAAGGCTGCGCCAATTTTGGCACAGCCTTTTTTCGAGGAACGAGAGAGAACGAGATTATCTGATTATAACTTTTTCGGTGAGCGAGCCGGTGCGGTGGATGTAGATGCCGGCAGCCGGAGTATCGGTGATCTCAATGCCGCGCAGGTCATAGAGCTTGCTGCTTGCTGCGTCGTCGATTGTGATGTCAGAGATGCCGCTCACTTCGCCGTCATCCGAGACACTCATTGAAATTTCTTCAATTACATCGCCGGTGACTGCGTCGGCTGTGTAGCTGCTTATGAATGTGCCTTGGATTTCTTCAGCCTCTAAGGTGTAGGGGTTGGTAGGAGCTTCCACAAAGTCGTCTGTCATTCTGTAGGATGCCGACAGATTAGGAGCTTCTTGCTTGCTAATCTTATAATAAATCTTTGTGCCGGCGGGGCCAAACAGTGTCAGCGAGCCGTCGTCGTTGCTCTTATAGCATAGTTCGCTTGGCATGGTCACGTCGCCGTGGAAATTGTCTGCTGTGACATTGAATCTGCCCATAAACGAGCCGCTATAGCCGGCGTTAGGCGCTGCCACAACCACATCTTTTGTAGTCGCTTTAGCCGGAACAGCTTCTTCAGCCGAGGTGCTCAGCACCGGAGTGGTGGCCACTGATATAGGATAGTTCACTGAATAATAGATTGTCATTGTAGCTGTCTCGGGAAGCACAATTTCACCTCTCTCAATCTTCGGGCTTGAGTAGTTAGAGCAGTAGAGTGAGAAGTTGCCATTGTTGCCCACCAGGTCATTCCAATCTTTGCTTGGCATGTAGCTTGCAAAGTTGTCGTTGAGATCGGTGTCTGCGGTCACGATGCGAGCTTGTGCGGGCGTAGGAGCACTCACATATTTCAGCTCGGCCACCGGAGTTGTCACGTCGAAGTGGAACATTGCAACCATCTCCATTGTGGTGGAGCGGTCGTTGTAGGCATTATATTCGGCGGCAAAGTCGGCCTTCACTGCTGAAATCTCGCATGCGGGGAACAATGCGCTGAAATCCTCGGCAGCCACTGAATAGTTGGTGCCCACAGCGCCGTTGCCGTTAGGAACGATTTGCAGCAGCACGTTTTGGTCGTAGCTCGATGCAAGATAGTGGATATAGCCGGTCTTTTCGCTGATTGTGCCCAGCGATGTGTTGTTCATCTTAATTTCATAATCGGTGCAGCCCACAGGGTCGTCGATATTAAATGAGATGTACACATCAAGTTTGCCATTGTCGGCAGCTGCCAAATTCAGCTTCACATCGGTAAACGATACAGGCTGTGATGCGCCGCTCTTTTCGGTAAT
>CAZRCU010000034.1:12439-16179 GCA_964598685.1 uncultured Bacteroides sp.
CGTCGTCGGTTAAATTGTCCAGGCATACAGTGATCAGAATGCTTTGGCCTGTATATGTGAAGTCCTCATTTAAGTTGATCGTCAAAACGGCATCACCGCCATAATAGGCATCTTCCCAATCCGAGGCAATGGCGTCGCTGTCAAGAGAAATAGATCCGGTGCAGGCATCGGTGGAATAATCAAGCCATGGATATTTCCCCGAGTCGTTTTTGGCAAATTCGGTATCTTCCACATTGCGCAGATACACCTTGGCATCAATGCTGCCCGACGTGATATAGTATAGTTCTGCTGTCGTTATCGTAAAAGATAAACTTTTGATTTTAGCAGTGGTGGCTGTGCCATCTGTATTTACCGTGTAAAGCCCTTGCAGCTCAGTTGGCGTATAGAGCAATTGGCTGCCTGAATGGACATATCTTAGTTCGCCCGGCACAGGACTATAATCTGTGGTCGAGACTTTCGACCCGATGGTGGTGGTCGTAGCCGAACCGACAAGCGCCATCGCCAAGCCTAAGACAGAAAGTAATGATTTTTTCATAGAAATATTTTAGCGGAATTGTTTAATAGATTATCGCGTGAAATGATAGTGTGATAGAGTGGGGGTAGGCTACGCACTATCCACCGATGCAATTTTCGGCATCGGTGGATAGCAGCTGTGGCCGTATGGGGCTTATTTCACCACCACCTTCTCTGCGCTGTTGCCGGCGCGGCGAATGTAGATGCCGGGGGCCATATTGTCGCGATTTACGCGAGCACCCGACAGGGTGAAAAATTCAGGTTGTGCATCGCTGTCGTCCACCGATACTGATTTAACCGACGTTGGCTGTGGCGTGTAAAACACTTTCAGAATAGGCATCACCGGATTCGGATCCATATAGGGATACTCTATGCCGGTGTCGTACACCTCCAAAAAGTCTTTGTTATCGTCGCCAAACACCATCGAGGTCATGCCCTCGGTGCGAGTGGCATAGCCCACCATTGCTTGGGCTTCATAGCCGTTGGTGCACGTCGACCATGCTGTAATCAGCAAGCTCTTGTCGGCCTCAAACTCCAGCGGACGCGACAGCACAAAGTGCATCTCTTCGTCTTCGCCATAGTAGAGCTCAACGCTATATTCCATGGTGCATGCGGGGGCGGTGGGGTCAAACACTATCCATTGATAGTCGTCGCTGTCGCCCTTCTTTTCAAATTCGCGTTGGTCCACATATTCTGCAAAGATTGTGGCTTGAGCTTCGATGGGCACAAACGAGCCGTCGTCGCCATATTTAAACACGATTTCGTCGATGGCTCCGTTGTCGTCGGCCAGCTGTGTCAGATATTCCGAGCGATATATGAATTGTCCGCCACAGTGGGTGTTGTACCATTGAAATGGGTAGCGCTCCCAAAACGAGCCGTTACCCCACAGAATCTCAGTGTCGCCCGGATCGTCGTAATTGCCGATTGTGAACGACTTCTGGCCGTCTGTCGAGGGCTCGTCGGTGGCGTCTTGGGCCATTAAGGCCATAGTGGATACTGCGGCGAGAGGAAGCAAGAGTAGACGTAAGTTCATAGACAAAAGTTGATTAGGAAATGATTAATATATTTATAGACAAATTTATGTGTGTGCAATTATGGTGTGCGGCATGGCCCCGCGGCAGGGGAGCCCGAGGCCATGCCGGCGATTATTTCACCATGATTTTTTCTGCTTTATCACCTGTGCGGCGTATATACAAGCCGGGTGCCATTGCATCCTTGCTCACCTTCACACCTTGCAGGTTGTAGTATTCTGCCTCGGTCGGTGTGGCGATAGCGTCGATTTGGCTGTCAGAGCCGCCCAATGTCACATATTCCAGCGACGAGAAATCAGAATAGTCGATATCATAGTCCCAAGGATCGTCGGGATCATTATAGGTCACAGTGATTGCCATCACATCATAAGCCAAATTTTTGGCACCATTGCGGAATGTCATGTCGGTGAAATCATACGATGTGTCGCCCGAATCCTCCTCGGTCTCTGCCTCTTGAATCAAGCGCAAAAATTGGTCGCCGGCTTTCAAGTCCTGGAAGATTGAGAAATCGGTGATGAAGCAATAATAATCGGTGTATTGGCCCTCGGTGTCGTTTTCGATGCCATAATCGATATATGTGAGGTATGTGTCGTGTGCGCCGTTGGTAAATGTAAATGTGGCCTCGTTAGTGCCTGTCACCGTGCACACATATTCTTGCTTTTCTTCGGTGGCTCCGGTAGATTTCAACACTACCTTTGAGCCGGCATAGCCTTCCAAGGTCAGCACCACGGTGAATGTGCCGTCGTTGTTGGTGAGGTCGATATAGGGCGAATACACAATGCCGCCCACCATTCCCTTGGCCAGCACCGGCATATAGGCCATCCAGTCGGGAGTGTCGGTGTAGCCGGCATCCGACAGATCCACCACCCAATCATCCGGAAACTCCGGATCATCATAGGTGCCCACGGTGATATAGTCAAAGCCTTCTTGGAGCACGCAATATGTGTCGTCGGTCTCTACTTGGATGGGCTCATACACCATCACTTGATATAGCGATGCACCTGAATAGGGCTTCCAATTTGCGGTGAAGCTCTTGCTGGTGATATTTGTTGCGGGGAGAGTGGTTGGCGCCTTGGCTGTAGCATGGCGCGTTTTAGCTGTTTTAACTATTGCAGCATCAGCGCTGCCAATAGCAAGCATAGCGGAAAGTAGCAGGATGTAAATTTGTTTCATAGAAAATCACTTATTTGTTGCGCCAAAATTAGAAATTAAATATGAAATTGCCAAGAAAAAAGTGAAAATAATGAATTTTTGCCCGAATTTAGCTATCCTTTTGACCTTTTCTATTCTCTTAAATTCACTTAAATCCTCTAAAATCCTCTGAATCGTCCACGTGATTCTCCCCCGCGCCGCTTTTCGCAAATCCTTTTGATTACGTCGCATTTCGCCCCCTTTTATCATTATTTATATAGCAGATTCAACGATTTTTTACTATCTTTGCCGCGAATTGTAATTAACAAAACGACAATTTCCAGTATAATATATAAAAATTATGAGTAAGGACAAGAAATTCTTGACCTGCGACGGTAACCAAGCTGCTGCTCATGTGAGCTATATGTTCTCTGAAGTAGCCGCTATCTACCCCATCACTCCTTCGTCCACTATGGCCGAATACGTTGATGAATGGGCTGCCGCAGGCCGTAAAAACATCTTTGGCGAAACTGTTCTGGTGCAAGAAATGCAATCTGAAGGCGGTGCCGCCGGCGCTGTTCACGGCTCTCTGCAAGCCGGTGCGCTTACCACCACCTACACAGCTTCACAAGGTCTGTTGCTGATGATTCCTAACATGTACAAGATTGCCGGCGAGCTCCTCCCATGCGTATTCCACGTTTCGGCTCGTACCCTCGCCTCACATGCACTTTCTATCTTCGGCGACCACCAAGATGTTATGTCAGTGCGTCAGACCGGCTTTGCTATGCTGGCTGAAGGCTCAGTGCAAGAAGTTATGGATCTCGCAGGTGTCGCTCACCTCTCGGCTATCAAAGCTTCAGTTCCATTCGTCAATTTCTTCGATGGTTTCCGCACTTCTCACGAAATCCAGAAAATCGAAATGCTTGAGCAAGACGACCTCGCTCCGCTCTTGGACCGCGAAGCTCTTGCCAACTTCCGTAAACGCGCCCTCACACCCGAAGCTCCCGTGGCTCGCGGTATGGCCGAAAACGGCGACGTATTCTTCCAGCACCGCGAAGCTTGAAA
>CAZRCU010000035.1:0-16090 GCA_964598685.1 uncultured Bacteroides sp.
GTAGCCTTCCACCTCTTGCGCATACCACAAGGGGAATGTGTCGTTGTCGCCGTTGCAGAATATTATACCGTTTTCATCCACCGACGACAGGTAGTTGAAGCCGAAATCGCGAGTGGTGTAGCGGCCCGAGCGATCGTGGTCGTCCCAAGTCTGAGACACCATTTGCAGAGGCACCAGCACACCGATCACGGCAGCCACAGCTGCTGCGCCGGCCAATGCACCCTTCGAGGCCTTCTTGCCCTTGCGCTCCAGCAGATTGCGCAGCATCATGCCGATTGCCGGCACTGCAATGCCCATCCAGATTGCAAATGCATAGAATGAGCCCGCAAATGCATAGTCGCGCTCACGCGGCTGTCCCGGAGTCTGATTCAGATAGAGCACGATGGCAATGCCAGTCATAAAGAACAGGAAGCATACCACCCAGAATTGCTCGATGCCGCGTTGCGGCGCATCCGGCTTGATATATAGTGCTTGCCACAGCAGGCCGATAATGCCCAGCAGCAGCGGCAGCATATAAAATACGTTATGGCCTTTGTTGCCCTTGCCAAATTCGTCGGGCAGCAGCGATTGATCGCCCAGTCGGGCATTGTCAATAAATGGAATACCCGAAATCCAGTTGCCAAGATGCGGCTCGCCGTTGCCGGCAAGGTCGTTTTGGCGTCCTGCAAAGTTCCACATGAAATAGCGCCAATACATGTGGGAGAATTGATAGTTGAAGAAATAGCGCACATTGGTGGTGAAGCCGGGCACCCACACCGACATATAGTCGAGCTCGTTGCCGTTATGGTCGATTGCCGAGGGCACTCGCTTCTGCGAATTTAGATACGGAGCCACCTCATACAGCGGCGCATAGCCCTGTTCGGCCCACTTGGCGCGCACTTCCCCGGGGATTTCCGAGATGTCGGGAGTGGAGTATTGCGACCATCCCTTGTAGCCCGACACTGCCATAGCATCGTTTGAATAGATGCGCGGGAACAGCATCTTGGTGCCCGGGATTTCAGTGTAGTCGGGTTTAGGCTCGCCTTCCACATATTCGTCGGGCTGGTTGGGGTTGGTTTTCACCACCTTGCCATAGCTGGTCTTGTAGTCGGCATAGGGCGCGCCGTCCTCGTCGCGCAGCACACCGTCGATGATGTGGGTCGAGGGATAGCCGTTTTGGTCCACATACACCAGATAGTTGCCCGATTCGGCGGGATATTCTTCCATGTCGAGCTCTTCGGCGAATGTGCTGCCATAGAATAGCGGACGATCGCCATATTGCTCGCGGTTGAGATACGAGCCGAGCGCAAACACATTGTCCGGCGCGTTTTGGTTCATTGGGGTGTTGGCGTGAGAGCGTATCAGCAGCAGGGCGTATGATGAATAGCCCACGAAAATCAGGAACACGCTCAGCACTATCACATTGAAGATTCTCACCGGAATCTTGCTACAGAATGCAAACAGATACACGGCCAGCGCGATGGTGAGCACCAAGGCCACCCACACCGAGCCGATAAACGGCATGCCCGACAGCACGATGCTCAAGAAGAAGCTCCACTTGATTGCTGTGGGGCTGCTCTGGCGATACAGCGCCGAGATGGCCCAAATGAATGTGAGCACCAACAGCGCAGCGTAGAAAATCACGCCGGTGTTGTAGGAGCAGCCAAGGCCGTTGATGAAGAGCAACTCAAACCATTGTGCCACCTTCACAAAGCCCGGAACAAGGCCGTAGAGGATAAGTCCTACGATTACAAACGACACCAACAGCGCCAACAGCGAGCCCTTGGCGTTGGTGTTCTTAAATTTCTTATAGTAGAATACGAGCACAATTGCCGGAATGCACAGCAGGTTGAGCAAGTGCACGGCAATCGACACGCCTATCACATAGGCTATTAAAATCAGATAGCGGTCGCTATGCGGCTGATCGGCGCGATTCTCCCACTTGAGAATGAGCCAGAACACCAGCGCGGTGCAGAACGATGAAAATGCATACACCTCGCCTTCTACGGCCGAAAACCAGAATGTGTCGCTCCATGCATAGCCAAGCGCGCCGCAAATGCCGCCGCCGAAAATCAGCACCATTTGCCACGGCGTGATTTCTGTGGCATCATCGCGCACGATCAGGCGACGCACCAGATGGGTGATCGTCCAGAACAGCAGCAATATTGTGGCCGCACTCAGCAGCGCCGACATTGAATTTACGGCTACAGCTGCGTTGGCGATATTATTGCCAAAGATGGTTACAAAGAAGCGTGCTGTCAGCATGAATATGGGGTTGCCCGGTGGGTGGCCCACTTCAAGTTTCGCACCTTGTGAAATAAACTCGGGACAGTCCCAAAAGCTGGCTGTAGGTTCGATTGTGAGTAGGTAGGTTATCGCGGCTATTACAAAGCACACCCAGCCAATCACATCGTTAAGCAGGTTATATCTCTTCATGATACTTTTCGTGCAGGAATATTTGCACAAAGTTACGAAGAATTTGCTATTTTTCCGCCTACGTAGTCAATAATAATGATTTTTAGGCAATTTTCACCTAAAAATTATTCAGGTTGGTAGACATACGCACCCAAATCGGGAGCGGTGCCGCGGCTCAATCCATAGCGGTCGGTAGCTGCTTGCGGCAATGTGAGGGCCGCGTCGGCAGCTTGGATAGCCGGCGAATCTGCCTTAAGGCGATAGTCAAAGTAGTAGTCTGAACGCACCGTGCGATATAGCGGGTCGGCCCCCCACACGCAATCAATGAAATTATCGTCGTCGGTGCCATTGCTCTTGAGCAGGCAGCGACGCAAATACACATTGGTGTCCTTGAGGTCGCCGTGCGACAGGTCGGTGCCCAAGCCATAGATTATGCAGTTGGTGAAATTTGCGGCCAGATAGCTGCGGCCCGAGTCGTCGCTATCCTTTTCGTTGAGGTGGGCCAACTCCAAGATCGAGCCCGAGATGGCGGTGAACAGGTAGTAGTTGGCTAGCGTGCAGTGGTTGAACACGTGCTCGCCGCCGGTGAGCGACACCGCCCCGATGCCGGCCTCGGCAAATTCGCAGCCATAGGCATTAATGTTGCCGTGGATCACCTCAAGGGCATAGTCGCGCGAATTGCGCAGTCGCGAATTAATCATGGTGAGGGTGGGCACTCCGTTCTCGGCCTCAGAGCCATTCACTGTCACGCCCTGATTTGTGTTGCGCACACAGGCATAGGAAAGCTCGTTGTCGCGCGAAGTCGAGGTGAAAAACAGTCCTACCCATTGCTCCGACATCAAATCAAAGGGAATATCCGAGGCCACATAGCCGGTGCGGTCGCCGGCCAGCGTGATTTCATCCTCGGGCGTGCCAATGGCTTTGAGCGTGCCGCGCACAATCATCATTGCTCCGTCGTGGAAATAAAGCTCGGCGCCGGGGTCGATAGTGAGGGTGACGCCCTCTTCCACGGTTAGCGAGCCATAGATTTGATAGGGCTTGCCGGCCACAAAGCGAGTGTTGGCAAACACCGATGCGTTGGTGAGTCTCACCACATCACGGCCGGTGGCCGACAGCACCACCGACTGCTTAACGCCGTTGGTGACAAAGTCGAGCGACGCCTCTACATTCACCGGCACGCTCTTGCCGTTGGCCGGCAGGGTGGTCTCTACAAACACTAATATTGAGTCGTTGGCGCGAATCTCCACAGATGAAAATTCCGTGCCGCTGAAGCCGTCGACGTTGAGCCGGAACAGTTCGGCATTCTCGCCCGATAGCGATATATTGCTGATTTCGATTGATTTCGATGCTCGATTATATACTGTGAATTGGTGGGTGGTCGACATTTCCTCGGTGAATATCACGCCCATATCCAGCGTGTCGACCGAGAATGTGGGCTGATCTGACGGTGATGTGGTGAATCCGTCCTCGATGCACGACGACACCACGCCACAGGCACACAACACCATTAATATGCTGTAAAAGATATTTTTCATCACATTATTAACGCGATTCCCCTCGGAATATTGTGTTTTTAGCAACAGGTGGTGACAATCCGCGTGCTGCGAAAAAGAGAGGCTGCGCCAAATTCGACGCAGCCTCCCCACAGAATATAAGGTTGTTAATAGAGAGCTTTTAGAGCACGATTTTCTGACGGCCGATGATGTAGAAGCCGCGAGGCAGTGCGATATGATTTACACCGGCTGCCACAGTGGCGTTGAATGTCACGCCGTCGATGCGAGAGATTTTCACGGTGGTGGCTGCATCTGTTTCAATCACAAGCTCGCCGCCGTCGGTGTAAATCTTCAGATTTTGGGCAATTGCGTCGGTGATTCCGGCAAAGTCTTTGCCGGTGTAGCCGTTGGCGTTGTAGATGCCGTTGTTCACAAATGCGAGGTCGGAGGTCTGTGTGCCGCTGCCGTTGCTGAAGATAATCATCATTGAGGGGTTGGAGGCGCTCACGGTGCAAGCAAATTTATAGTAGCCCGATTCGGCGTCGATGCTCAGCTTTTGGCCGGGCCATGTGCCGCCGGTATAGTTCTTGTTACCGTTGTTCTTATCCCATACCCACACATACACATCGCTCCAATTCGACGCGCTGTTGTCGAAGTAGGCCACGTAGTCGCCGGTGACGGGTTCGTCGGGAGTAATGGGGTTGTCGGGAATTTCGCCTGCACCTTCAATGGTCTTTACATAGCCGTCGGCGTTGTAGTAGCCGCCGTTCACCCATTTAAGGTCGGCGGTTTGAGCGCCGCCGTTGTTGAAGATTACGCCGGCTTCGGCGGGAATCTTGTCGGTGCCGGTATAGGTCCATTTCCAAATCTTGTTGCCAAGATAGGTCATGCTCGAGCCGGGCCATTCGCCGGCGTAGTTCTTGCCGTTGTACCATGTATATGTGTTGATGGTGCCACCCCAGCTTGAAGTGTTTTCAAAGAATACGGCTTGCTCGCCTTCGGCCATTGATGGCTCGATGGGGGTGTCGGGTTCTTCCACTGTGCCGCCGCCGGTGTAGCCGGTGTCGGAATCGCGCTGTGTCACGGTGTCGCCATCTTCTTCGTGGCCGTCATAGCCTTCTTGAGCCACGTTGACTGCCGACGAGGTGTAGAGGAATTTGCCGTCGTCGCCCACCTTGCCGGGTGCGGCGGTTTTGGTTGTGGTGAGCACATACACGCGGGCATTGCCCTGGCCCGAGCAAGTGGCGGTGAGGGTGTTGTTGGTCACTTCCTTCACGTCGCCGGTGATGGCGTCGGTGTAGGTGCCGTTGAGGATGCCGGAGAATGTTGCGCTGCCCGAGATTGTCACGAGCACGTATGAGTCGGTGTTGTCGTCGGTGTAGCGACGCTTAAATGCCATTTTGCCTGAGCAGCCGTCGGTGGAATATTGGCCTTTGCGCAGAGCGGGCACGGCAGCGCGAATCTTGTTGAGGCGTTGCAGGTGGAGAGCCAGCGGATGCGACAGCGAAGCGGCCATGTTGCCGGTGGCGTTGCTATAAGTGGCAAAGTCGGTGGTGTTGACCGAGCCGGTGATGTAGCCGCCAAAATATGCGCGAGCGGTGTTGTTGAGCGCTTCGATTGCGCCCTTGTCGATGATATTGCCTTTGCGGAAATACACCTCGGTGCCTTGCCAAATACATGGGATGCCGCGCCAGGTAAACATCAAGTCGAGATTCTCGGCCCAGGCAGCTTGCGAGCCGCCAAAGCTCTTGGTGTCCCAGCCGTTGGGGCCGTAGTCGTGGCCGTCGACATACACCACATTCCATGTGGCGTCGTTATAATAATTGTCTTGCGAGCGCACGCCAAATGCATTTTCTGCATCGTGGAAGCGCCAATGCATCGGGAAGTCGATTACATTGAAATGCGAGCTCTTAGAATAGTCGGGAGTGTGATAGTCGTTGCCCGTGAGCCAAGCATTGTTGGATTTAAGGATGATATTGTCGGCATGGCCTTCGTAGTCGGTGGCTTGAGCCAGCACGGCGGCGGTGTTGGTGTGGTTGGCATAGGCCGAAGGATTCACCTCGGAGTAGACCAATCCATCCCACGACGATTCATCAGAATCCCATGCATAGTCTTTTGTCTCGGCCCAGGTGTAGAAGCAGGGCGAGCAATTATAGTTTTGATTGCGGTAGATCACCTCTTCGGCGCGAGCGCACACCTCGCCAAACATGTAGAACGGTGCGCCGCCGCGTTTATCTTTGTATTTCTCGGCAGCGGCCATCAATCCGGGCACAAAGGCCTTGTTGAAGGTGATGCGAGCTACGTGGCCGGATGTGTCCACGCGAAAACCGTCCACACCCATTTCGATAAATTTGGTGTAGCAGTCGATAATATAATTATATACGTGGGGATTCTCGGTGTTGAGGTCGACGCAGTCGCCGGCAATTTGGCCCCAGACGCGCGAATAGTCGTCCCAGTCCCAAGCCGAGCCCACGTGGTGCCAATAGTTGTGGGGGTCTTTGCCTGAGTTGTCGTTGTTTTTCATCAACGTCAGGCGAGCTTGATATTGGTCGCCCGATTTCAGACTGTAGTAGTTGGAGGGCAGCTGCGATTGCGGATGCAGAGTCAGACACTTGTTGATGTTGCTAAGCGGCTGAGTGTAGTCCTTTACAAATTCGGGGCATAGATAATCTTCGCCAAAGTTGCCGGTATGTTGCAGCACGATGTCGAGAATTAATTTCATGCCGTGGGCGTGCACTGCGTCAATTACATCTTGAAATTTTACGTCGTCGCTCTCATAGCGGGGATCGACTTTCGAGAAATTCATTGCGTGATAGCCGTGATAGTCGAGGCCCGAGCAGTTTTCAACCACAGGGGTAATCCATACAGCTGTGAAGCCTAAAGCCTTGATATAATCAAGCTTTTCTATAAGGCCTTTGAAATCGCCGCGCCATTCGGGGTCGTTGACGTTCAGAGAGCCGTCCCAGCAATAGGTGTTATTCGACTGGTCGCCGTCGTAGAAACGGGTAGTCATCGCAAAGTAGATTGTCTCATCGCGGAAGTCGCTTCTGTCGCCTACAAAGGCAGCATGAGCCGACATCGCGGTGCCGGCAAGCAATGCCGTGCATAGCAGATTCTTTACTAAGTTCATATTAGATTTAGGTGAAGTATGATATAATCTGTGGGCAAATTTAGCAAGATTTATTTTAAATCATAGCGCCGGTGCGCCATTTGCCTATTGTTTTAAGGTTTTTTAGTGTAATTTTGTCACACTTTTATTGGCGCAGGTCTTTCGCAAGACGGTCGAGGTAGAGCGTGGCTTCCGGGCCCAGGTTGAATATTAAGTCGAGAATGCTGAGCGAGGGGATAAATCCGAGTTTGTCGGCGCGAATCTGCCAGTAGGGCGGCATTTGCGGAGTGGCAAAATCGCCGTCGATGGGCATTGCTCCGTTGGGGGCGGGGCCATAGACCACCTCGGTGGGTATTTGCAGAAATTCGCGCACAGCGGTGTCGGCTTGCTTCACGATATCGATCACCGACGGGCTCTTATGGCGTGGGTCGGCAAAAATATCGGCAAAACGATAGAATACAAATTCAAAGAAAGGTGTGCGGCCATAGGCCGATTCAAGCGCTATGCGGTGCACGTGCCACCACTCGCCGTGGGGGCTCACCATAGCCTGTGCCCATGTGGCCGGCCCGTGAGGCCGCGAGATGGGCACAGTGAGGTCGAGCACGCCGCGTGTGTCGGCAATTGAATAGCGGTGTGTGGCTTTTTTGCGCTTGTCAAATTGCATGGAGCAATCCACCACAGCGCGGTCGGCGCCCATCATCGCGGCATAATAGCCGATGGGCGGAAACAAGCGCGGTGGCAGAGTTATGATGCTCACTTATCGGGATTTGCGGTGTGAAGGATGCGATTCCAGCGGATGCCGCCGTTGAAGATCGAGCGGTCGCGGTCGAATGAAATCAACACAATCATGGGCGAGCCCACCACGTGGTCTTCAGGCACAAAGCCCCAGAAGCGCGAATCTTGCGAGAAATCGCGATTGTCGCCCATCATAAAGTAGTAGTTCATCGCAAATGTGTAGCTGTCGGCGCGGCGGCCGTCGATATACACATAGTTGTCGTCGCCAAGATAAGCATCGGTGTGGCCTTCATAATTGCGGATGCAGCGATTATAGATTGCCCACGATGTGGGGTTAAGCTTGATTGTGGTGCCCTTGGCGGGGATTAGCAAGCCGTCGTTGCCGCCATAGTCGGATAGCGTCCAGTCGTCGCTCACTCCGGTGGGGAACAGGAATGCTTGCTTGCCGGTGACAGGCTCAAAAATATCTTTAGCCTTGCAGTGCTCGGCAATGTAGCCGCGCTCGGTGAGCGTGGTAATCATTTCCGATGTGAGCGGCAGGGTGTAGATATATGGTGCAGTGGCAGCGCTTGGCATGGCCATTGCTAAATATGTGCGTTGCTCGCCGGTGAGATTTTGTGGCATCACATCGCTTGGCGTAATCGACAGCTCTTTCATAATATCGTCGTCGATGGATTTAAGCGCAGTCACCACATAGGCAAATTGCACGTGCTCGGGCACCTTCATGGCCTTGCCGTCGAGATAGATTGTGTCGTTGACAATCTTTAGGCGTTGGCCGGGCAGGCCCACGGCACGTTTCACAAAGTTTTGGCGGCGATCCACGGGGCGATATTTGATTTTACCGAATATTTCGGGGTGTTGCTCGATGTAGTCGCGTCCGTAGCGGTCGCGCACCAGATAGTAGTATTCGGGCGAGTCTTCCAATCGGGTGAGCACAGTGTCGCCGGCCGGGAAGTTGAACACCACGATGTCGCCGAGCTCCACATTGCGCCAGCCCTTAAGACGGTGATAGGGCAGCGAGGGGTGGTCGAGATATGAATCGCAATTCACCATGGGCATGCGATTATGCACCAAGGGGAAGTTGACCGGTGTCATTGGCACGCGCGGACCATAAATCATCTTGTTCACCCACAGGTAATCACCTGTGAGCAAGGTCTTTTCAAGCGACGACGAAGGGATCTGATAATTTTGGCCTACAAAGGCAAAAATGAAATATACAAGCACCAGGGCATAGACGATGGCGTCGACCCAGCTCATCATAGTGCGAGTGGCGGCGTCTTTGCTCTTTTTCCACCATGTGAAGGGGATAAATCCGGTGATATAGATGTCGAACAGCAGCAGCCACCACAGCGACACCCACCAATTTTCAAGCCAAGCCACCCACACAAAGAATATGATTGACACCAATGCGAAACGCACCCAGCGAGTGGGCTTGTTTTGCTTGATGCGTTGCAGCAGGTCGGCTTTGAAATTATAATCGGTCATAACTTATGTATATTCAGTTTTTTTGTATTACAAATCACGGCGCCAAGCGCGACGGCGGCGGTGTTGGCGACGTTCAAAATATTCCCATTGACGTTGCACGCTCTCGTTGCCCTCGAGCTCCACGTTGGATTCGGCAAATTTATAGCCGTTGGCGTTGTAGGCCTTGATAAGGTCGGTGAAGAGCAGCGCGTTCACGCCCTTGTTTTGGTATTCGGGTTTCACGGCCACCAGCAGCAGGTCCACAACATCCACTTTGCCGCGGATGGCTTTCAGCAGGTGATACCAGCCAAAGGGCAGCAGCTTGCCGCCCGCGCGGCGCAGGGCCTTGGAAAGCGATGGCATTGAGATGCCCACGGCGATTAGTTGGTCGTCGGCATCGGTCACAACGCACACGTCGTCAAGGCGAAGCATGCCCAGATACACACCGATATAGTAGTCGATTTGGCGACGTGTCAGCGGCGAGTAGCCATAGAGGTCGTCGTAGGCCTCGTTGATGAGGTCGAACAGCGGCAATCCGTATTGGTCTTTAAGCTTTTTGCGCGAGGTGAATTTCTTCACTTTCAGGTTGTACTTGCGCTGAACAATGTCGGCGATGCGCTGATATTTGTCGGGGATAGTCTCGGGGATGGTGATGCGATATTCCACCCAGTCGGCATCTTTCTTGAATCCCAGGCGCTCCATGTGGGTGGGGTAGTAGGGATAATTGTAGATTGTGGCCATTGTGCCCATCTCCTCGAATCCCTCGATCAGCATGCCCTCGTGGTCCATGTCGGAGAATCCCATCGGACCCACGATAGATGTGCAGCCATGCTTGCGGCCCCAATCTTCCACGGCCTTGAACAGAGCGTCCACCACCTCGGCGTCGTCGATAAAGTCGATAAAGCCAAAGCGGAGGTCGTTGGTGTTGTATTTTTTATTTACGACATCGTTGATAATGCCTGTGATGCGGCCCACGATTTTGCCGTCGCGATATGCCAAGAATGATTGAGCCAGGCAGTGGTCGAATGCCGGATTGCTTTTAGGCGAGAGTGTGGCAATGTCGTCGAGCACCAACGGCGGCACGAAATAATCATTGCCTTTATATAAATCGATTCCGAATTTGATGTATTCTTTTAGTTGAGCCTTCGTCGGCTCTATAGGAATTACTGTAACAGACATCTATAAGAGTGGTAATTGAGTTGGTTTATCTGGATTGTTCTATTCTTGTAGGAGAGTCGTTATTTATCGGTTTTGGACTCCAAGGCGAGGATAGCCACAGCAATATCAGCACCATCGCGGCGAGGAATGCTATAATTACGATGTAGAGTCGGTTGGACGGCCTGTTGGCCAGGGCCATTTGTATTTGAGCAATATCTTTGAAGCGGCGGCGAGGGTCGGCATCGCAGCAGCGAGCGGCAACGCGTGCCAGGGTGGGGTCGTCGATGCCCGTGGCAGCGAGCACTTCTTCCACCACTTTGCCATAATTGTAAATATCGTCGGATGTCTCTTGATGCGAGAGCGCCTTGCGCTGCTCAAAGCCCACGTCGATAAGCTTCAGATTCCCGATGTTTTCGGTGAAAATGATAGATTCGGCGCGCAGCGGATGATGGGCCAGGTGGTTGGTTTGGATATATTCAAGGGCGTTGAGCAGCTGATGTTTAAGCTTTTCGATATGTTCGGCGGTCACTTTTCCGGTGTTGATGAGCTTGCGCAGCGAGTCGCCATACACGTCGTCGGTGATGATGCAGCGGCCGATTCCGGGCACGTCCTCGAAATCGTTAATCATGATGATATTGGGGTGGGCCAGGTTGTAGCGCACGTCAAATTCCTTTTCTATCATCGCCTGCATTTCGGGGTTGTCGCGCAATTCAGGCTTTAAGGTTTTCAACATCACCCATTTGCCGAATTTCTTGGCGGTGTACACGTCGTAGAATTCCTCGTCCCATTCGGGCAAGTGCTCAATCTCGGTCCAGCGCGGTTCGTTGTTCATCGTGATAACTATTTACAAAGTTGCGGAAAAAGAGTGGAGGTGGTTAAATTCGGCTTTGGTGGCGGAACGATGTCTTGATAGTGTCCACCACATTGATGATATAGTCGCCGGTGCGCTCCAGCGCACTGATGATGTCCATATAGTAGATACCGGCTTGATATTGATAAGCACCGGCGTTGATGTTCTCGATATTGGCCGAGCGCAGGGTGTTGCGCATGTTGTTGATTTCACGCTCTTTGTTGTAGGAAGCAATGAGCGGACGCTCCTGCACGTTTTCCAAATCGGCCAGCTCCTCGAGCATCATCGACATTGCATCCTTCACATAGCGATACATTGTCTCGATATTCTCGTAGATGCTCGGAGTGAATTCGGCGTGGCTCTCGATTTTGCGAGCCAGAATTTTGCCAATGCCCATGCAGCAGTCGGCAATTGATTCGATTTCCGATATGATGCCCAGCATGGCGGCGATGCGCAGCTTACTTTCATTTGACAGCCTGCCCTCGGCGCAATGGTTGAGATAGCGTGCGATTTCAAGCTCCATGCGGTCGGAGATGTCTTCGTATTTTTCAAGACGCGAGAATAGCTGGTTGTATTCCTCGCTCTTTTCCTTGGTGTGAATCAGCTGGTGCGACATATCCACCATGCGGTTGACGCGGTCGGCATACACGCTGATTTCTTTTTCGGCTTGAGCGATATTGAGCTCGGTGGCGCTGAGAAGACCGCGCGAGATGAATTTCAGAGTGAATTCATCGTCGTCGCTATGCTTGAGCGGCATCAGCCATTCCACAAGCTTCACATATACATTGGTGAGCCATATCATCACGCACACATTCACCACATTGAAGGTGGTGTGGAAGATCGACAGGCCAAACGACACACTCATCTGCATCTTTGCCACCTGTGCCAGCACATGATGGCCCTCGGGCAGCGAGTTGTCGAACAGGTGGTTGTAGATATAGGGGTCGGTCTGTTCGATGCCGTTGACAAAGCTATATAGCGCGTTGGGGTCGCCCTGGCCGATAATTTGTGTGAGCCACGCATTGAGGTCGGCAAACGGCACGAATATGCACAGACACCACACAGTGCCCAGCAGGTTGAAGAGCAAGTGGCCCATCGCAGTGCGCTTGGCGGCCACGTTGCCGCTCATTGATGCCAGCAACGGGGTGATTGTCGTACCGATATTTGAGCCCAGCACCACGGCGCATGCCAAATCAAATGTAATCCAGCCCTTTGAACACATAATCAGCACGATGGCAAATGTGGCGGCCGACGATTGAATCACAGCGGTGATCACCATGCCCACAAACGCAAATAGCAGCACTGAGGCAAAGCCCATGTCAGAGTAGTTTTTCAGCACCTCAAACATTTCGGGATTCGACTGCAAATCAGGCACATAGTCGCTAATCATGTTGAGGCCCATAAACAGGAACGCAAAGCCGATTAGGAATTCGCCTATGCTCTTTGAGCGGCTCTTATTGGTGAATAGCAATATCACGGCCACGGCAATCATAGGCAACACGGCCACCGACACGTCCACCTTGAAGCCGAATAGCGCGATAATCCATGCGGTGAACGTTGTGCCCACGTTGGCACCGAAAATCACCGCCATTGATTGCGACAGCGTCATCAAGCCGGCATTCACAAAGCTCACCACCATCACTGTGGAGGCCGAGGAGCTCTGAATCAGTGCGGTGATTGCGCAGCCGGTGATTAGACCGGTGAATCTATTGCGCGTCATCGCCGATAAAATGTTGCGTAGGCGGTCGCCCGCGGCCTTTTGCAGGCCTTCGCTCATCACCTTCATGCCGTAGAGGAACAAGCCTACGGCGCCCAGAAGGCCGAGAAAGTCAAAAATGCTGTAATTCATGTGTCTATTTTAGAATGGCATGAGTTCTACAAAGATACGCACATTTCATTAAAAACTCAAAAAAAATCGAAGGTTAACATCTTTAAAGATTGCATTCACACATTCCGATCAGCCGGTTGGGCCGCTTCGGCTTGTCTAACATTTGCTTGGAGTGAATGTTACCAGACGATTGTAGATGAAATTGGCCACGGTGTACACCACATTGCCCACCAATGTGGCAATGCCGTAGCCCGAGAGAGTGAAAAATGGAATTTCCATTTCAAAATCGGCAAGCGCGCCGGTGCTTAGCCCCCACACAGTGAGGAATTGCACGCCGTAGCATAGTCCAAAGCCCACGATAAATTTGGCCGCCTCGGCGCCATATTTACCATTGGAACGGAACACCCACGCGCGGTTCCACAAAAACGAATTGAGCAAGCCGGCCACATATCCCAGCACGTTGGCCACATAGGGGTTCCACCCCAGCGCCGACTTGCACAGCAAGATAACGCCGAGAGTGATGAGCGTGTTCATTACGCCCACGGTGCAATATTTCAGGAATCTAAGTAGCTCGATGTCGCGTTGTTTCATTATTCGTCGGGTAGTGATTTTTCGTCGACTTTCAATATGGGCAGCGACCAGCCGAATCTCACGGCAGCTATGCGCAGCCCGATCACGGTGATGGCGCAGATGGATTGTGCCACCCAATCGGCCACGCCCGCGATGCTTGTAAGCCAATATGTGATGCCGCCGGCCAAGCAAGCCGTGGCGTAGATGTCTTTGCGAAAGAATAGCGGCTCCTCGTTGAGCAGGATGTCGCGCGTGACGCCGCCAAACGAGCCGGTGATGATGCCCATCACGATTGCCACCCACATCGGGAATCCGGCCGCGAGAGTCTTTTCAATGCCCACCACCACAAATAGCGCCAATCCGATGGCGTCGAATATGAATAGTGTGCGCATGCCTTTCACCAAGGCCTTTTTGAATATAATCACCGTCACCAGCGAGATGCCCGTCACTGAGATATACATGGGCGATAACATCCAAAACACGGGGATTCCAAGCAACATATCGCGCAGCGAGCCGCCGCCGATAGCTGTGACAAGCCCCACTACGTAGGCCCCAAACCAATCGAATCGCTTGGCCGCAGCCAATCGAATGCCCGAGATTGCAAATGCAATCGTACCTAAAATTTCGATTATGTAGAGAAAGGTTTCTTCCACTATTGTTGTGTTTTAGATTCTGCGGCGCGCTTGAATCGAGGATATGCACGGCATAAATCGCTTAAATAGCATTTTTCGCATTCAGGGCGGCGGGCCTTGCACACATAGCGGCCATGCAATATCAGCCAATGGTGGGCCGTCGCTATAAGTTCTTCTGGAATACCCTTCACCAAGGTGCGCTCGGTGGATAAGGGCGTTTTGCTGTGGGTGGTGAGGCCCAGGCGCTCGGCCACGCGAAACACGTGGGTGTCCACTGCCATCGCCGGCCGATTGTAAATCACCGACAGCACCACATTTGCCGTCTTGCGGCCAACGCCCGGCAGCGAAATCAGCGCGTCGAAATCGTCGGGCACTTGGCTGTTGAAATCTTCGGTCAGTTTCCGCGCCATCCCCATCAGCGAGCGAGTCTTGTTGTTGGGATACGACACCGAGCGTATTTTATTAAAAATATCCTCGGCTCCGGCTTGCGCCAAGGCCGAGGGTGTGGGATATGCAGCAAAGAGAGCCGGAGTGACAAGGTTGACACGCTTGTCGGTGCATTGTGCCGATAAAATCACAGCCACCAGCAGCTGATACGGATTGTCGTAGTGGAGCTCGGTGGTGGGCGTAGGCATTTCAGCCTTGAATCGCTCAATGATTTTTTCGTAGCGCTCGGCTCGTCTCATGCGCTATAGGGGAGTGTCGTGATTAGTGAGTACCTGCAAATTCGTCGAGGAAGCGCACATCGTTCTCCGAGAACAGGCGCAGGTCGTTCACACGATATTTCAGGTTGGTGATGCGTTCGATGCCCATGCCCAGCGCAAAGCCGCTGTACACCTTCGAGTCGATGCCGCAAGCTTCCAGCACATTGGGGTCGACCATGCCGCAGCCAAGGATTTCCACCCAGCCGGTGCCTTTGCAGAACGAGCAGCCTTTGCCGCCGCAGAGGTCGCAGCTGATGTCCATTTCTGCCGATGGCTCGGTGAAGGGGAAATAGCTCGGGCGCAGGCGGATTTGTGTGTCGGCGCCAAACATCTCACGTGCAAAATAGCGCAATGTTTGCAGCAGATCGGCAAATGTCACATTCTTGTCGACATACAGAGCCTCTACCTGGTGGAAGAAGCAGTGGGCGCGGGCCGAGATGGCCTCGTTGCGATACACGCGTCCCGGGCAGATGATGCGAATCGGCGGCTGTGTGTGCTCCATCACGCGGCTTTGCACCGATGATGTGTGGGTGCGCAGCAGCACGTCGGGTTGGCGCTTGATAAAGAATGTGTCCTGCATGTCGCGGGCGGGGTGGTCGGCTGCAAAGTTGAGCGAGCCAAACACGTGCCAATCGTCCTCGATTTCGGGGCCTTCGGCAATTGTGAAGCCCAGGCGGCGGAAGATAGCGATAATTTCCTCGCGAACGAGCGAGAGCGGATGGCGTGTGCCCACAGCCAGGGGCGATGCGGTGCGGGTGAGGTCTAATCCGGCGCCGGCATCTGTGCCGGTGCTAAGCGCGTCGCGCAAGCCGTTGATGGTGTCGGTGGCAAACGTTTTCAGCTCGTTGATAGCCTGGCCCACTTCACGTTTTTGGTCGGCCGGCACCAGACGAAAGTCGTTCATCAAGGCTTGAACCAAGCCCTTTTTGCTGAGGTATTTGATGCGCAATTCCTCTACGGCCGCTGCATCGGCGGCGCTCAGCGAGGCAATTTCTGCGCGTAAATCTGCGATTTTTTGTAACATTACGATAGTTTAAGCTTAAGCATTGCAAAGTTACAAAATTCCTTTGTTTTCGCCAAAATAAATGCTTAGCCGATAAAAACGGCAGCTGAAACTTTGATACGAAAAATGTTATTTTTATTCACAAAATAG
>CAZRCU010000036.1:0-15945 GCA_964598685.1 uncultured Bacteroides sp.
CGCGGAGAATCCAACCGGTAGCAATCGCACATTGACATTTTGGAAAATAACACCTTCCCCCTATGGATGCACCATGGCGCATCCTAAAACATAATACACTGTAAACAATGTATTAATTACTTCTTGCTGAGGTTGAGGAATTGGCCGGTGATGGAGTTAGGATTGGCGGCGATTTGTTCGGGGGTGCCTTCTGCTACGATTTGGCCACCGCCTTCACCACCGTCCGGGCCGAGGTCAATAACGTGGTCGGCGCATTTAATCACGTCGAGGTTATGCTCAATCACCACGAGTGTATGGCCTTTTGAAATGAGGCGGTCAAACGATTTCATCAGCACATTGATGTCGTGGAAGTGCAGGCCGGTGGTTGGTTCATCGAATATGAACATTGTGGGCACAGCGCGATCGTCGGCGATAAATGATGCCAGCTTTACGCGTTGATTCTCACCGCCGGACAGTGTTGAAGAAGACTGTCCGAGTTTGATGTAGCCAAGGCCAACTTCTTGCAGTGGAAGCAGACGATTCACTATACGGCGCTCTACGGCCGAGGTGCCTTCACCGAAAAATTCGATGGCTTGGTTTACCGTCATGTCGAGCACATCATTGATGTTGCAATCACGGTATTTCACCTCGAGAATGTCGCGTTTAAATCGCTTTCCGCCGCATGATTCGCATGGAATTACCACGTCGGCCAAGAATTGCATTGGGATGGTGATTACGCCGTCGCCTTTGCATTCTTCGCAGCGGCCACCATCGGTGTTGAATGAGAAGTATGCCGCGGAGAAGCCCATTTGTTTGGCCACTTGCTGCTGTGAAAATAGATCGCGAATTTCGTCGTAGGCTTTAAGGTAGGTGGCGGGATTTGAACGAGTGGATTTGCCGATGGGATTTTGGTCGACAAACACAATGTCGCCAATGCGAGACAAATCACCGCGAAGTTCGCCAAATCGTCCGGGCGCTTCTTGCTCCACTTCGAGGCGGCGCCCCATGGCACGATATAGGATTTTGCCTACGAGCGTAGATTTGCCCGAGCCGCTTACGCCGGTGACCACAGTGAGCACGCCCAATGGGAATTTCACGTTGATATCTTTGAGATTGTGCTCGCATGCGTGGGTGATTTCAATATAGTCCTTCCACTTGCGGCGTGATTTTGGTGTGTCGATTGAAAGCTCACCGGTGAGGTATTTGGATGTGTAGGAGCGCTTGGCAGATGGCAGTTTATTCAATGGCCCTGCAAACACTATCTCGCCGCCCAGGCGGCCGGCGTCGGGGCCTACGTCAACCAGCATGTCGGCTGCTCGCATTATTTCTTCATCGTGCTCCACCACAACCACCGTGTTGCCCAATTGCTGCAATTTGCGCAGCACGCCAATCAGACGCTCTGTGTCGCGAGGGTGCAAGCCAATCGACGGCTCGTCGAGAATATAGATAGAGCCCACGAGCGACGACCCGAGCGATGTGGCCAGGTTGATGCGCTTGCTTTCGCCACCCGACAGCGAATTGGCGGTGCGGTCGAGTGTAAGGTAGGGTAGACCCACCTCTACCAAATAGCTGATTCGGTTGTTGATTTCGGTGAGCAGACGTTCGGCCACCTTTTGGTCGTGGGCCTCAAGCTTGAGGTCGTGAAACCATTGTTGCAATTTCCCGACGGGCATTTTTACAAGGTCGGCAATCGTGGCACCGCCAATCTTGACGTTTAGCGCATCTGATCGCAGTCGTGCGCCGTGACATTCCGGGCAGATTGTCTTTCCGCGGAATCGCGCGTACATCACACGGAATTGCACCTTGTGGCGCTGAGTTTCCATCCACTTGAAAAATCCGTTGATGCCCGGCCATTCGCCGGCACCATCCCATAGAAATTTGAGTTCTGATTCAGATAGCTTGTTGTAGGGGCGATGAATCGGAAAATTTGCTTCGGCGGCGTGCTTGATTAGGAAACGCTTCCATTCGCTCATTATCGGGCCTCGCCATGGCGCCACAGCATCGTCGTAGATCGACAATTCTGCTTTTGGAACCACCAGCCCTTCGTCGATGCCAAGTGCTTGTCCGAAACCTTCGCACACGGGGCATGCTCCATAGGGATTGTTGAAATTGAACATTTGGTCGGATGGCTCCATAAATGTGATGCCATCGGCCTCAAAGCGCTTGGAAAAGTTGACGCGGCTCACGCCGTCTTTGCCAAAAATCAGCAAGGCGCAGCGGTCGTTGCCTTCAAAAAATGCGGTTTCGGCCGACTCGGCCAGGCGCGACATTTCATCGCCTTGCGACACGGCCAGACGGTCGATAAGCAAGTCGATGCTTTTGGCCTTGGCCAACTTTTTGTCGGCGCGGGCTTCCTCAATATCAACAAAGCTATTGTTAATCACGATGCGCGTAAAGCCTTCCTTTTCAAGGATGTCGAGCTGAGTGGCCATGTTGCGGCCTTCAGGCAGATCTATCGGCGCCACAATAGCCACACGAGTGCCCTCGCCGGCAGCAACGGCAGCTGCAATCACATCCTCAACGGTGTGCTTCTTTACAATTTCTCCGGAAATTGGCGAGATTGTGCGGCCTATTCTTGCAAAGAGCAATCGCAGGTAGTCGTATATTTCGGTCGACGTGCCCACGGTGGAACGTGGATTTCTCGTATTCACCTTTTGCTCGATTGCTACAGCCGGCGGCAGACCGCGAATGAAATCACATTCAGGCTTGGTCATCTTGCCCAAAAACTGGCGAGCATAGGCCGAAAGGCTCTCGACATATCGGCGGCGGCCCTCGGCATACAATGTGTCAAAGGCCAGCGAAGATTTGCCCGACCCCGACAATCCGGTGATTACGATAAATTTTCCGCGAGGCAGCTTCAAGTCGATATTCTTTAAATTGTTGACTCTTGCGCCCTTAATCTCTATATATTTTTCCGACATCGTGTGCTGTTTGATTATCTTGCAAAGTTACGCAAAATTCTGCAATCTCCGGCTATAGTGAATTTGTAGGGTTGAGATAAAAATTATATCTTTGTGGAAACCATCGGCTGAAATGCTGTATTTATTCGACGACATAGAACGGTTTGGCAGCGCTGAATTGGCCTCGGCGCGCTGCCGAGTGTCGGCTCAGCGGTGGGCCTATGCACAGCGCTACCATTTTGAGCACGACCGCAAGCTATCGGTCATAGCTTATTTGCTGTTGCTGCATGGCTTGCGGCGCGAATATGGCATCGAGGAGTGTGTGGAGCTTGGCTCTACCGAGGCCGGCAAGCCCTATATAATCGGGCATCTAGAGATTTCGTTTAGTATGAGCCATTGCCGCAGAGCCGTGGGTTGTGCGATATTCTGCAAATCCGTTGGCTTGGATATTGAGGAAGTGAGGCCTCTCAACAGCGATCTTGTATCGTATTGCTGTAGCGAAGCCGAACAATCATTGATTGCCGATGCTCAAAATCCGGCTGAGGCCTTTGCCAAGTTGTGGACTAAGAAAGAATCGTATCTGAAAATGCTTGGCACCGGCTTGAGCGGCGACCTGCGCCACGTGCTCGACAGCGCAAATCAAGCCGCTCAAATTTTCACCGTCACCGCGGCGGATAAATCGTATGTCTATTCGCTATGCGGCATGGCCTGTGAAGCGGTGTCGGTGGATTTAGATCAGCTTTAGCTTATTTTTACGAGAGTCATGTTTTGGCCAAACATATATTTATAGGATAATTGTTGGCCAAACCCTGTGGCGAGTGTCAGCCCGTAGCTGCCCTGACGCGCGGCCGGCGCGGTGGGGTCAAATGGTTTGCCGTCGTCGTGCAGAGAAATTGTTATCAGATTTTCTTTGTCTGTGGAAATTGTGATTCTTACGTCGATATAGGGACGCTGCTTTAGCTTGCCTGATGGCTGCGAGCGCTTGCTCTCGTTGTGCTGAATGATATTTTTTAGGAGCTCTTCGGCCGAGAGGTTGGCGGCGATTAATCGCTTGCCGGTGATGCCATTGTCGGTAAGGAATGAATCAACTTGAGCCAGCGCTCCGGCCAGACCATCCATCGAGTAGGGCGTGGAGAAATCAAGCGTGGGCTGCTCTTCAATGGTAGGAAGCAAAGTGATAAACGAGTTGCCCTTTGTGCGCTTTATCTCTGACCACACCACGAGGATGGCAAACACTATCACGTAGGCAATCAGATTGCTCCACCAAATTGCAGCCGGCATATAGGCGGCTATCAGCCACATCACCGGAATGACGCTCAGCGACAGCGCAAACGATAGAAATGTGGACAATCCATGCTGATTTAGCAGCTTGTAGTTGACCATCAGCAGGTAAATGCCGCAGAAGAATATGAATGCTATGGCATATATGCGAGTGGCATAGCAACATTCTACCATCATATCTTGTGTGCAGCCAAACATGCGGCACACCACATCCGGCACAATCCACAATATGCCGCAGCACACAGCCAAGCTGATAATCATAAACTTGAATGTGGCGTTGACGCTGAGCCGCAAGCCCACCTTATCGCCGAGGCCCACCAGCAGCGCTCCCAATGATTGAAGCGTGTTGCAAGCTCCCGACAGAAAGAAATTGTAGAATGTGAGCAGCGACAGCATCACTGAAAAGATATAGATGCCCACCTCGCCGAAATAATTCTGGATTATGGTGTTGGCGCTGTACATATATATAGTGAGGCAAATGCTGGCGATGGCAAATGGTGCTCCTGATTTTGCAATTTCTGCTAAAGAGCGGCCCAGCGCAGCGATATTCACTCGAATTAATCTGAATGTCGACTTGCCCTGAACATAGTGCGAAGCCATGATCGCTATGCCCACGGCGTGTCCGGCCAGCGAGGCTATCGACGAGCCTGCTACACCCATATTGCACACCTTGATAAATACCAAATCAAGGCAGAGGTTGCACACATTATCTACAATCATGGCTATTGACACCAATTTCGGCGCGCCGTCGATCGTGGTATAGGTGCCGAAAAAGTAGGATCCCATGTAGAATGCACATCCCCACAGCACCGGCTTGGCATAGTCGAGCGCATAGGGGTAGACGCCGCTGCTGGTGCAAATCAGGTCGGTGACGCTGTGCGAGAATATTATTCCAAGCACGGCCATCACGCATGAAAACAGCACCATCATGCCCACTACGATTGAAAATGTGTGATTGGCTTGCTGCTTATCGTCGCGTCCCATTGAATAGGCCACAAGCAAGCTGCCGCCGAGGCCAAAGAGCAAGAAGAATGTGTAGTAGAATTGAATGAGCGGACGAGCCAAATTGACCGCCGACATGGCCTCGGTGCATATCATGTTGCTCACAATCACGCCATCGACAATGTTGCCTAACATCGACGACAGCGCTGTGAGAATCGAAGCTCCCAAATAGATGCGAAACGCCTTGGATGTGAGATATGAATTGCGCTTGATCATTTTATCGGATATTATTTGTTACCAACGCTTATCTTCAAAGAAGTCGAGAGAGGCTATGGCTTGGATGAAGCGATGGACATAGTCCCACGAAGTGGTGTTCCAGTGGAAACCCATGCGCGACAGCACATTGCAGGTGTAGGGATTGTATTTGCTGAAGCCGGTGATTACGTCTTTGCCCGATGCATTGTAGGCGAGCATCGACTGCAAAATCCGCGCTTTTTCGGGATCTTGTCCGGCACGCTGCAATGTGGTTTGAAATTCGTCGTCCTCCACTTCGGCGATGTTTACGCCAAGGGTGTCGGCCATTTCGCGCACCACATCGCCCAGCAGCTGCACATGATTGTTGAATGGATGGAACACGGTGCATTCTTTTGGCGTCGTGGCCAAGAGCAAAAGCGCCTGAGCCACCTCGTCGATAGGCGAAAATTCCATCGGGCTCATGGCTTGTGAATAGCTGCATTCGCCAAGCATTTGGAACACGTGGAGGCGGCCCATGGCAGAATTTGAGCTAAAGTTGATTTGGAACTCGCCATCCACTGCGCGTGGTGCAAGATTGCCGAGACGCACAATTTTGCCCACGAGCCCCTTTGTGGCAACAGCTTCAAGCAAAATGCGCTCGGCCAGGAATTTGGAGTGGGTGTACTTGCTGCTCAAAAGCTGGCCGAAATACAGCATCTGCTCGCTGAAGTTGGTAGATGGAGCCGGCACTCCGTTTACAGATTGGCCGCTTATGCTGAATGTGCTGGTTTGCACCAACTTTGCACCTGTGCGCAAGCAATAGTCTACGCAATTTTGCAGTCCGCCGATATTGATGTCTTCAATCTCGGTGCCTTCAGAGAAGTGCTTCACGATAGCGGCACAGTTGATCACAGTGTCCACCTTTCCGGCGGCTTCCAGGGCTTTGGGGTCGGTGACATCGCCGTCGATTATGTGAAGACGCTTGCCGAATAGCTCTTTGTAGTTGTCCTCAAAGTAGTAGAACAGTAGATTTTTTAGACGTTCCTCGCTGGTGAGACCGCCGCGGCTGTGTCGCACCAGACAGTAGATTTGACGTGACGAGTCGCCGTCGATTAGCAGTTGGTGCAGCACGTGGATGCCCAGATAGCCGTTTGCGCCGGTGAGCAGCACGTTGCCAAGCGGCAACCGCTTGCCGTTGCGGAAATTTTCGAGGTTGTTCTTTTGCAAGAGCTCGTCGATGGCTGTGTAGTCGTAGTCGCTGATTTCGGGATCGGAATAGTCGGATGCGGAGTCGGTATCGGTGGTGAGCTTGGCTAATTTCTGAGCAGTGGGATTTTTGAAAACGTCGGAATATGCAATGTCGTAGCCGAGATTGGTGGCCTCGATAATTACGCGTGTCACATTTAGCGATGTGCCTCCGAGTTCAAAGAATGAATCTGCGGCGCTCACCTTTTCAATATCAAGCACTTTTGCAAAGATTTGGCAGAAGTCGGTCTCGGCCTTGCCTTTTGGCGCAACGTATTCAGTTGCCGACTGAGCGATTACAGGCTCGGGCAGATGTTTGAGGTCGGTCTTGCCATTGGGCGTAAGCGGCATTTTATCCATTTGTAGATAGGCCGTAGGCACCATATAATGAGTGAGAGTTTCGCCGATTTGAGCTTTGATGTCTTCGATGTCCATTTGATGGTCGGCGGTGAAGAATGCACTGAGATGTTCGCGACCATTAATGGTGCGAATCATCACCACCACTTGCTTCATGCCTGCAATGCGCGACATGGCGCTCTCCACCTCGCCCAATTCGATTCTGAGACCGCGCAATTTCACTTGATTGTCGGTGCGGCCGAGAATGTCAACTTGTCCGTCGGCTCGCCATCGAGCGTAGTCGCCGGAACGATACACTCTCACCGGCTCCAGGCCGTGGCCTTGATAGTAGATGAATCGTTCGGCGGTTTGTTCGGGCAGATTGTTGTAGCCTTTGGCCACGCCCATACCACCGATATAGAGCTCGCCCACTACGCCCACGGGGAGTTCGTTGCCGTCAGAGTCGACGATAAATTCTATGTAGTTGAGCAGCGGACGGCCTACGGATATAGTGGCTTGATTGGTGAGCTCGCCGCCGTTGCACGACACTGTGATTTCAGTCGGGCCATAGGTGTTGAAAATCCTTACGCCCATTTCATGCAGGCGTTGCAACAGCTTGTCGGAATATTTCTCACCGCCGCTCCACACCATTTTGCACTTGGCCAAGGCTTGGCAGAAGGCCGGCAGCTCCATGTAGCTGAGCAGGCGCGATGGAGTGCCGTTGATTACCTCGGCGCCGGTGCGCTCAAATAATTGGGCCAACAGCATGGGATTGTTCACCTCGTCCTCGTTGGCCAAAACGAGCGTCACGCCATTGTGGAGCGCGGCACCATATTCCTTGAGCGACATATCGAACGACAGCGTGGTGATGCTGAGATAGGCCTTCACGTGGTCGGTGTTGAGGCTGTGAATATGTATATTGGCCGGATGATCATAGAGATAATTGCAGATAGCGCAATGGCGCAGCATCACGCCTTTGGGTCGGCCGGTCGACCCGGATGTGTAGATTAGATACACCAAATCGTCGGGGTCGACGGCTACATTTGGATTGGTGGTGGGGCCGTCGGTTGCCAATAGCTCATCAACATTGATGGCTTTGCTGCCGTGCTCGGCCATGTGATCCTCTGTAGTGATCACGTAGGCTGCTTCAGAATCTTCAATAATTAGGCGGATGCGGTCGGCGGGATATTCGGGGTCGCAAGGGATAAAAGCGGCTCCTGTCTTGCTCACGCCAAAGATGCAACACATCACGGCGCTTGTCCTCGGGAGCAGCAGCACCACGCGGTCGCCACGCTTCACTCCGCGCTGCATCAGTGCATGCGCAATGCGATTTGCCTCGCTGTTGAATTGCGCGAATGTCAGTGTGCGGTCGCAGGCTATGAGCGCGATGTCATCGGCCTTGGTTATAGCATATTTTTCAATTGGCTCGTAAAAGCGCGAGTAGGGTACTTGAGCGGTGGCTACGTTGCGAAGCTTTTCAACGGCTTTGCGTTGGCGTTCGCTCATAATCGAGACGTGCTTTAGCTCGGCAGCGGGGTCGGCAATGAAGTGCTCCACCACGGCGGCAACCGATTCGGCCAGGCCTTCAATCAGTGCTGTCGAATATAGCGATTCGTCGTAGCCGATTACCACTTCGCGGCGGCCGGCGGCGGTGTCGTAGATGGCTATTTTAATTTTAAACTTCGCGAGGTCTAATTGCAGCCCTTCCGGCTCAACCTTGGCGCCGTGCACATAGTAGTCGGTCATTACGCCCACTTGATATTCAAACACGATTTCTGGTCGGAAACCATAGTCGGCGGCAATTTGTGCAAATGGATATTGCTCGTGGTTGAGAGTCTCTGTGAAATTTGCGGCTGTCTCCGCGATGTAGTCGCGCACCGATTGGTTGCCGATTTTGCTGCTTAGAGCAAGCGTGTTGACAAACATACCGGTGGTGTTATAGGTCTTTAAGTCGCTGCGGCCGTTGGAGATTGTGCCGAGATATACGTCTTTGTTGTTGACGTAGCGGCTCACGGTGTAGAAAGCCGCAGCAAGATAAATACTGGCGGCTGTGATGCCAAGCTCGCGGGCCAAGGCATCAACGCGGTCGGCATCAACGGGGAACGCGAAGTTGCCGAGTGTGCTCTCGCTGCCGTCGACCTTTTTCAAATCGGCGGTGATTTCGCTGGCACCTTCGCAGCTCTTGAGCTGAGCGTCGAAGAATTGCTTGGCCTTGAGATATTGTTCGCCTGATTCAGCGGCTTTTTGGTCGGCGGCAAATTGCAGGTAGGGATAGGTCTCGGGCTCAACATTGCTGTGCTCTAAGCGGCTTACAATTTCGCGCATCATCACATCGAATGAGCTGCCGTCGGTGATTAGGTGGTGCACATCTACCAATAGACATAGCGGATGGGCGGCGTCGTCGCTGATTTCGGCGATTTCAAAGCGGTAAAGAGGCCCGTCGCTAAGGTTGAACGGTCGCACAAATTCACGCTTGTATTCATCAATTTCGGCAGCTGTGCGGCGGCTCATCGCGATAGAGACGTTGTCGGCGGGGTTGATCATTTGCACCGGCTGCCCGTTGCGATTTTTGAATATGAATCTGAAGCTTTGGTGATTATTGATTGTGTCTTCAACCGCTTTTTTAAGCTCGTCGGCAGAAATTCCTATCGGAAATTTATACATAAACGGCACGTTGTACATCACACTGCCGGGATTCTTCATGCAGTCGAAATACACGCCGATTTGTGAGTAGGTCAGTTCGGCAGATTCTTGAGCCTCTGAGTCGGCGGGCTGCGACGGCGCTGCGGCATTGGCCGATTTGCCGTTGAGCAACGCGCGTAGGATGATATTTTCGATGCTTTGCAGCGAGCCGGAGGCCAACGATTTGTTGTCGACTTGCACGCCATATTTTTTGTAAATAAGTGTTGCAAGGCGTATGCCCGATATTGAGGTAAGGCCAAAGTATCCGAGAATATCGGTGATACCGAAATCCTCGGTTTTGATAACGTCGGCAATTATCTGTTTCAGCTCTTCTTCAAGAGCGTTGAGCGGTGCTACTGTCGCAGCTTTAATTGTAGTTGCGTGGAGCTCGGGCTTCGGCAAGGCTCGCTTGTCTACTTTTTGGTTGACGTTTAGCGGAATTTTGTCGATCTGCATTGTGACAGCCGGCACCATATATGGAGGCTTTTGGCTCTCAATAAAGCTGTTGAGGTCGTCGATGTTTAGTGGCACGTCGCTCACCACATAAGCGGCGATGAATTTGCCGCCGTTGGGGTCGTCGAAGGCCTGCACGGTGGCATCGGTGACGCCTTTAAAATCGCGGATTACGGCTTCTACCTCTTTTAGCTCAATTCTGAAGCCGCGAATTTTCACTTGGCCATCTTTGCGGCCTATAAATTCGATGTCGCCGTCGGGACGATAGCGCACAATGTCGCCGGAATGATATGCTCGCCGGCCATCATATGTAAAGAATGCTTCAGCTGTTTTGTCGGGGCGGTTTAGGTAGCCGCGAGCCACTTGCTCGCCCACGATTACCAACTCGCCGATAGCTCCGGCAGGGAGACGATGTAGATTCTTATCCATTACATAGCAGCTAAGGGCATCGAGAGGCTTGCCAATGGGAATGTTGGGCTCGTTCTGTGTCACTTGCTTAATTGCGGTGATGATTGTGCACTCGGTGGGACCATAGGCATTGTGCAGAATATAGCCGGATGGCGGGTCGACGCTCACCAGCTTTTCGCCACCAACAATGAGATGCTTCAGCGAGTGGTTGTCCATGTTGAGCATGAATTGAACGCCCACTTGAGTGGTCATCAAGCTGTGTGTGATGTGATTGTCCTCGAAATATCGGTTAAGTCCTACGAGGTCGAGGCGCATTTCCTCGGCTATGATATTTAGCGTGGCGCCGGTGGTTAATGTGGGATATGTGTCCATCATGTTGGCGTCAAATCCGTAGGATGCGTAGGCCGCGACATTGTCGTCGGGGGAGAGATTGAAGTGATGTCGATACCATCTGCAAAATTCCACCAGATTGTGATGTTCAAGCATTACACCCTTGGGCACACCGGTGGTGCCTGACGTGTAAAGCAAAATAAACAGCGACTCGGGCTTTGGTGACATGGCCGACAAATGCTTTTCGCTGCCTTGCAAATCGGTGTTGGCAATGATTTCGGGGATGTCATTGGTTATAAGCACTTGTCCGCTGTATTCATCAATGATGTCGCGCAGGTCTTCATCGGCAATCAGCAGCGAAGCGTGGGCGTCGGTCACCATGAAGTTGAGGCGCTCTTTGGGATAGCTGGGGTCGAGTGGTTGGTAAGCGCATCCGGCTTTCAGAGCGGCGAGCGATGCAATTGCCATCATTTCGCTGCGGCCTATGATTATTGATACCACCGGTTCGGCCGTGTCATCGCCGGCCACTTGCTCGTGGATGTAGAGCGCTAATTTGTCGGTTTGCTCGTCGAGTTGGCGATATGTAAGGGCTCGGCCTTGATACACTACTGCCACATTATCCGGATATTGTTTGGCTGCTTGGCGAAACATATCCACGATGCTGCAATCCACTGGCGCAGGCTCTGCTTCTTTTTTGTTGAATGAGTCGAGTTGTGCCAATTGAGAGTCGCTGCAAAGATTTATGTCTTTAAGCTGCTCTTTCACCAGCATTTCGCTCACCACCTTATTATAAGTGTTGTAGAAATTGCTTATATAATCGGCGCTGTAGCGATTTTGGGAGTATTCCATGTCGAGCCTGTATTTGCCGTCCATGATTTTTAGCTCGGCCTTGAAGCTGATGCCGGGCACATGGGCCAGCAAGCTTTTATAGCTTTGTCGCTTTCCTTCGAGCGTCAAGCTAAAATCTGTGGCGATGCCTTGATAAGCAAAGCACACGCTGCTGCTCACGCCTAATTCTTGGCAAATTTCGGCAAACGAATAGCAAGTGCGCTTGCGGCTTTCGCCGATTTGGGCGCTTGCTTGGCGAGCAAGGTCGGCAACGGAGGGCGTTTGGCGCAGGTCGTGGTAGACGGGAATAGTCTTCACCATCATGTCGATAGCGCGACGCGTCTTCTTGTCTGAGCGGCCGTGATACACGGTAGAATACACCACCTCGTCGTCGCCGGTGAATTTTGAGAGTGTGTAGCCAAAGGCGGCTGTGAACAACATGCTTGGCCTTACACCAATTTCAGCGCAACGAGATTCAACATCCTCTATTTTTGCATCAATAATCTTTACGGTTTTGACAAAATTGCGCATCTCATCGCCGTAGACATCGCGTGGAGGCAGCGGCTCAATTTCCGAAGCGCTACAAAATTCACGGCTATACCAATCCTTGGCCTCGGCGTAGGCGTCGGTTTGGCGCAGCGCCTCTTCCTCCTCGGCAATTTGGAAGCCGTCAACAGTCTCCGGTTCAATCTCTTCTCCGGCATAGGCTTTCTCCAAGTCGCTGCGGAACACCTCAAACGACAACCCATCGAATATAATGTGGTGCACATCGCAATAGAAATAATTGCCGTCGATAGTTTTGTATATTTCAAAGCGGAATAGGCGGTCGTTCATTAAATCATAGTCGCGGACAAAGCTGTCGCTGACGTCGTCGATATGATTCACTTCTATTATCTCGGTGTGATACGGCTCATCGCTGCAATCGGCGATAGCTACGTTGCAATCATCATCGGTGGTGATGCGCGATTTCAGATATGGGTGACATTCCACCACACGGTCGATAGCGACGGCTAATTTTTCGAGGTCGACATCGTCGGTGAGCTTATAGAGAGTGGGGATTGCATAGTTGCCCTCTTCGTGTTGGTTCACGCTGAGGACATAAATTCCCATCTGAGTTTGTGACAAAGGAAAGATTTTCATTAGGTTGGAATTGACGTTATATTAGGGTGTTAAGCGTTATTTTATTTTGATAGACATTGTGAGGTGATTGGCGTTGTCGGCTCTTTGATAGCGCACAGAGTCCATAATATTGCGAATCAGCAGTATTCCCAAGCCGCCGATTTGCCGATCTTCGAGCGCCGACGTGGTGTCGGCCTCGGGAGCAGCGGTGGGGTCAAACGGAGTTCCGTAATCGGTGAGTGTGAACGTCATAGTGCCTTCATGGCAGGTTGCGTTCAGCTGTATTTCGCCGGACGCTCCCTCGGGGTAGGCGTAGTTAATAACATTCACCACCGCCTCTTCGAGCGCTAAATTCACAGAATTTACAAAAGCCGATGATGCTCCGTGTTTTTCGCCAAGCGCTTCTAAAAAGTCGTGCAGACGATCAAGCTCGCTTAGTGAATTTGTCATTGAAAGCGTCTCCGACGGCTTAGTGTAGCGGATGCAGAGTAGGGTGAGGTCGTCGCTTGGCTCGGCACCATCAATAAATTTATCCACGCTGTTTTGCAACTCTTTTACCACTGTGGAGGCGTTGGCATCAGCGAGCTTGGCCAGGTTGTCGAGCATTAGCCTCTCGCCATATTGTTCGTGATTTGATTTTTCCGCCTCGACAAGGCCATCGGTGTATAGCAATAGCGAAGTGCCGGCGACAAGCATGCAGCTTTGCTCTATATATTGGATGTTTTCATCAATTCCAATAGGGAGATTTGGCACAACATCCATAAACCGACAAGAAGCTTTGTCGAAAATCACGGCCGGATTGTGCCCCGCATTGCAATATGTCAGTGTGCCGGAGTTCATGTCAAGAATCCCCACAAACATGGTGACAAACATAAATGCCTCGTTTTCTTGGCAAAGTGCATGATTCAAGCCTGCGATGATTTCAGATGGCGAGCTGCAATTCTCGCAGAACAGGCGGAATCGCGAGCGCGTGATTGCCATAATCAGCGCTGCCGGCACGCCTTTGCCGGATACGTCGCCAATTGTGAAATATAGCTTGTCGTCGCGCAGCAGATAGTCATAGAAATCGCCGCCAACTTCTTTGGCCGGAGTTAGCAATGCGTGGATGTCGATATTGCTGTTGCCGTCGGAATTGAAATTCTTTGGTACAAGACTCATTTGAATGTCGTGAGCGATGCTGAGTTCGCTGGCAATGCGTTCCTTGGTGCGAGTTGCATCGGTGAGTTGCTCGATATATTGCTTGAGCGACGATTGCATATAGCTGAAGCCATCGTGTAGCTTGGCCAGCTCATCATTGGACCGTATATCGGGTAGGGGAACGTCAAGATTCCCCGACGACATTTGATATGCTGCCGCGGTGAGCGCTTCCATGGGCTTGGTTTGGCGCAAAATTATGCGGTGAATCAGGAATACCAGCATCAACAGCCAGAAAAACAGAGCTATATAGACATAGAGCATCACGTCGCCCATTGAGTCGAGAATAGATTGATATGGACATACATAGCAAGCCGACCAGCCGGTGCTTTCCAACGGGGCATAGCACACATGCAATTTTTCGCCATCAACTTTCACGTCGGTATTGCCGGCTTTGTGTTCCATCATTTTCCTGCCGATTTCGGCAAGATCCGGCGAGTTGATAGCCTTGGCTCGTGTGAAAATATCGTCGTAGAGGAGTACTGTTGAATCAGGGTGAGCGATATATTTGCCGTTGGCGTTAATAATAAATGTGTAGCCGTCTTTATATGGCCGCATGTCGTTGACACAGTCGACCAGCTCTTCAATTGATACGTCGGCAGTGAGCACTCCATACACATGGCCGTTGTCGTCGATAAGCGGCACTGAATACGTGGTCATAAGTCGGTTGCCGCCACCTTCATCATTATATGGCTCCGACCATATCGGATTCTGTTCATCGCGAGCCGACGTGTACCACTCCATGTGGAGATAGTCGTAGGCTTCGCCGTCAAGGTGCTTTGTAATGAGCTGCCCTGAGGTTTCGTCGAGATATACATATTCCATGAAAAGACGGCGCTCGGATGGATAGAACCCCGGCTCAAATGCTACACAGCCGCCCATAATCAGATTTTCCTTGTTTACCATATCAATGAGATATTTCGACATGGCGTTGGGATTTTCAATATTGTCTTCTACCTGAGATTTAATCACATAGACAATGTGTTCTACGTCTTTCATCTCAAGCTCGGTGTCGTCCAATATAGTCTGCAATAGGGCGGAAGAATACAGCACGGCATGGTTATTGGCTCGCCTGGCAGTGTAGTTGTCGAAAAATATAGCGAGACAAATGAAAATGCCGATTGTCAGCACCAAAATATAAAAGCTGAGCCTTGACGCGAAGGTCTTGAACGGCAGTCGTGGCATCGTGCAGCTGAATTATCGGAAATCGAATAGCGAAGTGAATCCGGTCATTTTGAAGATGTCTTTGATGGCATCGTTGACATTGAGTACAACTAATTTGCCACCCTTGGCGGCGACGGCTTTGCGCAGCGCCAGGAATTGACGCAGCCCCGAGCTGCTGATGTATTGTAAATCTTGGCAGTCGAGTTGGATTTCTTGGTCGGCGTGTTCCAATAATGGCTGTATGCCATTTTCAAACACTGTGGCATTTGCTGTGTCGAGACGGCCGGAAATAATTCCTTTCCAGCATGTTGCGTTGTTTTCTATGGAAATTGTCATAATGGTATAAGAAGTAGCGGTTAATCAATATGTGATGATTGCTATTGCAAAGCGTATAAATAATAGTTGTGATGCAAATGTAGTGAATTTAATTTGAATATTGCATGTTTTTGGGCAAAATACATTAAAATAAGTGCGCTAAAGTGATAAAGTAATACCTCAATAATTGCAGCAATCGGAGCATTTCCGAAGGAAACTCCGATTGAGATTGGAAATTGGGGGAAACTTCATGTCATTTCATGTCATCGAAAGTTGTACAGAAAATTGTTTATAAGATAAATAGTGCTGCTTAATATCTGAAATAGAATAATATATATGAATAAACTTTGTGTGTGCCTCATTTCATAGCATGATTATTTATGGAAAAATATCACCTTTCATCATCATAAGGTATAGGCGATTTGAAAAATTTCTCCTTAAAAGACTTGCCCCCTGATTTAAATTTCATAAATTTGCCGTTGGATTCCACGCCGAAGGCTTTTCAGAAGCTGGTTGGGTGGGGTTCAGACATAGT
>CAZRCU010000037.1:0-15595 GCA_964598685.1 uncultured Bacteroides sp.
GGGCTTTGGCGTGGCGCTGGTGGGCGGTGCGCTGGCCGTGTTGGTGCTTCGCCGAACCGATGCTTCTAAGGAAAGAATAGCTATGACAGTCGGCGCGGCCCTCGGCTTAAGCTATCTGCTGTTAGCGCCAAGCCTCGCGGTAAGGGTTGGAAGCACAGTCGACTTAAATTCGCCAAACATCATAGTGCTGAAGGCACATATATTTAATGTGCTGTATCTGTTTGTGTGGCTTGGAATGTTGTGCTTCAAAAAATGGCGCAAGGTGGCCCTTGCTGACTTGCCGGTGTTTACGCTTGTAGTGGTGATCGGTCTGCTGGTCTTGTCGGTGTTGGTCGGTACGGCCCGATCAGCGTTCCCCGGCTTTTTGATGACTACGGTGATGTATGCATATTTTGCTGCAAAGATTTCGTGGCCAAAGATGCGTATCGCCAAGATAATTATGTGCGTGGCTGCATGGGTATTAATGCTTGTTCATCTTGTGATGGTGGCTCGAATGGCTGTTATTGTGTCGGATGAATGGGACCGTGCAATGCAAATATATACATCGGATGAATGTAAAGATGGCGTGGTGTATATGGACTACACTTCTGAGTCGAAATGCTCGCCATTGTTGCTGCGCAAGATTGTGTATTACAACTTTGCTTTTGCTTATAGCACTTGTCAGGTGCATCACTATATGGATAAAGAGCAGCAGATGATGGTGGTGCCGGTGTGCCTAAAGGGTTATCACGACTTTGCCGGAACACCAATCCCAGGCAATGCCGGAGCAAAGATTTATAAAGGTTGTGTAGTCGTTAAGACGGAAGAAGGCTTCCCGAATCTCGGCATCGCCGACTTTGGCATGGGAAAATCGCCACGCTTATTAAATGTGCGGGAATTTCATGGCGCCGATGGTTGCCGATATTTGTATTTTGATATACAATATCATTTTTGGGAGCATCTTTCCGACGGCAAACTCCGCTACTTAGATTTGCTATAATACACGAAAAGCCGGGCGCATTGCTCGGCTTTTCGCTATGGAGTAGGGGGGGATAATTACATGTTCATGCCGCCGTCCACTTGAATCACTTGGCCGGATACATAGCTTGACAGATCGGATGCGAGGAACAGAGCCACATTGGCGATGTCCTCAACTTGGCCGCCGCGGCGCAGAGGAATCTTGGTGATCCATTCTTTGCGAACGTCGTCGGGCAGAGCGGCTGTCATAGCTGTCTCGATAAAGCCCGGGGCAATGGCGTTGGCGCGGATGCCGCGTGAGCCAACTTCTTGAGCGATACTCTTGGCGAGAGCAATCAGGCCGGCCTTAGAAGCTGCATAGTTGCATTGGCCTGCGTTGCCGTGAACACCTACCACCGAAGCCATGTTGATGATAGAGCCGGCGCGTTGGCGCAGCATGATGGGCAGAGTGGCGTTGATAAAGTTGAAAGCGCTCTTGAGGTTTACGGCGATAACGGCGTCCCATTGTTGCTCGGTCATGCGCATCATCAGGCCGTCTTTGGTGATGCCGGCGTTGTTAACGAGGATATCGATTGAGCCGAAATCTTCTTTCACTTGCTTCACCACTTCTTGAGTTTGGTTGAAGTCGGCAGCGTTTGAAGCATAGCCCTTAGCCTTTACGCCAAAAGCAGCGATTTCAGCTTCGGTAGCTTTGCCATTTTCATCAATTACAAGGTCGGTGAATGCAACATTTGCACCTTCTTGAGCGAAACGCAGGGCAAGAGCTTTGCCGATGCCGCGTGCCGCACCGGTGATAAGGGCGGTCTTTCCTTCAAGTAGTTTCATTTTATATAATGTATTTTGTTAAGTGTTGTTGGATTTTGCGTGTGCAAACTTACGAAATTTCCGCCACACGCGCAAATTTGCTGTCGTTTGCTTTGTCTTTATGCCACATGTTGGTGGCATAATGTGGCAATATGTTTCAATAGCTATGACAAAAATTTACTTAAAATCAAAAAAATGCTCAAAAAATTTGTGGAATAAGAAAATTAGTGTAATTTTGCAATGTCTTTATAGATATAACGCTTCAAAAACCCAATAGCTACTTCTTACAAGGTCGGCTATCTCTTTTAAGAAAATACTTAAGTTTTAGATTAATAAGGTTTTCATCCACTAAAATTCGTTTCTAATATGAAGAAAATTTACGCAACTATCGCTCTTGCCGCTGTAGCCCTCGGCGCTTCAGCTCAGCAATTGCAGCAATTTGTGCGCAACACTCCCAAGTCTCTTGATGCACGTATCTATGCTGAACAGCCCGCTCAGCTCCCCGCTCTTAGCGACTCTCGCGCTAAAGTGCCCTCAATCCAACCGGTTATCGCAGTCGAAGATATCGTAGGCTACTACAAGTTAACATTCACCGATCTGCTCACCGAGGGTTACCCAACCACCGAAAGCAGCTTCGAAATCTATGAAGATTCCGGCACAGATGTCACCATCACCGGTCTTTTCAACGAAGATGTCAAAGCCACTGTGGACCTCTATTCGTCGACTCTTACTATCAATTTCCCCCAAGACCTGTGGACATCATCCCAATATGGCACAGTCCAAGCTCTCCACTACTACTTCGACTCTAATTATGAGCTCGTAAACACCACCGAATCTGTTGTCGCTACATTCGACAAAGCAACCGGCACACTCTCGTTCGAGGCATATGATATTATCGGCGAAGGTGTTGTAGGCACAGGCTACTTCTCGTTGATGATTGAGCTCGAAGCTCAAAAGACCACCAATCCCCTTATCGCCGCTGAAGGCTGGGACGATGTGGTTGGTACTGCTACATTCGTTGATGGCTGGTGCATGTGCGTATTTGCCGATAACGAAAACAACCTTTACGACCCGGCTGATTACCCCTACGAAGTAAAGGTTCAGGTAAATCGTGAAAACCCCGGTCTCGTTCGCTTGGTTAATCCTTATGAAAACTCATATATCGCAGCTGCTAACTATGCCGACGACTTCAACGGCTATATTGTGCTCGATATTTCCGACCCCGACTTTGTGATTGTAGTTCCTCGCATTTATAGTGGTATGGACCTTGGCGATGCCGAAGACGGCAACATGGCTATGTATCCCTGCAACCTTGCCGGCTACTATGTCTACATTCAAGGATACACTGCTGAGGAAATGAAGCAATATTATGCTCTCGGCTATGTTACCTATGGCAAAAATAAAGACGCCGCCGTTCCTTCTACATATAAAAATAGCGTAGTTACCGTTAATGAACCCGGCTTCGGTATCACAGGCGCTGTTAATAGCTTCTACACTTGGACAAGCAGCAGCGTTAAGATGAAACCCGTTATCACACTGCCCGACCTCACCAATGTAGGTGTTACCGACGTGGCTGTTGATGCTGACGCAGCTCCCGAATACTTCAACCTCCAAGGTATCCGCGTAGAAAATCCCGAATCGGGCCAAATCTACATCCGTCGTCAAGGCAACACCACATCTAAGGTTGTCGTTGTACGATAAGACCCTCTCAAGATTTCTATCTTAATCTTAAATAGAAAAGGCCGTGCCACTGTGCGCGGCCTTTTCACGTTTCAGCAAATTTTACTACCTTTGCGCCATGCAATCAGAGTCACTGAAACCACGCGCACTGGCGCTCCTTAAGAAATTCTATGGTTATAATTCCTTTCGTCCGGGGCAATTTGAAATTATTCAAGCCTTGGCCGAGGGTCGCGATGCCGTGGCGCTTATGCCCACCGGCGGCGGCAAATCGCTGTGCTATCAGCTGCCGGCCTTGCTGGCCGACGGATGCGCGGTGGTGGTGTCGCCTCTTATCGCGCTGATGGAAGACCAAACGGCGGCGCTTGTGGCCAATGGCATTCCGGCGGCGGCCATCCACTCGGGCCGCGACGAGCAAGATAATCGCCTTGCCATAGATGCCGCAATAGCCGGAAGAATCAAGCTGCTATATGTGTCGCCCGAGCGCCTGTTGGCCGATATGGATGTGTGGGTGACTCGCCTCAATGCGAGCCTCTTTGCCGTGGACGAGGCCCACTGCATTTCGCAATGGGGCCACGATTTTCGACCTGTCTACACACAGCTGGCTGTGATTAAAGAGCGATTCCCGTCGGTGCCGGTAGTGGCGCTTACTGCCACTGCCGACCGCTTGACGCGCGACGACATTATCACCCGTCTCGGCCTAAATGCGCCTCTGCGCTGGGTGGGCTCGTTCAATAGGCCTAACCTGTCGCTCGAGGTGGTGAGCGGCGCCACTAAAAAGCAACGCGTGTCGCGCATCATTGATATGATACGCCGATTCCCCAACGACTCGGGCATTGTCTACACCTTGTCGCGAGCCGCAGCCGAGGATATCGACGCGCTGCTCAATCACATGGGCTATCGCTCGGTGGCCTATCATGCCGGAATGTCGTCGGCACAGCGCGCCGAGGCACAGCGCGCATTCACCAATGGCGATGTGCAGGTGGTGTGCGCCACCGTGGCCTTTGGTATGGGTATCGACAAAAGCAATATTCGCTGGGTGATTCACAATAATCTCCCGGGCAATATCGAAAGCTATTATCAGGAAATCGGGCGCGCGGGCCGCGACGGATTGCCGGCCTCCACCGTGCTGTTTTATTCGATTTCCGATGTGATCACGCGCGAGCATTTCCTATCGGAATCGGGCCAGCCCGCCGTGGCTCGCGAAAAGCTCAATCTAATGCGCCATTATGCCGAGGCGCAGGTGTGTCGTCGACGAATCTTGCTTAGCTATTTCGGCGAGGAATCGAGCTGCGATTGCGGCAATTGCGATGTGTGTCGCAATCCACCGGTGCGCTTCGACGGCACCGTCTTGGCGCAGAAAGCCGGCAGCGCTGTGCTGCGCACCGAGGAAAAAATCGGCATTTTCACTCTTATCGACATCTTGCGCGGCTCGCTCCGCTCTGAAATACGCCTCAACGGCTACGACAAAATCAAGACTTATGGCGCCGGGCGCGACCTCTCCCACGACGAGTGGTCGGATTATATCTCGCAAATGATTCAGCTGGGCATCTTTGAGATTGCCTACGATGAGTATAATCACCTCAAGGTGACACCCTATGGCCGCAAGGTGGTTTTCGGCCAAGCCGACATTCAATTGGCACATCACTCGGCCCATGCCGCAGGTGCCAAGTCGAATAAAAAGGAAAAGCCGCGAGTGTCGCAAGATCCCGTTGAGCAGCTGTTCGAGCAGCTTAAAGCTGTACGCCGTGCAGTGGCTGCCAAGGCCATGGTGCCGGCATATGTGGTGTTTAGCGATGCCACTTTGCTGGATATGGCGCGCCGCCGTCCCCGCTCAATCGAGGAATTTGCCGAGGTGCAAGGCGTGGGCGAGCGCAAAACAGTGAGATTCGGACGCCAATTCATTGCCGCTATTCGCAAGTTTGAAGGCCTCACTGCGTCGATGCCAAAGGGCTCCACCTACAAGGAGACGCTGATTTTGCACAATGCCGGAGTGAAGCCTGCCGAAATGGCCGAGCTCAAGGGCGTCACTCTCAAAACTATTTATGGCCATATCGCCCTGCTTATTGATGAGGATATGATTACCGCCTTTGACAGCTATATCTCGCGCGAGCAATTTCAGGACATCAAGGCTGCCTTGGCTGCCGAACAGCCCGACTATAATGCGCTGAACGAGCGCTACCCCAACGGGCATGTGGATGTGGCAAAGGCTATTATTAATTATCACGAACGTCACAGAAATGGCTGATAATTATTTGGAAAAACGAATGGAGGACTATCGCCGCGGCGCGCAGGTGCGCCACGTGTCCTCGCACGGCCTGAAATATCCGGCTGTGGGCGTGTTTGTGTCGCAAGCCGATAGCCCGATGGCTCGCGCTATTATTAAAATCTTTGTGGAGGCCGGCAGTCGCGTGGCTTTCACGTTGGCCGACCCTGCCGCCGGACGGCTAATGGCACAGCAATGCGGCGGTCGCTTTTATCCGATGACCGATGATGAGGCGCTGGCCGATGTGGCTGCGCGTGGCGAAAAGATTGATTTAGTGGTGGCGTGCGGCGGCGATGTTAATTTGCCCGAAGGCGCCCGCCTGATTAGTATTGGCCGTGAAATTAGCGGCGCGGTGTCGATAATCGGTAATAATGCCGATGCGGCTGCGTGGCTCGCTGTAGCTGTGGCGCGTGTTCAGCTTCCGCCGCAGACTATTTTGGTTTAATCCCATGAATCGGCCGGAGCAAGGGCCGAAATGGCTGTGACGGCTTCCTGTGGCAAGTCGGCCGTGGGGATAATTGTGAAATCTTGAATGGCAGTGCCAAATGTGATGCCGATATATTGTCGGCCAATGCTCACTGCCTTAATGTCGGCCCGATTCAGTCGGGCTAATTCTTTTTCTTCTGTAGCTAAAGTGATGCCGCCGTCGTCGATTACGGCAACTGCGGCTTGCAGCAAATTAGCAATCCGCGGCAATGTCGCATAGCGCAAAATCGCCAGCGACATCACCATCGGAAATACTATAAATATCAGCATCAGCCCCACCACTGCCCATCGCCAATCGGCGGCCAGTCCGTAGCCAATCAAGGCCACCGGCACAAAGGCAATCCACCAAATCCGCCAAAGCAGGCGTGTGGCAGCCATTCTAAGCCATGCCGACGATGATGCAGGGGTGTAGCCTACTTTAATCATGCATTAATTTTTCTTGGGCTCTTTTACATCGAGCTTTTTGTGCTCCGACACGATACCATCGCGAATGAGCAGGGCGTCGATTGTGGGTTCTTGGCCGCGGAAACGGCGATATAGCTCGGCAGGATCTTCTGTGCCACCGCGTTCAAGCACATTGTGGCGGAACGAGTCGGCTGTGGCGCGGTCGAAGATGCCGTTTTGCTTGAAGAGTGCAAACGCGTCGGCGTCGAGCACCTCGGCCCATTTGTAGCTGTAGTAGCCGGCTGCATAGCCGCCCGAGAAGATGTGAGAGAATTGAGGCGATGTGAGCGAGCCTTCCTCGGGAGCGAAGATTTGTACGCGGCTCACGGCTTCTTGCTCAAATTTTGCGGGGTCTGCTACGGGAGCGGTGGTGGTGTGCCATGCCATGTCGAGGTAGCCAAACATCAGCTGGCGCATGCAAGCATATGCTGCGCCATATCGCGACGATGCCACCAGGCGGTCGACAAGTTCTTGCGGAATCGGTTGGCCGGTCTTGTAGTGGCGAGCAAATCCGTCGAGAAATTCGCGCTCGGTGAGATAGTTTTCGTTGAATTGCGAGGGTAGCTCCACAAAGTCGCGGCGAACGGCGGTGCCTGACAGCGATGCGTAGGTCGACTTGGCGAGCAAGCCGTGCAGCGCGTGGCCAAATTCGTGGAGGAATGTTTCCACCTCATATGGGGTGAGCAGCGAGGGAGTGTCGGCGGTGGGCTTGGTGAAGTTCATCACGATTGTGGCTTGCGGGCGCACATCGTTGCCGTTTTCGTCGATATATTGGTCGCGGAACGAGGTCATCCACGCGCCCGGACGCTTCGATGCGCGAGGGAAAAAGTCGGTGTAGATTACGCCTACAAACGCGCCGTTTTCGTCGGTGACATCAAATGCTTTTACGTCGGGGTGATATACTTCAATGTCGGGATTGTAGGTGAAGTTGAGACCATAGAGGCGAGTGGCCAGGCCAAACACGCCTTTGATCACGTTGTCGAGCTCGAAATATGGGCGCATTTCCTCTTCATCATAAGAATATTTGGCCATGCGCAGCTTATTTGAATAGTAGGAATAGTCCCACGGCTTGATTTCGATGCTCTTGCCTTCGAGGTTTGATGCAAACTCGGTGAGCTCGGCCATTTCGGCGCGCATAGGCTCGGTGTAGGCATCGCTCAGGCGGTCGAGCAGGTCGTAGACATTTGCCGGGGTCTTGGCCATGGTGCGCTTCAGCGCGTGAGTGGCATAGTCGGGCGAGCCGAGCAAGTTGGCGATTTGGCGGCGCAAATCGGCAATCTTGGCGGTGATTTCCACGTTGGAGTATTCGCCCTTGGTGTTGCGCGAGGTGTATAGACGCCACATCTTTTCGCGAAGGTCGCGACGCGACGAGTTTTTCATAAACGCCATGTAGACGGGCTGGTCGAGTGTGAATAGATATTCACCTTGGCGGCCTTCGGCAGCGGCAGCTTCGGCGGCTTGAGCCTTTGATTGCTCGGTGAGGCCGTCGAGGTCGTCGGCAGTGAGCCAAATCTTGTAGGTCGACATCTCTTTAAGCACGTTTTGGCCAAAGGTGGTGGTGAGCTCAGAGAGCTGGGCCGAAAGCTCGCGATATTTATCGCGGTCGGCGCCCTCGAGAGTGGCACCTTGCAGGGCAAAGGAATCGTAGCTTTGTTGCAACAGTGTGGTTTGCTCGGGAGTGAGAGTGAGCTTGTCGCGACCGTCCCACACAGCCTTGATGCGCTTCCACAGGCCTTCGTTCAGCACGATTGATGTGGAATAGTCGCTTAGCTTTTGAGAAGTGCCCATGGCGATTTCCATCATTTCATCGTCGGAGTTGGCCGACAGCAGCGGATAGAACACGTTGAGCACGCGGTTGAGGTCTTTGCCTACATGTTCAAGAGCCACAACAGTGTTGTCGAAAGTGGGCGCCTCGGGATTATTTACTATTGCATCTATTTCGGCATTTGCAAGCGAAATGCCACGGTCGATAGCTTCTTCCCACTGGCTGTTGTTGATTTGTGAGAAGGGAGCAGTGCCGTGCACGCCTGTAAATTCCGAGAAAAACGGGTTTTCAGCTTTTGCCATAACTGCAAAGAGAATCAAAAGAGGTAAAAATAATTTTCTCATATAATGAACTATGAAGTTGCAGCCACTACATGTGGCTGCACTATGTCAATTATATAACGTCGAAATTCCCGATTTATTGCTCGTTACCTTCTTCCTTTTTTTGAAAGATGGCGAGGATTTCGGCAGCCCAAGTGTCGCCCAAATCGGCGGCAGTACACAGCGCATTGTATGCCTTATCATGTTCGTGCGTGAAATGGATGTAGAGACGCACTAGTTGATAAGCTGCCTCGGGATTGTTTTGGTTTGTCGCTTGAATTAGTTGCTCCTCGGCAAGTTGGTAGTCGGTGTATTGGTCGCCAATATCGCCCATAAATATGTTGCCGAGATAGATCATTGCATACGCGTAGCCTTTGTTTGATGCCGAAATGAACCAGTCGATGGCGGTGTCGATATCTTGCTCAACGCCTTGCCCTCTAAGATAGCAGGTGCCCATAATAGAATCGCTACGGGCATCTCCTAAATCGGCACCTTGTTTTGCAAGCGCAAAAGCTTTGTTAAAGTCTTGTTCAATGCCTAATCCATCCATGTAGAGTTCGCTAAGCATGCCGAATGCCACTCCGTCGCCTGCTTCACAAGCTTTTTCAAGCCATTTTACGGCTTCGTCCGGTATGCCTACAGTTATGAAGCAACGCGCAAGATTTATCATGGCTTTGGCATTACCTTGCATGGCGGCTTTTTTAAACCAACCCATGGCCACAGATATATCCTGTTCAACGCCTAAACTGCCATATATGTAGATGTTGCCAAGCGCGAGCTCGGCCGATGCAAAGCCTGCTTCAGCCGACTTCTTGACACATTCCAAGGCTTTGCTGTCGTTTTTTTCATACGAAACCACGTCGCCGGCTTTTCCCTCAAAGTAGAATATCGATTGACGTAAGAGCGCTTCGGGATCGCCTTTTGCGGCTGCGGCTTCAATCTCGTCGCGATAGTCGAACTGCGGTTTGGTAGAGTCGCATACCTCTTCGATGAGTTCGCTTCCACCGTTGCGAGCGAGCTCTATCAATTCTTTGCAGTCGTCTAAGCCAAGCTCAGCGGCGCGTTTGAAATATTCTTCAGCGGCTGCGGTGTCAACCTCTACGCCTTCGCCATAGAGGTAGCAAAAACCGAGATCGCGCAGCGCTTCACGACAACCTGCTGATGCGGCATGCGAATACAATTTGAATGCTTTGTCGTCATCCACTTCGCCCATTTCGCCGTCTTGGATAAGTTCGCCCAGTAGCGTTTCTGCTATTGGAAGGCCTTGCTCGGCCGCTTGTTTTAAGAGCTCATCGCACTTTTCCTTATCATTTTCGTTTAAATAGATCAAGCTAAGCTCATACAAGGCCGGAGCATAGTCTTGTTCTGCTGATTTTTCAAACAACTGCTTGCAGCGGGGCAGGCTTCTCACCACATTTACCCCATCTCTGTGGAGCATGGCGAGCAGGTAAAGGGCTTTGGCGTCGTTGGCATCAGCAGCTTTGCGAAGAAGCGCGAGCGCCTCACGACTCACTTTACCTTCTTTTTCAATCATGATGCCGGATAGTCCGGTGATACCGCGAGCGCAGCCCATGTCGGCAGCCTTTTGGTAAAGCTCGTTTGCTTTTTCGGGATCTTTTTCGGTGTTGTAACCTGCTAAGTAGCACGAGCCAAGCGCACAGATGCCTAATGGGCAATTTTGTGCGGCAGAGAGATTTGCCCATTTCCAGGCAGCGTCTTTGTCGTGTTTGATTAATGCTTGTTGAGCGAGTTGGGCTTGAGCTTCGGCATTGCCGGCTTGAGCCAGAGAGATAAGATTTGTTGTTTCCATACAATTTTTGTTTAGAGATTAAAAAAATGTCGATTGCATATACCACTGCGGATAGGATGTGTGGTTGCAACCGATGTTGTTTAGTTTTGTTGGAGGCCTTCCTCCAAACATCCGCCCAAAATGTCAAGGTTCTCTTAGCGCGCAGTTGCCGTAAGGGCATAGCAATGGCTAACGCTAATCGAATTTGAAAATTTGAGCGAGCCGACCGTCGAGGTCCGGCACTCTAAACTTAATTGTATGTATCGACTCGTTCCCAAGTCACGCCGCAAAGTTAATACTTTTTCTAATACAATCCAAATTTTTTTAGTAAAGTCCTAATTTTCAACGGATACTGCCGCGCTTGTAGAATTTGGCTGTATAATTTTTTGCGCTTCTACTATTATATACCATTACAGTCGATTTGGTAAACATTTGCGTAAATCCGGCATAAATAGAGCCTAAAATAGCCTATTTGGCATATGTCTAAAAATTAATGACGGGCACTATTCTGATATTTCTATTTTTCCATGTTGCCGCTTCATCCGAATCTTTGGTGACGACGACGAGGTTGTCGCAGTGGAGTTCGTCGGCAGCTTCGACAAGGGCATCGAGCTCGCGCTTGCGAGTTTTCTCTGAGGTCATGTCGTAGCAAACTTGAATCAGTTGTTCTACCTTTGTTCCGAGTCGCGCGACAAAGTCGATTTCTTTGTCGTTTCGTGTCCGATAATAAAATAATGTGTTGCCGAGTTCGTATCCACGGCGCAGGAGCTCCACGAAAACTTGGTTTTCTAAAAGGCGTCCGAGATTCTCGCTGAGATTGAAAGCTGTGCTTTGTACAAATCCGTTATCAACCACATATACCTTGCGCGGAGCTTTTTTCATTAGCTTTAATTTGTTGTTGAAGCGAGGAAGATAGAAGAAAAGATAAGGCTCGGCGAGATAGTCGCAAAATTTCCGTGTGGTTGCCACGCTTGACAGCCCCAACTCGCCGGCCAGTTCGTTGGAAGAAATCGGATTGCAGAAATTTGAGAGGAGATATGTAGCCAGATTATATAGATCGGTGGTGTTTCTTACATTGTGCCGCTTCGCAACATCTTTCAGCAATATGGAGTCGAATAGCGTTGAAAGATATGTTTTTGTGATAGCTCTCGCCTTTATAGTCTCGGGATAGCCGCCATTGCGCATATAATCATCTGCAAGCACAGTAGCTTTGGCAAGCTGCTCACCTTGTGGAGCGTGAATGTCGATGCCGTTCCACATCATTGTTTCATCAAGGCTGAAAGGAAGCATATCTATTTTAAGATAGCGTCCGGTAAGCGATGTTGCCATTTCACTGCTCAACAGTTTTGCATTGCTCCCTGTGATAACCAAATTTTTACCCCTACGATACAGCTTGCTCACCCACATATCCCAATTGGGCAGGTTTTGCACCTCGTCGAGAAGAAGATAATCGTAGCCGGGGTAGATGTCGTCGAGTGCCGACATCACCAAATCCTCATTCCAGCTATCCAATAGCTGTGCGTCGTCAAAATTCAGGTAGGCAAAGTTTTTCCCTTGCAGCATCAGCAATGCAAATACAGATTTGCCAACGCGCCGAGGTCCTGTGATCAGCTTAATCAGTGGATTGGCGAGAAGTTGCTCAATATCATGTTTGGTCTGTCGCTGTTGGTACGGACGGGCCATCAACTCATCACGCTCAGCCTTTTGATTGAAGATTATATTTTTCATAGCTGTCTTATTAGACTGCAAATATAGCTCTTTTTATTCAATAAATACGTTGTATTGAATAAAAAAGTACATATTTTATTCAATACAGGATTGTTATTGAATAAAAAAAGGAATCCCCGAGGGTGTGGGGCCGACTCGGGGATTCTTCACATTTAGCTTCTATGAAACAGCTATTTGACCACAAATTTATGGTCGTTTGAGATATAAATTCCGGGGGTGAGATTGTCGCGATTCACTTTGCGGCCGCAGAGGTCGTAGACGTCGGCCACGGCATCGTCGGCGCTGATTGTGATGTCGTGGATTCCGTCGACGGTGTAGATGGTGGTGGGCGTTTCCACTCGTTGGTCGCCACCATAGTAGATCACGCGCACGCCAAATGATTCAATGTCGGTGCGGAAAATGTAGAAGTTTTGGAAGTTGTCGAGCGAGTAGAAGAAGTCGTTGTCGTTTAAGGTTAACGGCACTTCTTTGATAGCTTCGTCGAGGCTGGTGTAGACGTCGGGCGTGAATGTGAATTCCTCGCCATTTACCTCTACCACGTAGAACATTTTTGAGCGGTCGAGCAGGTGGTTGTCGTTGTCGATTTGCGATGTGCGGATAGCCAATCCATAATATGGCTCGCCAAATTCATCGTCCCAGCAGTTTACCGAGGTGAATGTTGGCGTTTTCGGTGTGGCCGAACCGGTGAATGCCGGCGAGATAGCCGCATCAATATATGAAGCCCACAGCGACGCATCCACAGTAGATGTCGACACAATCATTGCGATTGAAGGCGATGTGAGCGAGCCATCCTCGCCAAGGGTGAATGTGATGTCTTGGTCGGAAATGGTGTAGTTATATTGTGTCCAGCCCCAATCGTAGGTGATCTTTTCGTAGGTGGCTCCCTCAAGATACAGCCCATAGCCGCTCGACACGCCCATTAGTTGGTCTTTGGCGATTGTCACCACATTGCCGCTGATGCTGCCTTTGGCCCATGCCGACGAATCATCGGGCACCAATCCGCTGATATAAATATCGTTGCCTTCGCGGCCAATATTTATAAATACGCCTTTGAGATTGTCGAGGTCGACGCCTTCAGAATAGTTGTCGTTGATGCAAATCAATTGATACTGCGAGGTGGCAAGATTGTCGGGCACTGCCACGGCTTGCAGGGGCGAAGGCGTATATACAGTGTTCACATCCATCATGCCGGCCCATAAGCCTTCGTCGTAGAAGGCGCCGATGCCTTGCGTGAGCCCAGATGTGTTGTTAAGCGAGATTATGCCCTCGGCGATTGAATATGAAATCTCGTCGATGTCGGTGTTAATCGACACTGTGTTGTCGGTCATATTCAATGTGGCGGGGTAGAGGCATAGATATTGCTGCTCCCACGAGTCGTAGGAAATTTTTACGCCCACGGGAATTGTGATTTTTGTGCCGTCGTCGCTCAGGGTGCCCTGAATCCATATATTATCGTTCACATAGGTTAGCACATTACGCATCCACACCACATTGTTTTCGGCAAACACCACCTCGGCCAGCATGCTGCTTTGGTCGCTCTCGTAGATGCCTTCCCAATCCAGAAACAGCGACGACCCGCCGCGATTATACACATGATACTCGCCGGCCGGGCGGTCGGTGCTCAATCCGGCCACATTTTTGGCTTTGACCACGCTGTGGCGCTCGGTGCGTTGTTTTGCCGATTGTTGCTCTGACTGTTGCTCTGAGTCATGCTGCGCTGCAATTGGCGCTATGAGCCTTGGCGTGGCTGCGCCGGCCATCATAGGCACCATGGCAAGCATTAGAGCAGAAATAGACTTGTAGAGATTTTTCATAGACAAAGTGTTATTTAGTTGTTAATTGTGATGATGTTATAAGATAATTGTAGAAAAGCAGCGTGAATTGATTGTGAAATGAACGTGTTGCAAATTTACACTAATATTCTCAATATACAAACAAATATTAAATAAAATTGGATAAACGGTGAAAAATTGTTGATGCAGCACCGTGGCGCTTCACGTCAGAGCCGATAGTTAGCGAAATGAGCAATGGTTGTTAATAGTTGGTTAATTCTCAAAAAAATCGTAACTTTGCAGCTCAAAATTCAAGGGGAGCCCATGCTGAGCCCTCTATTAGGTACAATTTTCAACACACTTTATTTATGAGCATTTCAGATGCTTTGAATCTGCGTCCCAAGCTGTGGAGCTCGCTACGAGATTATTCAAGCGACCGCTTGCGCGACGACATTATTGCCGGCATTGTAGTCGGCATTGTAGCCCTACCGTTGGCTATCGCATTCGGTATTGCATCGGGCGTGAGCCCCACAATCGGTTTGATCACAGCTATTATCGGCGGCTTTTTGGTGTCGTTTTTCGGTGGTTGCTCTGTTCAGATTGGTGGCCCTACGGGTGCATTTATCGTAATAGTTTATAACATCATTGCGCAGTTTGGCCTCACCGGCCTTGCAGTGGCCACAGCCATGGCGGGCGTAATCTTGATTATGATGGGCCTGTTTCGCTTGGGCACTATCATCAAGTTTATTCCTTATCCTATTGTGGTGGGCTTCACTGCCGGTATTGCACTTACGATTTTCTCAACCCAGATCAACGACTTCCTGGGTCTTGGCCTGCGCGACGTGCCCGGCCAATTCATCCCCAAGTGGGGCATGTTTTTGAGCAATCTCAACCGCATCGACCTGCCCACATTAATCACCGGTGTCGTGTCGCTGCTGATTATTATTATGGTGCCAAAGGTTTCCAAGAAGCTGCCCGGCGCGCTTATCGCCATTATTTTGGTGAGCGTGGCCGCATATCTGCTGTCGACATTCACATCCTGGTATAGCGTCGAGACCATCGGCGACCGCTTTGGCGACATGCCCACAGATATTCCCATGCCTCAAGGTTTCAACCTCAACATGGCCACAATCAATATGCTGTTGCCCTCGGCGTTTACAATCGCTGTGTTGGGCGCTATCGAATCGCTGCTTTCGGCCACTGTGGCCGACGGTGTCACCGGTTCGCGCACCGACAGCAACACCGAGCTTATCGGCCAAGGCATTGCCAACCTCGTGGTGCCTTTCTTCGGCGGTATTCCCGTCACCGGCGCCATCGCTCGCACAATGACCAACATCACCAACGGTGGCCGCACACCCGTGGCCGGCATCGTTCACGCATTGGTGCTGTTGCTGATTTTCTTGTTCTTCATGCCACTGATTAATTATGTGCCTATGTCGTGCTTGGCAGCGGTGCTGATTGTGGTAGCTTACAACATGAGCGGCTGGCGCACCGTGGTAGGTATTTTCCACGCTCCCAAGAGCGATGTATGGGTGCTGCTCGTTACATTCCTGCTCACCGTGATTTTCGACCTTACCATCGCTATCG
>CAZRCU010000038.1:0-1283 GCA_964598685.1 uncultured Bacteroides sp.
CGTTTGATTTTATATACCTTTTGCTTTGGCCAACATCCACGATATTGCTAACTTTGTGATATGAATTACAACCAAATTCCGGTAGGCCGCTTTGCGCCGTCTCCATCAGGCAGAATGCACCTTGGCAATATCTACACCGCCCTGATTTCGTGGCTTTCAGCCAAAAGCAAAGGCGGAAAATGGATTCTGCGCATCGAAGACCTTGACCCTCAACGCTCAAAGATAGAATTTGCACGCCAAATCGAGGACGATTTGCATTGGCTCGGCCTGGATTGGGACGAGGGCGGATTGGACAACATCGGCCCAAACGGGCCATACGTGCAAAGCCAACGCAATGAAATCTATCAAAAAGCGCTTAAACGGCTGAAAGCCACCGGACTCACCTACCCTTGCACATGCACTCGCGCCGATATTATGGCCACACAAGCGCCGCACCAAAGCGATGGGCGTGTGATATATGCCGGCACGTGCCGACCGGCAATTTTGCCAGCGCCATGGGCCGATCGCACGGGCAAATATGCCACCCGACTATTCGTTCCCGATAAAGATATCACATTCAACGACGGTATTTGCGGAGCTCAAACAGTGAATTTGGCCAACCATTGCGGCGATTTTGTGCTGCAACGCGCCGATGGAGCGTGGGCCTATCAGCTTGCCGTGGTGGTGGACGATGCCGAAATGGGCGTCACCGAGGTGGTGCGAGGCAACGATCTGTTGCTATCCACAGCGCAGCAATTGTATATTTATGAGCTACTTGGCTACAATGCTCCGCAATTCATCCACTTGCCGTTGATCTGCAACGGCGCAGGCCAACGGCTGTCAAAGCGCGACGCATCGCTAAGCATGGCAAGTCTGCGCCAATCACACTCCGCCGCAGAAATTATAGGCCTATTGGCACACATAGCCGGACTACGGCCTACAGACGAAGCTATTTCGCCTCACGACCTTATCAAAGACTTCTCGATAAGCCAAATTTCAACCTCACCGACAATCACAATTTAATCTATTGCGGAAGCGCAAAAATGTGTTGCGTAGGTTGATTTTTTTGATTAATTTTGCCTCAAGAAGCCTTATTCTATGCCATTTCATCACATTTCATATAAATATAGATGCCTGATTATTATTGCCGTTGCAATAATATCAAGTGCTCAACTACACGCAATTAGCTATGACACCGACTCGCTGCTCAATCAGCTGGATAAAGTGCTGGAAATGCGCGATCAATATATCTCGATAAAACGCGAAAAGCTAAGCGATATGCGCAAGCAAATCAACGAGTCGAC
>CAZRCU010000038.1:1383-15590 GCA_964598685.1 uncultured Bacteroides sp.
TTTATGGCAGATTACGCCATTCGCGACGAAGAAAAAAGCAAATACACCAAGTTGACCAATCAATATCGCGACTCGCTGGTGGCAGTGAACGCCGTCGGCTCGCTCTACTACACTCTGATTCTTGGCGACAAGCTCAACGTGGATGGGCATCCCGAAAAGAGTGTAAAACTGATAACCAACTATTTGCAGCAACATTCCGAAGCCGAGCCACATGCCGAGGCACTTTTCGCCTATACACTATCGGAATCGTATCGACTTCTGAACGAGCGCGAATTGCAAAAGCAGCAGCTAATAATCTCGGCCATTGCCGACATGCGATCGGCCACGCTGGAATATGTGTCGCTGCGCAAATTGGCGATAATGCTATATGAAGATGGCGACATCGAGCACGCATACAAGTATCTGAAACAGTGCATGGAAGATGCAAAAATGTGCAATGCACGCTTGCGCCAGATCGAAATCAACGACATATTTCCGGTGGTCAACGACATCTATCTCGACACCATCAACCGACAGCAACGCAGTCTGAAACATTATCTGCTATTTATCAGCATCTTATCTATCGCGCTGCTGATTGCATTCATATTTGCAACATTGCAGACAAAGCGCGCCCATAAAGCGCGCAAAGCCGAGGCCGAGGCCAACATCAAGCTACTCGATATGAACAATGAGCTCAAGAGTCTTATCGACAAGCTGCGCCTTGCAAACGCTGAAATCTCCGAGGCCTCGCGCCTTAAAGAAGAATACATCGGCAGCTACATGGACCAATGCTCGCTCTATATCGAGAAGCTCGACAGCTATCGTAAACGGCTCAACAAGATGCTCACATCGGGCAACACCGCTGATTTCAAGACACTTCTGAAATCTACGTCGATGATCGACGACGAGCTCAAAGGGTTCTACGAACATTTCGACCAAACATTCTTGCGTCTTTTCCCAACATTTGTCGAGGACTTCAACGCGCTGCTCATAGATGGCGAAGAAGTGAAGCCAAAGGCCGAAGGCCGCCTAAACACAGAGCTAAGAATATTTGCCCTGATTCGACTCGGCATCACCGACAGCACCAAAATCGCACAATTCTTGCGCTACTCTGTAACCACAATTTACAACTATCGCACGCGCATTCGCAACAAAGCCCGATCTGACAGAAACGCCCTCGAAAAAGAGCTTATGAACATCGGCAGCGCCGTAAAATAGCATAAAAACCAAACTTTCATCACTATAAATCTACTACTTTTTTCGCTATTACCACCGGTAGATTTAAGCCTGATTATCTGATATTTAAGATTTATACACAGCTTAAAACAACTACTTATTATTTACATCATATTAATAATGATTAACAGGTTTATTAATTTTGCAATGTTCTCTCTTAAATCATTAATAGCGGAAAAACATAAACCATTTATATCATGAATCGATCCATTAATTTTAGAAAGCTGGTTCTGGTAGTTGTGTTTAGCATGTTGATGCTTCCATTAAAATCAATGGGGCAACAAATCACAATCACCGGCACAGTGACCGACTCTGATGGCGAGCCGCTCATCGGAGCATCAGTTGTACTTGCAAACGCGCATACAGGCGTTGCCACCGACATCAACGGTGAATATACCATCAAAGCCAACGGACAGGGGACACTGCAATTCTCCTACATTGGCTACAAAGCACAAAGTGTAGCAATCCAAGGCCGCAACCACATCGACGTGGTGCTTCAGCCCGATGCCAATTCACTCGACGAAGTGGTGGTAATCGGCTACGGCCAGATGAAAAAGAGCGACCTCACCGGCGCTGTAGGCTCAATTGGCAACAAAGATATTAAAGAGGTGCCGGTCAACAACATCGGTTCGGCTATCCAAGGCCGCATCGCAGGTGTTCAAATCATTGATGCTCAAAAGCCCGGCGACAACGTCAACATCAAAATCCGCGGTTTGGGCTCAATCAACAATTGCGACCCCTTGGTGGTAATCGACGGTGTGCCCACCGACCTCGGGCTCAACAGCATTAATATGCAGGACGTTGAGCGCCTCGATGTGCTAAAAGATGCCTCGGCCACTGCAATATATGGTTCGCGCGGCGCCAACGGCGTGGTGATGATCACCACTCGCCGCGGTGCAAACGCCGACGCTAAAATCTCGGTATCGGCCAACGTAGCCGTACAAAACGCTGCAAAAACTCTCAATTTGCTCAACTCGGCAGGCTATGCAGCTCTGAATAATGATATGATGACCAACGCCGGCCACAACACCAATCCCGAATGGGTAGATCCCACATCGCTCACCACTTCCACAAATTGGGTTGACGAGCTGCTGCAAACCGGCGTGATGCAAAACTACAATATCAACTACTCGGGCGGCAACGAAAAATCTCACTACTATTTTTCGGCCGGTTTCCTCGACCAAAGCGGTATCGTAGACGGTGTAAACTATCGCCGCTTCACATTCCAAAGCAACAACGACTCCAAGCTGAAATCATGGTTGAAGATTTCAAACAACCTGCTCTTCTCTGCCGACAAGAAAGAAGCCGGCAGCTACAGCATGCTCGATGCAATGCACGCTCTGCCTATCTACACAGTGAAAGACGCCAACGGCGAATGGACCGGCCCCGACGGCAACTCGGAATGGTATGGCGGCGTGCGCAACCCTGTTGGCAGCAACACTGTGTATAAATCGGCCACCTACGGCTATAATCTGCTTGCCAACATCGCAGCCGATATTTACTTCACCAATTGGCTACAATTCCGCAGCTTGTTTGGCTACGATGCCAAATTCTGGACCACCGAATCATTCTCTCCCGCCTACAATTGGAAGCCGATTCCCGTGGAAGAAAGCTCCAACTATGAAAGCTCAGACCACTCTTTCACCTATCTTTGGGATAACTACTTTACATTCGACTATACATTTGCCGACAAGCACAATCTGAATGTGATGGCCGGTACATCGGCTCAGTGGAACGACTACGCATATCTCAACGCCACAATGAACGGTTTCTTGTTTGACAACGTTCACCAGATGGACAACGGCGAGACAATGAAAGACATCAGCGGCAGCCGCTCGCAATGGTCGCTTTTCTCCTACATGGCACGTGCCAATTATTCTTATGCCGACCGCTACCTGCTCACCGCCACAATTCGCCGCGACGGTTCCAGCCGCTTCGGTTCAAAGAATCGTTGGGGCACATTCCCCTCGGTATCGGCTGCATGGCGCATCTCATCTGAAGAATTCTTCCCCGAAAATCAGACAATCAACGATCTTAAATTGCGCTTGGGCTATGGCAAGACCGGTAGCCAGGCATCGGTAAGCAACTACAGCTACCTGCCATCGCTTGAGACACTCGTATATCCCTTTGGCAGCACCTCGACCAATCAATCAGCTCTCGTAGCACAGACATTGGCCAATCCGTATTTGCACTGGGAAACCATCGAACAATTCAACGCCGGTGTCGACGTGGCAATGTTCAACAATCGCCTCACATTCAGCCTCGACGGCTATATCAAAAACACCTGCGACATGCTGGTGAAAGCCGCAATTCCTATCACTTCGGGCTTTGAAGACACCAGCACCACCTACACCAACGCCGGCAAAGTGCGCAACATCGGCTGGGAACTCTCTGCCAACTCTGTCAACCTGAAAGGTCTGCCTCTGGGCTGGGAAACCAACTTAGTGGTTACCTTCAACAAAAACAAGATTAAGGACCTCAACAGCAGCGTCCCCTTCTATACCAATCAGCTCAACAACTCCTACGTGACAATGTTGGCTGTCAACTACCCCATCAACGTGTTCTACGGCTATGTCACCGACGGCATCTTCCAAACACAGGAAGAAATCGACAACCACGCTATCCAAGCCGGTGCCGAACCCGGCGACATCCGCTTCAAAGACCTCAACAACGATGGTGTAATCAACGACGAAGACCGCACCGTGATTGGCAACCCCAACCCCACTTGGCTCTTCTCGATGAACAACCGCTTCACATATCGCAACTTTGAGCTCCAAATCTATCTGCAAGGCGTGGCCGGCAACAAGATCTACAACTACAGCCGCATCGGCCTCGAAAGCATGAGCGCTGCCTACAATCAGCTCGAAACCACTGCCAACCGATGGACTGCCCCCGGCACCTCCAACGATATGCCTCGCGCCGTGTGGGCCGACCCCAACCAAAACGCTCGCGTCAGCGACCGCTGGGTTGAAAACGGCTCGTATCTGCGCCTCAAAAATATCACTCTCGGCTACAACATTCCGGCCAAGACTCTCAGAAAAGTGGGCATCGACCAAGCTCGCATCACTCTTTCGTGCGAAAACGTGGCCACTATCACCGGCTACTCAGGCCTCGACCCCGAAGTGGGCGTGAATGGCATCGACTATTCAAGCTTCCCGACTTCTCGCACCTTCAACTTCGGTCTTAACTTTAACTTCTAATCTGAATTACAATGAACAAGATATTAGGCATATTCGCAATTGCCGCATCGGCTATGGCAATGTCGTCGTGCAGCGACTTCTTGGAAAAGAGTCCCTACGACAAAGTCGACCCCGAAGAAACAGTTACCGACGAAGTGGCCGTAGCCATGACCAACGCCTGCTACATCACACTTCAATCGTCAAATATGTATAACATGCGCATGTGGACGCTCGACATCGTGGCCGGCAACTCGGTGGTAGGTGCCGGCGGTGGCGACGACGGTCTCGAAACCGTGCAAGCCTCCAACTTCACCACAATGAGCGACAACGGCATGGCCCTGTATATGTGGCGCTCACCTTGGGTGGGCATCGGCCACTGCAACGATGCAATTCAAGCCGTTGAAAACAACGAAGACCTCTCTGAAGACGTGCGCAATCGCTGCTTGGGCGAAGCTCTGTTCCTGCGCGCTCACTACTATTACATCCTGGCTCGACTCTATGGCGGACTGCCCATCCGCACCGAGCCTTACAGCCCGGGCGAAGACTCGGCCATCGCTCGCAAATCGCTCAGCGAAACATACGATTTCATCATCAGCGACGTGACACGCGCAATCGACCTCCTGCCTGAAAAGGCTGAATACGACTCGCAAAATCTGGGCCGCGCTTGCAAAGAAGCCGCGCTCTACATGCTCGCCGATATTTACTTGACTCTCGCTCCCAACAACGCCGCTTATTACAACAACGTAGTGGAGCTCTGCGACCAAATCACCGCCATGGGCTATGACCTGTCAAGCTGCAAATATGCCGACAACTTCGACGCTCTTATCAACAATGGCAGCGAATCAATCTTTGAAGTGCAATACTCAGGCAGCACCGAATATGATTTCTGGGGCAACACAGCTCAATCATCGTGGCTGTCGACATTCATGGGCCCTCGCAACTCCAACATGGTGGCCGGCTGCTATGGTTGGAACCAACCCACTCAAGAATTTGTCAACCAATACGAAGAAGGCGACCTGCGCAAGGACGTTACAATCTTCTATGCCGGCTGCCCCGATTATGAAGGCACTGAATATAAGTCGACATGGTCGACCACAGGCTACAACGTGCGAAAATTCCTCGTGTCTAAATCCGTATCACCCGAATACAACACATCTCCGGCCAACTTTGTAGTGTATCGCTATGCCGGCGTACTGCTGATGCAAGCCGAGGCTCTCAACGAGCTCGGACGCACAAGCGAAGCCGCCACACCGCTCAACATCGTGCGCCGTCGCGCCGGATTGGCCGGCGTGTCCACCTCGCTATCGAAAGACGCCATGCGCGAAGCCATCATACACGAACGTCGCATTGAGCTGGCATTTGAAGGCCACCGCTGGTTTGATATGATTCGTATCAACAATGGCGAATATGCGCTCAACTTCCTCCACTCAATCGGCAAAACAAATGCAACCAAAGAGCGCTTGCTCTTCCCGATTCCTCAGACAGAAATCGACAGCAACCCACTCATGACTCAAAACCCCGGTTACTAATTCTTAGCTAAATCAACATGAAACTTAATATATTCTATAGCTTGCTGGCCGTGGCCTCGGTTGCATCCCTTGCCGCCTGCGACGATCAAGACTACACTCAGCTCGACAAGGGCAACGAGCCCCTTGTGATTACCGCATCACAATCTGAAATCGTGCTCGACGAAGCGAGCCACGCATCTGATGCAATCGAACTATCATGGACCACCGGCACAAACAATGGCACCGGCAATCGTATCTATTACACTCTTGAGCTGGCTCAAGCCGACACAGAGTTTGCCGAATCGGTGTATCTGAAGAGCAATGTGACTCAATCCTACAGCTGGACTCCAACCGTAGAGGAGCTCAACAACATCCTTATTGACAAGCTTCACGCCACAGCCGGCATCCCGATGGAGCTCGAGGCTCGAGTAATTGCCACCGTGGCCGGATATGAAGACGAAGAGCAAATCTCGGTGTGCCGCTTCACAGCCACCCCCTATGAAGCCGTCACATCTACCCTCTACATCATCGGCGATGCTACATCCACCGGCTGGAGCGCCGATAATGCAGCTGAAATGACCCGCACCGACAATGGCATATTCACCTGGACCGGCAACCTCCACGCAGGCAATTTCAAATTCATCACCACTCGCGGCGAATTTGTACCATCCTACAACAACGACGGCACCGGCAAGCTCGTATATCGCTCAAGTTTCGACGAACCCGACGAGCAATTCACAGTTGAAAACTCGGCCACATACAAAATTGATGTGAACCTGTTCACCCTCACCATGTCTATCCAAGAATCGGCAAGCGATGTACTGGCCTACGACAAGATTTTCTTTGTAGGCGACGTGACCGGCTGGGGATTCGAGCCCATGAACCAAGACCCGCTGGATAAGTTCCTATTCCGCATCGGTGTCACATTCCCCTCGGCAGGCGAATTCAAATTCGGCACAACATCAGGCAGCTGGGAGAATATGTACAAGGCCGGAAGCGACCACGCATCCTACACCTCGCAGGCCGTGCAATTCGTGCAAGGCTTCGACCCCGATCCGAAATGGTATATCACCGATGCCGACGCCAACAAGTCCTACAAGATTTGTCTTGATATTCGCAGCGGCCGTGAGCGCATGATTGCCACACAGTTCACACCTTATCAATGCATCTATCTTATCGGCAGCGCCACATCTGCCGGATGGTCGATTGGCGACGCTCTGCCAATGACAGCATCGGCCACCGACCCCAACATTATGACTTGGAGCGGCGCGCTTACCGAGGGCGAGCTCAAATTCACCTGCGACAAGCAGAGCGATTGGGGCGGTGCATGGTTCCTGGCCACTTCATCTAACGCCACACCCACCGGCACCACCGAAAAGACTCTGTTCATTGACAAGAGCAGCAACAGCTTTGCCGACCAATATCTTGATATTGCCGTGGGCGACGTCGACCTCAAGTGGAACATCACCCAAGCCGGCAACTACACCATCACTCTCAATCAGCTCACCGAGGAAATCTCAATAGTAAAGAAATAATCTCACCAACATGAACAACAAGCTTATCATAAGCCTGGCGTTCCTCACTCTATCACAGGCGCTTGTCGGCTATGCCGGCGGCGTCTGTGCACGTGAGGAGCAGCAGATGCAGATTAAATCTTTATCTGAAAATTTATCTATCGACCTTAGCACCGACAAGGCCGCATACACACCCGGCGAAGCCGTAAAATTTCAATCGTCAGAGCCGCTCGACGGCTACACAATCCGCTATCGCCACGGAGCCGACATCGTGGCCGAGCAACGCGGCCACGGCAAATCGTGGACTTGGAAGGCCCCGGCCACAGATTTCACCGGCTATATGGTGGATATTTACAAGGCCAACGACACCTGCGAGACCATCTACGCCACAATCGCCGTGGATGTATCCAGCGACTGGGTGAAATTTCCCAGATATGGCTTCGTGGCAACTTTCGACCGCTCAAAGCTCGCCGAAGGCTTGATTGAAAGCGAAATGGCCTTTTTAAATCGCTGCCACATAAATGGCGTGCAATTTCAGGATTGGCACAACAAGCATCATTGGCCATTGGGCGGCACACGTAATCAGCTACTCGACCTATACACAGATATAGCCAACCGCGAAATTTCCACCGAAGTGGTGAAAAAGTACATTGCCGTGCAACACAGCTTGGGCATGAAGTCGATTTTCTACAATCTCTGCTTTGGCGTGCTCAAAGACGGCAAAGAGGATGGCGTGAGCGACGAATGGCTGGCTTATAAAGACACTCAGCACTCGCGCAAAGATGCGCTCTATCTGGGCCCCACATGGAAAAGCGACATTTACATCGCCAATCCCGGCAATGACAATTGGATCAACTATATTGCCGAACGCAACGACGAAGTGTATGCAAATCTCGACTTCGACGGCTATCAAATCGACCAGCTCGGCAGCCGCGACGATGTCTACGACTACTACGGCAACCCTATCAACTTGCCTCAAGGCTATCTCAAATTCATCAAAGCGATGAAGGATCGACACCCCGAGAAACGCCTTATAATGAACGCCGTGAGCAGCTTTGGTGCAGCGCAAATTGCAGGATCGGGATGTATTGACTTTTGCTACAACGAGACATGGAGCAACGAAGACCAATTCCAAGATCTCTACAATGTGATTAAGGCCAACGACCGCTACACCAATAATAGCCGCCGCACCATTTTCGCCGCTTACATGAACTATGACTATGCCGACAAGCACAAAGGCCTGTTCAACACCCCTGGCATTTTGCTCACCGATGCCGTGATGATGGCACTGGGCGGCGACCACCTGGAGCTGGGCGGCGATCATATGCTGTCGCGCGAATATTTTCCAACAGGACCGCTGAAAATGAACGACGAACTCAAAACAGCCATAATTCGCTACTACGATTTTATGACTGCCTACGAAAACCTGCTGCGCGGCACATCGCTCGAAAGCGAAAAATATGTAAGCGTGAATTGCCCCGACCAATATCGCGGATTCCATATCAACTATTGGCCGCCAAAGCAGCGCACCATCACCACTTTTGCCAAAGAGGTTGAGGGCAAGACCGTGGTGCATATGCTCAATTTTATCAACGCCGAAAATCTGTGTTGGCGCGACCTCAACCTCACCCGTCCCAATCCACAAATCGAGGAAAACATTCCACTGATTATTGATGTAGACCGCGCCGTAGACAAGGTGTGGCTGGCATCGCCCGACTATAACGGCGGCGTGGCACAAATGCTCCCGTTTGAATATTGCAACGGCCAAGTGTCCGTCACCATCCCTGCAATCAAATATTGGGACATGATTGTGATTGAATAAAATCCAAAATATCATTATATGAGAAACAAGCTTCATAACCTATTAGCTATTTGCCTGATACCGACATTGGCGGCCTGCGGCAGCGATGAACCTTCTCAGGGAGGCTCAACCAACCCCGACACACCCGGCAGCTCGGTAGATAATGTAAGAAGCGTAGCGTCCAACTTGGTGATCGACCTTAGCACCGACAAGGCGTCCTACTCCCCCGGCGAAACTGTAAAATTCACATCAGCCACAAGCGTGGATGGCTACAAAATCAGATACCGCCACGGCGCCGACGTGATTTCAGAACAAAACGGATCGGGCACCTCGTGGACATGGACTCCGCCATCGACCGATTTCACGGGATATATGGTGGATGTGTACAAATCCACTGACACAGAGGAGACGATTGCCGGCACAATCGCCGTAGACGTTTCAAGCGATTGGACTAAATTTCCGCGATATGGCTTTGTGGCCACATTCGACAGCTCAAAACTCGCCGCCAACGTGATTGAGGACGAGATGGAATTTCTCAATCGCTGCCATATCAACGGCGTGCAGTTTCAAGACTGGCACAACAAGCACCACTGGCCGCTCGGCGGCACTCGCGGCAACCTGCTTGCCACCTACAAGGATATAGCCAACCGCGAAATTTCCACCGACGTGGTGAAGAAATACATCGCCGTGCAACACGGCTATGGCATGAAATCAATCTTCTACAACCTGTGCTACGGCGCGCTTGATGATGCCGCCGCAGACGGCGTAAAAGAGCAATGGTATGCCTTCAAGAATAATCGTCGAGGCGATAAGGATGTGCACTCGCTGCCATCGTCGTGGAAAAGCAGCATATATGTGCTCGACCCGTCCAACTCGGAATGGCTCGACTACATAGCCGAACGCAACGACGAGGTGTATTCGTCGTTTGACTTCGACGGCTACCAAATCGACCAACTCGGCGACCGCGGCACGCTCTACAACTACAACGGCAGCACAATCAACATGCCTCAAGGCTTTGCAACATTCATCAACAAGATGAAGCAACGCCACCCCTCCAAGCGACTTATCATGAATGCCGTTAGCAGCTATGGTGCATCGCAAATCGTGGGCACCGGCAAAGTGGACTTCTGCTACAACGAAGTGTGGGGCTCGGAAGATAAATTCCAAGACCTCTACACCATCATTAAAGCTAACGACAGCTACAGCGGCAACACTCTGCAAACAGTATTTGCTGCATATATGAATTATGACTATGCCGACACTCACACCGGCGAAATGAACACCCCCGGCGTGTTGATGACAGATGCCGTGATGATGGCTCTTGGCGGCTCGCACCTCGAATTGGGCGGCGACCACATGCTGTCGCGCGAATATTTCCCTGCCGCACCGTTGAAAATGACCGACGAACTTAAGACAGCCATGATTCGCTACTACGACTTTATGACTGCCTACGAGAACTTGCTGCGCGGAGCCTCGTCGTCGGCCGAAACCACCGTGGCAATCTCTTGCACTGACTCATCGAAGAAAATCACATTCAACAATTGGCCACCTCAACAGCGCACAATCACCACCTTTGCAAAAGAAATCGACGGCAAGACAGTGCTCCATCTGCTCAATTTTATCAATATCGACGACCTGAGCTGGCGTGACCTCAATTGCACTCGCTCAATTCCGCAGCTCAAGCTCAGCTTCCCGGTGGCTATCACCACCAATAAGAGCGTGAAAAAGGTGTGGCTCGCCTCGCCCGACCAGCATGGCGGCGTGGCACAAGAATTGGTCTTTACGCTTAGCAATGGCACTCTCTCATTCACCGTGCCCCGACTCAAATATTGGGACATGATTGTAATCGAATAAAATTTCACAGATATGAATCTTAGACCTATCATAACCTCAATCCTTGCAGCAGCCTCAGCTATTGGGGCCGCTGCTATCGGGATTGCATCGCCCGATGCCAATATCAAGGTAGATTTCTCTATCCAAGGCAATGGCCGACCCACTTACAAAGTTGAATACAAGGGCCACGAAGTGGTGAAAGACTCCCACCTGGGATTTGATCTTATCGACGCTCCGTCACTTATGGAAGGCTTTGAAATCACCGACACCGCCACCTGCACATTCAGCGAAGTGTGGCATCCGGTGTGGGGCGAAAACAAAGACATAACCAACCACTACAACGAGCTCTTAGTGAAACTTCAGCAAGCCTCGACCGGACGATATATGGATATTCGTTTCCGCGTCTACAACGACGGCGTAGGCTTCCGCTATGAATTTCCACAGCAAAATAATCTTACATATTTTGTGGTGAAAGAGGAGCACACCCAATTTGCCATGACCGGAGATCACACCGCATGGTGGATTGCCGGCGACTACGACACTCAAGAATATGCCTGGACTGAATCGCGCTTATCTGAAATCCGCGAGATTCTGCCAAGCAAAATTTATCCAAATGCATCGCAAACAGTGTTCTCACCCACAGGCGTGCAGACGTCCTTGCAGATGAAAACCGACGAGGGAATCTATATCAATATCCACGAAGCCGAATTGGTGGACTATTCGTGCATGCACCTCAACCTCGACGACAAAAATATGGTGTTTGAATCGTGGCTTACGCCCGACGCAAAAGGCCACAAGGGATATTTGCAATCGCCGTGTCACTCGCCTTGGCGCACACTCATTATCAGCGACAATGCTTGCGACATCCTTGCGTCAAATCTTATCTACAACCTCAACGAGCCTTGCGCCTACGACGACACTTCATGGATCAAGCCTGTGAAATATATGGGCGTATGGTGGGAAATGATCGGCGGCGGCAAGCAGTGGTCCTACACATTCGATGTACCATCGGTGAAGCTTGGCGAGACCGACTATACCAAGGTGAAGCCTCACGGCCAACACCCTGCCAACACCGCCAACGTGAAACGCTATATCGACTTTGCCGCCGATAACGGTTTCGATCAGCTGCTGGTTGAAGGTTGGAACATTGGCTGGGAAGACTGGGTTGGACACACCAAGGATTATGTGTTTGACTTCGTGACACCCTACCCCGATTTCGATATTGAATATCTCAACAACTATGCCCATTCTAAAGGCATCCGACTGATGATGCACCACGAGACCTCGGGCTCTACTCGCAACTATGAACGCCACATGCAACAGGCCTACGATCTGATGGACCATTATGGCTATAATGCTGTGAAAAGCGGCTATGTGGGAGATGTGCTGCCTCGTGGCGAACACCACTACAGCCAATGGCTCAACAACCACTATCTGTATGCCGTCACCGAGGCTGCCAAGCATCATATCATGGTGAATGCCCACGAGGCCACTCGCCCCACCGGATTGGCCCGCACTTATCCCAATCTTATCGGCAATGAGAGCGCTCGCGGCACCGAATACGATTCATTTGTGGGCAACGAGCCCAACCACACCACAATCCTGCCGTTCACCAGATTAAAAGGCGGCCCAATGGACTACACCCCCGGCATCTTTGTAATGGATATGAAGCAAATCAATCCCAACAGCAATGGCCACGTAAACTCTACATTGGCTCGCCAATTGGCGCTCTACGTGACAATGTACAGCCCGCTACAAATGGCTGCCGACTATCCCGAGCACTACGAGCAATTCATGGACGCTTTCCAATTCATCAAAGATGTAGCGGTGGATTGGGACGAGAGCCACTATCTTGAAGCCGAGCCCGGCCAATATATCGTGGTTGCTCGCAAGGCAAAAGGCAGCGAAAATTGGTTTATGGGTTGCACCGCCGGCGCCAATGGTCACGAATCCACCATCAAGCTCGACTTCTTGGAAAAGGGCAAAAAGTATGAAGCTATTATTTATGCCGATGCACCCGATGCCAACTATCTCACCAACCCTCAAGCCTACGTGATCACTCACAAAACTGTTGATGCCAAGACAAAACTCAAGCTCAAAGCAGCATCAGGAGGTGGATACGCAATTTCATTCCGTCCTCTCTAACAACCAAAATACACTTAAATCCATTAATCACTATGAAACAAATTTGCAAAGCGCTATGCTTATCATTGGCTGCGATGACCGCAACAGCATCTGCACAGGCCGCCAATCTGTGGGTGATTGGCAGTGCCACCCCCTGTGGTTGGAGCACCGATGATGCCACGGCTATTGTATCTACTCTCGATCAGCCGAATGTCTACACAGGCACGCTCTACCTCACCGCCAACCAAGAATTAAAATTCATGACTGTGCCCGAATGGGGCAATCTTGAATATGGCGCAGTGTCGGGCGGATCGCTCACAAATGGCAAGGTGGCTCTTGCCTCAGGCACCAACGACGAAGGCTACGACAAGATTTTCGTGGCCGAAGATGCCAACTATCTAATCACAGTTGACACCGAAGCGATGCAAGCCACCATCGTAAAATCTACGTATCAAGATGCGCAAGTGCTGCTAAGTTCACTATTTATGGTGGGCGATGCCACACCCGGCGGATGGAGCGTAGACAATGGCACGGCCATGCACCAAGACCCTGAAGCGCCCTACTGCTACACGGCCTCAAACGTGTATCTTGAGAAAGGCGAATTTAAAATTGCAACAGTAATCAAGGGCGGAGGCTCGTGGGATGGCAAATATTGGTATTTCCGCGACGCCAACGATGCCAATAAGATTGCTCTCAATCAAGATGGCGACCTTAAATGGCAAATCACCGAAAATGGCAAATACGATGTGGCGGTAAACACCGACGCTCTCTCAATCGCTATCTCTCCGGCAAACGAAAATTCAATTGTCGATATAGCAGCCGAGCAAAATAACGCAGCCGAATACTTCACCCTTACCGGCATTCGTGTAGAGAATGCTCAACAAGGCCTCTACATTCGCCGTACTACCAAAGGCGCAGAAAAAGTATTCATCAAATAAGTTGCAACAAAGCAATAGGCCTTAACGGCTATAAGAGCAAAAGTCAATAAGTATAATTTATTGGACTTTTGCTTGCTTTTTTACCAATTCCTTCG
>CAZRCU010000039.1:0-5729 GCA_964598685.1 uncultured Bacteroides sp.
GAATGGACATATTTTCTATGATTCCGCTCATAGGCTTGCCTTTAGCGGTGCTGAGATCAAAGCGCAGAACTGGATATTTTGTCCACTCCTTTTCCAAAGATTCGATAGCAAGGCCGGTAAACAATTCCTTGCGACCTTCAAAATAGCATTTAAGCGTGCTGGTCAGCAGCGTCTTGCCAAAGCGACGCGGACGACTCAGAAATATATATTTAGAGCTGTGCGTCATCTTGTAGACAAAGTCGGTCTTATCTACATACACGGCATTAAGCTCGCGAATTTCGCTGAAGTTTTGTAGTCCTATAGGATAGTATGGCTGAGTATTCATCGCTTTTATATTTCGGAAGGATTAGTTCTTGCAAAATAACAAATTATTTTTGAAAAATCCTAATCTTGTGGCTAAATCTGTGTGACCTAAAGCTTTTTAACGATGGTGGTGTCGGAGGTGGTGACGACCACTACTATCGGCGATTGGGGTAGCGCATTGCCGCTGATTTGGCGGCCGGTCATGTCGTAGACTGTGGCCTTGTAGCTGATGCCCTCCGGTGCATCAACTTCCAATCGACCATCGCGGCGGAAAACCAGCAGGCGGTCGGCCATAGGCATCGTGGCGCCGGCCTCGTCGAGCACCATCCTAAGGCCTGCCACGGCATCAATCATGCCGGCGCCGGTGCGTGGATCGGTGATGTCGCATCCTGCTTGGCCCGCTGTAGCGATGGCTATACGGCGAATATCGGTCGGCGTCAGCTTGGGGTTGGCCTCGAGCCATAGTGCAAAAATGCCCGCTGCATGTGGCGACGCCATCGACGTGCCACATTCGGCCTGATAATACTCGCCTTGCGAGCCGCGTGCGGCTACATCGCTCAATCTCGTCGGGCTCTGATTCACATAATAAGAGCTGGTGGCCGACACAATATGGGCCCCGGGAGCGCATAAGTGGGGTAGGGCGCGGCCATCATAGGTGGAGCCGTATGATGAAGTAGGGGCGGTAGTGCCCTCCGTATAAGACGGCCACGTTTTATCCTCGCCTGAAAGAGTAGGCGTGACGACGCGCGTGGTGGTGGAGCCTATGCAAATGGTGTTGTAGCCGCAGGCAATAGAGCTGATAGATTTGTCGTGCCCGCCCGTAAGACAGTAGGGCTCGTTGCCCTGGCGACGCAGCTCCGAGGTGATGGCATCCTCAAACACATCCACGCTTTGCCCGGCATGTCCCGTGATTTCCACAATCAGATGGTAGCGAGCCCACCCTTGCTCTACTTTTGCGCTCGTTGTCAGCCTGAAAATCAGGTAGCGGTTGTAGCGGTTGTTGTCGGCGCTTACATAATCGGCCAAATACACTTTGCCGTTGAAGAATTTTGCAAATTCCGTGTCGATGTCGCTATCCAGCACAGCCACATCCTCCGACGCCAAGCCTGCATAGCTTTCTGATTCGTAGACGCATTTCCGCTCGGTCCCGTCCCACACTCGCAGGCGAATATCAACACTTTGCGGCGAATCGCCCCAAATATCCATCGCGCCCTTGATATTGAAGCCGTTCCACGTGTATTTATCGGCAATCATCGTGGTGAAGCTTGGCGCCTCGTCGGTGAATTTACGCGACAGACACATATAGCCGTCGCCATCGTTGCCGGCCGACATCACTATCGTGGCATCTTCGGCGCAAAGGTCGAGCCAACGGGTGAATATGTCGGTGCCGTCGTGGGGACCAAGCGTCGAACCGAGCGACAGGTTTATTACTGCCGGCCGTTCGCTTGCCTTCGACGCGGCGATTATTTCCTCTACGCCCGAAATGATTGCGGCATCAGAGAGGCTGCTCAATGTGGCAATGATTGTGGCGCCGGTGGCCACGCCGTTGTATGGCGCGGCGTCGTTGCCGCCTGCAAGGATACCGGTCACATGGGTGGCATGAAATTCGTCGTAGGTGTCGGTGGGGCACGATGCCTGGTCGTAGGTCAAGTGCTCGGCCTTGTAGTCATTATATATATGTATTTTCTCGATTCGGTTGTCGAAGGCCGGATGTTGCGGGTCGAGCCCGATGTCGGATAATCCCACAATCACGCCCTTGCCCGTGAATGGCAGCGTGGTGTCGTCGATTCCGGTGTGCACGGCATCTACCCCTGTGGCGGCTCGTGCTTTGTCAAGATTGATGGAGTTTAGATGGCTTGCATCGGCTCGCTTAATGCCGGCCACGCGGCTCACAGCCTCTACAGCATCATCCGGAATGCATACGGCGGCAAATTGCTCGCGACGACTCAGCACCACGGCCCCTTTTTGCTGCAATTCGTCGAGGGCTGCGTCGTCGAGCTCCAGCAGCACAGGCGTGTAGCTGATTTCAGAAGCGCGAGCCTGATGTGTGGCGGCGGTTTGCTGCATCGCAATTCGCAATGCAGGATTAGTCACTTGGGCTTGCGCCGATGCGGCTACAAGTAATATTATGGGTAAAAGCTTTTTCATGGATGTAAAAAAGGGCCGAAGTGGTGTGTAATGATTAATGCAAAGATGCTAAAAATAATTTTAAAATTCAATGATAAGCCCACGATTTGTGAGCAAAACGGCACGAAAGTCAGCTTGTTTATTGCCTTTTAAAGTTTATTAACATACTGATGGGCTGTATAACACAATTTCTTTGTAATTTTGGCCTCGCAGAAAAAGATACATATATCGTACTTTACTTACAATTTACCTTAAAGCTGCATGAAATATTTAAAATATCAAATTTTAGCATTGCTATTTACTGTGCTCGCTCCCATGGGGGTGCGTGCGGCTAATTATGCTTGGCCCGCAAATTGGGAAGGCGTGATGTTGCAAGCATTCTATTGGGATTCCTACACCGACACTCGTTGGAGCAATCTCACCAACAAGGCCGATGAATATAGCCAGTATTTCAAGCTGATTTGGGTTCCAAACAGCGCTCGTGCAGGAAGTGGCAACCAGATGGGCTACACTCCGCAATATTGGTTTACACACCATTCAAGCTCGTTTGGCTCGGAAACTCAGCTGCGCAAGATGATTGCCACCTACAAGGAAAAGGGCGTTGGCATCATCGAAGACCTTGTTATCAACCACCGCACCGGCCTTTCCGGCTGGACCGACTTCCCCACCGAAGAGTGGAACGGCAAGACCTGGAGCATCGGTCTTGATGGCATCTGTAGCGACGATGAATTGGCCGGCTCGGGCCACGGCACCCCTACCGGCGCCAAAGACACCGGCGATAATTTCGATGGCGCTCGCGACCTCGACCACACCAACGCCAACGTGCAGGAAAATTGCAAAAATTATTGCAAATTCTTGCTCGACGACCTCGGCTATGTTGGCTTCCGCATTGATATGGCTAAGGGCTATGCAGCAAAATACACCAAACTATATAATGAGTATAGCAAGCCCACCTACAGCGTGGCTGAATATTGGGATGGCAGCTACGACGCTGTGAAAGCATGGATCGAAGGTGCCGGTAAGCAATCGGCAGCGTTCGACTTTCCATTTAAATATGCTGTGAATCAGGCCTTCTCCGGCAATGATATGACCAAGCTTGTGTGGCTGGCCAATGGCACCACCATGCAGCCTGCCGGCATGATTCACTATGGCTATCAGCAATATGCCGTAACTTTCCTCGATAATCACGACACTTATCGCGACAGCAATAAATTCACCGGTAATGTGCCTGCCGCCAATGCGTTTATGCTTTGCTCGCCCGGCACTCCGTGTGTGTTCCTGCCCCACTATCAAGAATATACCTCGGAAATCCAAACTTTGATCAACGTGCGCAATTCGGTGGGCCTCCACAATATGAGCGCTGTTACCGTGCTGAAATCATCGCGCGATTGCTACATGGCCGAGGTGACCGGTAGCAAGGGCACGTTGGTGGTGCGTATCGGTTCGTCTACCGACACCCCCTCGGGCTACACCAACGATGATATTAAGGCTAAGGGCACTTTATATTGCGTATGGACCAAGGTTGGCGTGACCGGCGGCACCGTCGATCCCACTCCCGACCCCGGCGAGTCCGCTCCCTCAGAGCTCTATGTGATGGGCCACTTGTCGCAAGGCGTTTGGAAAACCAATGTCGGCGTTAAGATGACAAAGAGCGGCGAGACGTTCACCGCCTCAAATGTCACTATCGTTGATTCCGGCGAAGGCAAAAACCTTGGCTTCTTCTCGTTTGTCACTGCGCTTGGCACCACCGGTGATTCAAGCGAGTGGGACGACGTGATCAACTCAAGCGACCGCTACGGCGCTACATCGGCCGATGCTGTTGTCAGCGTGGGCGGCTCTGCTGCAATGCAAGTGTTCTATGCCGGCGCCAATGCTTCAAGCGCTAATTCGTGGGCAGTTGCCCCCGGCACATATAATATTACAGCTGATTTCAGCTCGATGACAATCACTGTGAAATCGGCCGACGGCTCCACCACCCCGACGCCCACTCCCGACCCCGTAGTGGAAATGCCCGAAAAGCTCTATGTGATGGGCCACATGCCCGGGCTCACATCAAGCTCCTGGGCCCCGAATGTCGGCGTGGCTATGACTAAGAGCGGCAATTCATTTATGGCAAAGAATGTCACCATCACCGATGCCGGCGCAGGCTTTGGATATTTCTCGTTTGTCACAGAGCTCGGCACCACCGGCCAATCCGATGAATGGGATGGCATCATCAATGCCAACGACCGCTATGGCGCCTCTGCTGCCGACACACAGGCCACAGTGGGCAATGCATCGGCTATGAAAGTCTTCTATGCCGGACTTGACGCTTGGAGCGCCAACTCTTGGGCTATTGTCCCCGGCACCTACAATATTGAAGCCAATTTCAGCGATATGACAATGACCGCCTACGATCCCGCAGGCGTGGCCGATGTGGAGCTCGACAATGATTGCGCTCCGGTCTACTACAATCTGCAAGGTGTGCGCGTGGACAATCCCACTCGTGGCATCTATATTGTGGTGCGTGGCGCTAAAGTGGCAAAGCAATTTGTGCCTTGATCCTATAAAGCCGTAGCCTTGCCGCTGCGAGGCTACGGCTTCCCCCCCCCCTACCATATAGCGCGAGCGAGCTGCGCGACGTTGCCTTTGCCGGCGCTATAAAAAACAGCTATACATCCATTTCTCGAAAAACACACGTTGCAAATACACACCCGACATACTGCATGTGAAACACACCTTTTTGAGAATTGAAAGCGAAAACAACTAACTAAAAAATAAACCTTAAAAAACTATCACAAAAACGATGAAATGTAAATTCAATTTCGTGATTGTAGTGCTGCTCGCGCTGCTGGCCCCTGTCACAGCCCTTGCCGAGCCCATTACGGTCTATCTGCTGAAATCGTCAACAAGCTGGAGCGAGTGCTATTTGCACTCTTGGAATACAAATGGTAATTTGACAGGCAATTGGGGCGCAAATCAAAAACTTGAAACACGTACCATAGGCGGAGAAAAATTCTGGTATTGGACCTTTGAAGATGGTGTATCGCCTGTGAATGTTATTTTTAAAAACGCGATTAAAGATACCGACTGGAAAACTAATGATATTAAAGGTATAACTAAGACTATTGTATATAAGTTGAAAAGTCCTACAGGCACTGTAGACGTATCAGAATACACTGTAACAATCGCTACACCCTCTATTACATATTCAGATTTAGATAACACCGTGTCTCTTTCATGCTCTGAAGAGGATGCTGAAATTTATTACACCCTCGATGGCTCGGATGTTACTAAAAACTCGTTGCGCTACACTGATG
>CAZRCU010000039.1:5829-15411 GCA_964598685.1 uncultured Bacteroides sp.
TATTACACCCTCGATGGCTCGGATGTTACTAAAAACTCGTTGCGCTACACTGATGCGTTCTCAATCATTGGCAATGTTACAGTAAAAGCTAAAGCCTATAAATACGATTTTTCTTCTGAAACTGTTGCTAAAGAATTTGAAGTTAAACTGGTTGCTCCTGTAATTGAGAAAACCGGCAACACTATCTCAATTTCTACTACCTCAACCTCATGCGAAATCTATTATACAATTAATGGTGGTAATCGTATCCCATACACCGAGCCATTTACATTGGACAACGACGCCGAAATCGAAGCTGTTGCAGTGAGTGGCAATTATGAATCGGATGCGACATCCTACTCTTTTATTTGGCACTATGTGGCTGCTGAGCCCTCTGAAAAATATATCTACTACCCCGTGGCCGTAGATAGCGACGCCAAGATTTGCGCTGCCGACACCTATCTTCCCCTAAATGGTGGCCAACGCACCAAAGAAACAAGCCTTGACGAATTGTATATCATCGGTAGTAATCTGGTAGATGCTAAAGGAACAACTCATGATTGGCTTACTAATGGAGACCTTATAGCCTCAGATTATCGTTATGGCGACATCTTCGTTTTTGAAAACGTAACCATCGATCAATATTTCTCTTTTTCTAAGGTACAAACTTCGGTTTGGGAAACAGTAAATAGTGATAGTAATCGCTTTGGTCCTCAAGAAAATGGATATAAAGTAGCTGTGGAAAGTGAAACAACTTTGCATAATTCTATATATAACTCATGGACTGCAGACAACGGCACATATCGCGTTATTGTGAATTTGGCTACAAATAAGCTGTTGCTTACACAAACTGCCGCCCCAAGCTATAATGATATGACCAAGACCGGCGCCGAGGATTTGGTGTCGTATGATGGCAAGGATCTTTATCGCATTGCCCTGACAAGTGATTTTGCCGGCAAACTGATTGCTTTGAAATCAGGCAACACTGCCGTTGATGCAACTCCCGCCACAGCACTTAGCACCGATAATTCTTATATTTTCAACGGCACTCAATTAGTGCCTTGCGACTATGTTGCTGCTAAAATCGCTTCCACCACTGCTCACGTTCACGATGGCAACACTACAATTCATGTGACCGAAGAAACTGAAAACTTGGCAGTGGCTTGCAGCACCACAACCTCAGCCTCCGACTACGATTTCTTGCCGATTAACAACGGCGAAGCTACTCTCGGTGAAAACGATGGCATTGCCGATAATACTCAATTCTATTTGAATTGGAAAGTCCAAAATGCTCAAGGCCTATGGTATTACGGCTCTGAACAAATGACATATCACCCTGAAGCAGCTGCTAAGGTAGAAATTTATTGCTATGCAGATCAATCGTGGGGTGTAGCTCACTACAAGTTGGTATCAGCCTATGGCGACCAAGAGCCGCTCGAAGGCGACTTCTCCAACACATGGGCCGGCTGCATCACTGTGCCTGCCGAATATCTCTTTAGCCATGTGACAATCTCAAATATTCCGACCGAAACTACTGAAGCCGCTCCTGCAAGCTCGCGCCGCAAGGCCGACACCGACGCTGATGCCGACGACAACACCAACACCGTAGTACAGTCGATTGAATTCGACCTCGCCGGTGCCACTCAATATTTCATCGTAAATCATATGGTAGACCAAACCGAAGGTGAAAACTTTGTGTCGGGCGTCTGCGATATTGAAGCAGCCGATGAGCAAGCTCCAGTGGAATATTTCAACCTGCAAGGCATCCGTGTAGATAATCCCTGCAATGGTATCTACATCCGTCGCCAAGGCAGCACTATTACAAAGATAGCACTCTAAATTTGGTAAATAGCTTATCCTCGGAATCCCCGAGGGCGAATAGAGTCGATTGTGAAATCGGCTCTATTTGTTTACGGATGTTAAAAGTTGCAAGGTGATTAAACCTTGGCTAAACCGCCGAGTCATAATAATGCAAGCAAGAACAAACTTTTTCAATAGCAAACTGAAATAATACAGTATTTAATCACTTTTCTGATTAGAAAAAAATCCCCGACTCGCGAAGAATCGGGGATTTTTTCGGCTCAATAATATCACAAATTCACATTGGCGGCCTATATTCAAATATTTTTTATGTAACTTTGTGGATTATGAAACGGAAATTGCTGATTATAGGCCTTTGTGCGGCAACCTTAAATCCATCTACCTCCTTTGCCGAGGAGGATGCTACGACGCGCGAGGCTATTTATTGGGGCGCGGTGGCTGTGAATGGTTCTACCGGTGATTTCGCTCCATATTTGATAGGGTCGCTAAACGGTGGCCGTGTGACACGTGCAGATGGCGGATTGGTGGATGTAGGCGCCAAAATCGGCTTTGAGCCCGGCAAACGCTTCACTTGGAGCGCCGGCGCCGAGGTGATAGGCGGCTTGACATCTGCTACGGATTATGCGCGTTGGAATGCCGACACCCAATCGTGGGGCGTGAATAGTAATCGCCCCGCCGCGGCATGGATTCAGCAGCTGTATGGCGAACTGAAATATCGCGCCGTATTTCTTAGGGTGGGGCAGAAAGATGCACACTCCAAGCTGCTCGACGAGACCGTGTCGTCGGGCGATTTGACCCGCAGCGGCAATTCGCGCGGCATCCCGGGCGTGGCTGCCGGATTTGTCGACTTTCAGAATATTCCGTTCACCAACGGCTGGCTGCAAATTTGTGGCGAAGTGGAATATGGCCGCTTCACCGACGACGGATTTGTACACGACCAGTTTAACAACTACACCTATGTGTCGACAAGCGATGTCAACTACACATATAAATATTGCTATTTCCGCACCAATCCTGCGAAAGCATTTTCCGTGACATTGGGCATGCAGACCGCCGGCCAATTCGGCGGCTCGAGCCGCAAATATTCGCAAGGCGTGTTGACCGCCGAGACTGTGCGCGGATTCCGAGTAGGCGATGTATTTAAGATGTTTCTGCCCACTATGGGTAATAATTCTGTCGGCGACGACTATTATGAAGGCAACACATTGGGCTCGTGGGACCTCAAGGCCCGTTATCGCCTAAGCAACGGCCATGAACTGAGCTTTGCCTTTGAGTGGCCGTGGGAAGATGGCTCGGGCATAGGCAAGCAAAATGGCTTCGACGGCCTTTGGGGCATCTATTACGAGGCACCAGGACGCCCGCTGATTGCCGCGGCAGCTTTGGAATATCTTGATTTCCGCAATCAAAGCGGCCCGATTCATTGGGCTCAACACGACCACCCCGGCACCAATATCTATGATGATGCCACCGGTGGCGACGACTACTACAACAATGAATATTACGGCTCGTTTAGCAACTATGGCCTGTCGATAGGCTCGCCATTCTTGGTGTCGCCTCTCTATAATCTCAACGGCTTTTCCGGCTATTTGCATAATCGTGCTCGCGGCGTGCATGCGGCAGTGCGCGGCTATGTGGGCAGCGAATGGGAATGGGGCTTGAAATATTCGTGGCAACAGGCTTGGGGCCGTGGCCGCGTGCCGGCTACCTATTCTTTGTTGGATAATTCATTAATGGCGTCGGCCTCGTGGTTGCCTCGGATGGTGCCCGGCCTGAAATTTGATGCCAAAATCGCATTTGACGCCGGCCGCTTGCGTGGCAACAACTTTGGCATGCTGGTTGGCGCCACATATGTTGGAAACTTCTCATTTTTGAAATAATGAAGCACATTGCATATATCATAACATTGGCTGTGGCGCTGCTTGCCACGGCATGTACAGACAACAACGGCGACATCGGCGATTTTTTCGGCACGTGGCGCGTTGAAAGCTACACCGCCGACGGCGTGGTGCAGCAGGGCAATGACATGTATAAAGTGAATGCCACCACATTCAGCTTTCAGAGCCAAGTGGTGATGGTGAATGTGGTGCTGGATGAATATGGCACCAACCACACATGGTATGGCTCGTGGAGCGAAAGCGGCGATGTGCTCACCCTGAATTTCACCCATTCCGATAACGAAATTGAGCAGGGCACGTCGAGCTATGCCGCTCCCGTTTGGCTTGGCATGACGTCCGACTCACCTATGAATTTAAGCATAACCAATAGAGATTCGCGGTCGATGACCTTGTCGTGGACCGACGGTCATGGAATAGAAAAAATCTACAAAATCAGCAAAACATGGTAAAAGACATCACAACCAAGACGGTGGCCGTGACCGGCGCCGACGGGTTTATTGGCTCTCACCTCACCGAGCTGCTGCTTTCACATGGATGCAAAGTGAGAGCTTTGGCTCAATATAATTCATTTAATGATTGGGGCTGGCTCGACGTGGTGGCCCGCACACATCCACGCGCCAATGCGCTCGAGGTGGTGACCGGCGACGTGCGCGACCCTAATTTCTGTCGCGAATTTGTGAAGGATTGCGGCACGGTGTTCCACTTGGCAGCGCTGATTGCAATCCCATATAGCTATATCGCGCCCGACTCGTATGTCGACACCAATATCAAGGGCACTTTGAATATGTGCCAGGCTGCGCGCGATGCCGGCGTGGAGCGATTGATCGTCACCTCAACCAGCGAGGTGTATGGCACAGCTCAATATGTGCCGATTCCCGAAACTCACCCACGCCAACCGCAATCGCCGTATTCAGCTACAAAAATCGGCGCCGACGCCATCGCTCTGAGCTTTTATAACGCTTTTGAACTGCCGGTGGTGGTGGCTCGCCCATTCAACACCTATGGCCCTCGTCAAAGCGCTCGCGCCATTATCCCCACAATCATCTCGCAAATTGCCTCTGGCATGGATGTGATTAAGGTGGGCGATTTGACTCCTACGCGCGATTTCAATTTTGTAACCGACACTTGCCGTGGATTCTTGGCCCTGGCTCAGACGCCCGACATCGAAGGCCGTGAAATCAATATCGCCACCGGCACTGAAATTTCTATGGCCGACACTCTCCGCACTATTGCCGAGGTGATGGGCCGCAAGGTGGAATTTGAAATTGATCCCGCACGCCTGCGCCCGTCGAAGAGCGAGGTGCGCCGCCTGTGTGGCGACAATTCGCTGATTACTTCTCTCACCGATTGGCGCCCCGAGGTGTCGCTGCACGATGGCTTGCGCCGCACCGCAGAATGGTTTGTCAATCCCGAGAATTTGGCACGCTATAAGGTGAATATTTACAACCGCTGATAATGGAATCTGTAAATTTGCTGTTTTTGGGCGGCGCCAAGCGCGTGTCGATGGCCCGAAAATTCAAAAAGGCTGCCGAGGCTCTTGGCCGCGAATGCCATATTTATAGCTATGAAAAGTCTGAGCACGAGGCTATCGCTTGCGAGGCCACGGTGATTGCGGGCCTATTGTGGCGCGATGCAAATGTCGATTCAGATTTGCGCCGAATTATCGCACAATATAATATTCATGCCGTGATTCCTTTTGTGGATGGTGCGGTGCCGGTGGCAGCGCGATTGGCTGATGCCACGTTTGTGCCTACCGGATCGGCCGAATTGGCGTCGATGATGTTTGACAAGGTGGAATCGGCTGCGCTGTTTGAGAAGCTTGGACTGCCCATCCCGTCGACTTATCACGAGGGTGACCCCTGCATGCGCCTGATTGCAAAGCCGCGTCGCGGCTCGGCCTCTAAGGGAATTGTGGAGATTTCGTCGCTGCAACGCCTCGACGAGGTGCTGGCTCATGCCGACGACTATCTGATTCAGCGACGCATTGATAATCGCCGCGAATACACTGTCGACTGCTATGTCGACCCGCAGAGCGGACGGCAATTGGTGGTGTGCCCGCGTGTGCGCCTTGAGGTGGCCGGCGGAGAAGTCACTCGCACTGTCACCACCGACGAGCCCGATGTGATTGAGCTGGCTCAGCGCACCCTTAGCGCCACCGGATTGCGCGGAGCGGTGACTATTCAGATGTTGCGCGATCTCGACGACGATTCATTGATGCTGATGGAGATAAATCCGCGATTGGGTGGCGGCGCTGTGTGCAGCGTGGCTGCCGGTGCCGATTTGCCCGAAGTCATATTGCGAGGCGCGCTTGGCTTGCCGTGTGTCGAACCGCAGTGGACGGCCGGAGTGGAAATTGCCCGTTATCAAGATGAAGTGGTGTTTTACCCCACGAAAAATTGAATAGAAATGTCAGAAAATCATATTATTATAATTGCTGAGGCCGGAGTAAACCATAACGGCTCCTACGACATGGCTCGCCGCATGGTGTATGCCGCCAAAGAGGCCGGCGCCGATTATGTGAAATTTCAAACGGCTGTGCCTGAATTGGTGATTTCCACCTTTGCCCCCAAAGCCGAATATCAAAAAGAAACCACCGGCGAGGCTGAAAGTCAGCTCGAAATGTGTCGCTCTATCCATTTGCCACTCACCGACTACGCGCCGCTCAAACAGCTCTGCGACGAGGTGGGCATAGGGTTTATGAGCACGCCGTTCGACCTGGTGTCGATCGACTGCCTTGATGCCCTGGGCATGGATTATTGGAAAATACCGTCAGGCGAAATCACCAATTTGCCGTATTTGCGCAAAATTGCGTCGAAGGGCGGGCGTGTGATTCTGTCCACCGGCATGTCTACGCTGCCCGAAGTGGCCACGGCCGTTGATATTCTTGAGAAAGGCGGCATCGCTCGCAAAGATATTATTTTGCTGCATTGCACCACACAATACCCCACGCCGGCCGAGGCTGTCAACCTGCGCGCGATGGATGCGCTGTCCACTCTTGGCTGCGGTGCCGTGGGATATAGCGACCACACCGTCGGCATAACAATACCGGTGGCTGCTGCTGCGCGTGGCGCTCGCGTGATTGAAAAGCATTTTACATTGGATCGCACATTGCCCGGGCCGGATCATCGCGCTTCGCTCGAACCGCAGGAATTGGCCGAGATGGTTAAGGCTGTGCGCATCGTCGAGCAATCCCTTGGCACCGGCGAAAAGGTGGTGGCCGAGGCCGAACGCCCCAATATTGAGGTGGCTCGAAAATCTATTGTGGCAGCGCGTGCAATTGCTGCCGGAGAAAAATTCACCGAGGACAACATCACGGTGAAGCGCCCGGGCTCGGGCATCTCGCCAATGCAATGGGATAGCGTGCTGGGCCTCGAGGCTAAGCGCGCCTTTGCCCCCGACGAGCTAATCGAGCTGTAAGCGCGGCTTGATATAGAAAAAACAGCGAGGCTGCACACGGCAATTGTCAGTGTGCAGCCTCGCTGCTTATATCGTGTGACTTATCGGCGAGATACGATTGCCTCGGTGTCGCGAGCAATCATAAGTTCTTCGTCGGTGGGGATTACGCACACCTTCACTTTGGATGCGGGTGTGGAAATCACAGCTTCTTCACCACGGATGCCGGCATTGAGCTTGGCATCAATTTCTACGCCCATAAATGCAAGCGGAGCGCATACCGATTCGCGCAGGCCGGTCTGGTTTTCGCCAACACCGCCTGTGAATACGATAATGTCGACGCCGCCCATCTCGGCAGCATAACCGCCGATGTATTTGATGATGCGATGTTCATACATGTCAAGGCCAAGGGTGGCACGCTCGTTTCCGGCATTTACAGCTGCCTCGATTTCGCGCATATCGCTTGAAATTTCGGTGGTGCCGGCCATGCCGCTCTCTTTATTGATGATGCGCTGCATATCCTCGGCGGTGTAGCCGTGCTTGAGCATGAGATATGTGAGCACGCCGGGATCGACGTCGCCCACGCGAGTGCCCATCATGAGGCCTTCGGTGGGGGTGAGACCCATCGAAGTGTCGACGCTGCGGCCATTTTCAACGGCTGTGATAGAGCCGCCATTGCCGATGTGGCAGGTGATGATGCGCTGCTTGGTGATGTCAACGCCAAGAAATTCGCACACGCGCTGCGACACATAGCGGTGGCTGGTGCCGTGGAAGCCATAGCGACGCACGCCGTCTTCGGTGTAGAATTTATAGGGAAGAGGATACATGAAGCTCTTGGCAGGCATTGTCTGGTGGAAAGCGGTGTCGAACACGCCCACTTGAGGCACGTTGGGCATAAGCGCTGTGATGGCCTCGATGCCGGTCATGTTGGCGGGGTTGTGAAGCGGAGCCAAGTCGTAGCATTGGCGAATCATTTCTTTCACATCTTCGCTAATGAGCACGCTTTCGGTGAATTTTTCAGCGCCATGCACCACGCGGTGGCCCACTGCGTCGATTTCATCGTAGGTCTTGATGCAGCCTTCGGTGGGGTCGGTGAGGATGGTCAGGATAGCCTTGATGGCACCTTGATGGTCGGTTTTGCCAAGTTCAACAATACCTTTTGAGCCGTCGGGACGCTTAAATTTGAGGAAGCCGTCGGGAAGAGCGATTTTCTCAACGCCACCTTCGGCCATAGTGGAGCCGTTGGCTGTGTTGATGAGCTTGTACTTCACCGAGCTACTGCCCGAGTTGATTACGAGTATTTTCATGTTTAGAGCTCTTATTATGCCGGCGGGTGGTGGCCCGCCGGCTGATTGGGGGGTTAGTAGTTAGCGATTGTTCTTAGCACCAATAGCCTGGCAGCAGGTCATGATGATGGTTTTGTAGATGTCTTCGGGGTAGCAGCCGCGAGAGAGATCGCTCACTGGGGCTGCGAGGCCTTGCAGAATCGGACCGATGGCTTCTACGCCGGCCAGACGTTGCACGAGCTTGTAGGCAATGTTGCCAACTTCGAGCGACGGGAACACAAGCACATTGGCCTTGCCGTTAAGGATGCTTTCGGGAGCTTTTTTGTGGGCAACCGAGGGAACGATTGCGGCGTCGGCTTGGAGCTCGCCGTCGACAATGAGTGAGGAGTCGAGTTTGTGAACAAGTTCGGTGGCGCGAATCACCTTGTCGGCGCGGTCGTGCTTGGCCGAGCCTTTGGTAGAGAATGACAGCATGGCCACGCGGGGCTCGATGCCGGCGATGTCGCGAGCGGTGTCGGCCGAGCAAACGGCGATTTGAGCCAACTCTTCAGCAGAGGGGTCGGGCACCACAGCGCAGTCGGCGAAAATCAGCACGCCGTTGTCGCCGTAGGGCAGGCTTTCGGGGAGAAGCATCAGGAAAGCGCCGGAAACCACATTGATGCCCGGGCGAGTCTTGATCACTTGGAATGCGGCACGCAGCACATTGCCGGTGGTGTTTTGAGCACCGGCCACTTGGCCGTCGGCGTCGCCGGCTTTCACCATGAGGCAACCGAGATAGAGGGGGTTGGCGGTGGTGAGGCGGGCTTGTTCGGCAGTCATGCCTTTATGTTTACGCAATTCGAAAAGCAGTGGAGCATAGCGGTCGATGACAGCGTTGTCGTTGGGGTCGACGATGGTAGCTTTTTCGATATTGTTGAGGTTCATATCTTGGGCCATGCGCTTAATTTCTTGCGCATTGCCAATGAGGGTGATGTCGGCGATATCGTCGGCAATGATGCGGTCGGCAGCTGTGAGGGTGCGCGATTCGGTGCCTTCGGGCAAAACGATGCGCTGACGCTGCGACTTAGCCTTTGCTGTTAGATTTTCAAATAGGTTCATAACGATTGCATTACGTCATTTGGTTATTTTCTTGTGCAAAATTACAAAAAGTAGCGCTTAAATCCTTATTCAATCGCACCTTTTTTGTTTTAATTTGTATAGTATTATAG
>CAZRCU010000040.1:0-15011 GCA_964598685.1 uncultured Bacteroides sp.
TCGTCATCAGAATCATTATAAGAGAGTATCAAGGAAAGCTTATCCGCATATTCATCCGAGCTCACGGCTCTTTCATATTAAAGGCCATGAACCTCAAAAGGGTTGAAAAATCAATCTTTTTTAATGAAATATCCGTGGTGGTAGCTATCATTTTTTACTCCCATTCCCTTGAAAAAGTGTGCAAATACTTAATTATTCCCTTGAAAAAGTGTAGCAGATGCTCGATTATTCCCTTGAAAAAGTGTAACGTATATTACCGAGATGCCATTAAGTGGTAACTCGATTAAAGAATGTTTCCTAGTATACACCATGGATTATGCATTCGTGATGGTTAAAACGTGTTAAAAATTTGGAGATTGTGGAGATGGTGATATATCTTTGCGGTGTACTACTACACTACTACACCATAACAACATGTCGATTTATGTTATCATTAAACTCATTACAATTTTCATATCCACAGTCCAAATCGGCCTTGCTGGAGGGAATTAACCTAACTGTAGAGCCCGGGCATATCTACGGATTGCTGGGCGCCAACGGCGAGGGCAAGAGCACATTGCTCTATCTGATTGCCGGATTGCTGCGCCCCACCGCCGGCTGCGTAACAATCAACGACGTGGACACTTCGCGTCGTCTGCCGTCCACATTATCCGAGATATTCTTGGTGCCGGAGGAAATATCGCTGCCTAACATCTCGTTGCAGCAATATGTGAAGCTCAACTCGCCATTCTATCCCAACTTTTCTAACGATGAACTCGCTCGCTATCTCAAGGAATTTCGTCTCGACACAGAAATCCACCTTGGCAAGCTGTCGATGGGCCAAAGAAAGAAAGCGTTTGTGGCCTTTGCCCTCGCGTGCAACACCTCATTGCTGCTAATGGACGAGCCTACAAACGGCATGGACATCCCGGGCAAAGCCGACTTTCGCCGCGCGATAGTATCGGCGATGAACGACGACCGCACAATTATCATTAGCACTCACCAGGTGCGCGACCTCGACCGCGTGCTGGACCACGTGGTGCTAATGGGCCGACATCAGATTATGCTCAACGCCCAACTGTCTAAAATCACCGAAAAGGTGGCATTCATCAACACTCACAACGTGGCTGAATATCAAGATGTGATATACAGCGAAGCTGTGCCTGGCGGCTATAGCATAATCTGCCCCAACACCGACGGCATCGAGACCGAGGTGAACCTCGAGACATTATTCAACTTTGTATTCACTAACCCTGAAAAAGCCAACCTACTGCTATGAACGCTCTAAATCAATCATCCTCGCAGGTGTTTAGCATCTCACGCTTTGGCGCGTTGCTAAAAACGTATCTTATAGAAAACGGACGCACGCTGGGGCTGTACACCTTGGCCCTTATTGCGCTGAATGTGCTGGTGGCCGCATTCATAGCCATGAAAATGGGCCACTTCTTCTGGGAATTCGACGGCGAAACAGTGAATGAAGGCGCTGTCGCCGCCGCTGGAACGATGAAAGCATTCATAGGCGTTTCATTTGTAATATGCTGGATAATTTCGTCGTCGCTGGCATTCACATCGCTGCAAACGCGCGCCTCGCGCATATCCACGTTCATGCTGCCGGCCAGCATGTTGGAGAAATTCTTGGTGCGTTGGACTGTATATACATTAGTATTCTTTGTATGCTTTGCCATGGCTGTTACGTGCGGCGAGCTCACACGCACATTGCTCACAAAGGGCACTGTGATTACCGCCTTCAACTGTTTCAACTGTAATGAAGCATCCTCAATCGCATCGCTAATCGGCTTTTTCCTCTGCCTGAATGCCACATATTTTCTGGGCAGCTCGCTATGGCCCAAATTGTCGGTGTTCAAAACATATGTAGCAATGATGCTGATCGGTGTACTGCTGGGCGTGGCAACTCCCTCGTTTATCGTTGATTGGTTTTGGAAAACAGCCGGCCCGACGCCCATGTGGGTTATAATTAGCATGGAATATGCAGTGGCCATCGTTTTATATATATTGGCTTGGCTTAGATTCAAACACACACAGATTGTTCAACGGTTTATGATGAACTAATATGGGACTAAAAGATAATCAACCGATATATCTGCAATTGGCCGACAGCCTGATGGATGAAATCTTGGCCGGACGCTATGGCGTGGACGAGCGAGTGCCATCGGTGCGCGATTGTGCAGCCCGCGAGCAGGTGAACGCCAACACTGCGGTGCGCGCATACGAGTATCTGGAAAATGCGGGAGTTATCTACAACCGCCGCGGCCTCGGATATTTCGTTGCCGCTGAGGCTGTGAACATCATCACCGACACACGCCGCAAGGAATTTTACTCAACGGAAATGGCATATTTCTTTGGCCGCCTGAAATCGTTTGGAATGACTGCCGAACAGCTGGCCAAGCACTATGCCGACTATCTGAATCAGTAGCGTATATCGAAAATCTGACGCGGCAAGTGGGGGTGGCCCACGATAATTGTGGAGTGCGAGCTATTATATACATGGCCGCGCTCCATTTTTGCTATCATAGCCGCCGCTGCGGGGTTGGTGCGGTCGAAAAACACGGCATGACGGGCCGCCGGAGCCGGAGTGGCGCTGCCCACGCATACAAGTGTGTCGCCATCCGGCGTAATCGTGGCATTCGGGCAAGCCAATTCGGCCACACGCTCCACCAATTTAGCGTCGGCCGGCGAGTCGCAAGCCACAGCGATTGTGCGCGGCTGCAGCTCGGCAAGGATTCGCATCAACAAGCGCAATTGGCTGCGATGCAGCGTGGTGTGGGGCGTGGCATCGTGAATCAGCGCGATGTCGGCATAGCCATAGAAAGCGTATTTTCGGCCCGGATTCAGCACCTCGCGCACAAACCGATATGCGTAGGGCGAATGAATGCCGAATCCATGGCCATGGCGGAATCGCTTATATCTCAGCGCTATTCCCATTATTTGCGACGGCGGTATTCTACAAACACTGCCGCTATCAGCAACAGATAGATCAGCGAAATCGAGGCATAAGCCACGCCGCCCGTTACATGAAGCGATTCTGGGTCGAAGCGCATCTCAATTTTGTGGTGTCCGGCCGGAATAGCCATGGCACGCAACAAATAATTCACGCGGCCAATCTGTGCCGGCTGCCCGTCGATAGTGGCCTGCCAGCCCCAGGGGAACCACACCTCAGAGAACACGCCGATAGTGGCGTTTTTGCTGTCTGATTCGTAAGACACCGAGTTGGGAGTGTACTGAGTGAGATAGATGGTGTCGCCCTCGGCCACATCGCCGGCGCTGCCAAGGATATCGGCAAAGCGGCGGTCGGCCACAGCCTCCGAGGCAGGGTCGAGCGTGCCAAGAGCAGCCATTTCCTCATCGGCATTATCCACATAAGAAATCTTGCCTACAAGCCAAGCATTGCCAAGCGCAAAGCTGTTTTGCATCACAGGTGCATCCTCGTCGCCGGTGATAATATAGCGGGCGTTGAGCATGTCGAGCACGCGATACGAGCTGAGCAATGCAGCAATCTGAGGCTGTGCCTCGGCCGGATAAGTGGCACGAATGCTGTCGACACGCAGCTCAGGATAGTAGCCTGCCTGAATCACGGGCTGAAGCTGACGCTGAATCAAGTCTTCGTAGCGATTGAGCTTGGCAGCGTGGTATCCGCCGATTGTCTTGTGGAAATACGAGCGATTATGGAGCCAGAATCCCGGAATATCCATCACACGATAGTGGTCGGTATCCTTCAGGATAGCTTGGTCGATAGCATCGGGGGTGAAGTCGGGAGTGGAGCCCGAGACAGCCACAAACGAGGAGTGGTCGACATAGCGTTTATCCACATTGTAGAGGTCGAAAGTCACCAACAAGCCAAGGCCGGCAAGTGCCAACGATTTCTTGAGTTGGCCACGGAGCGAAAGCATAATCAAGCCCCAAGCCAAAGCCAGCAAAATCAGCGAGCGCATTGCATCGCTGCGCACCATGCCATAGCGCAAGCTCTCGATGGCCTGCACGTTGGCCGGATTCTGCAATGAATATTGATAGGCAATTTGCTGAATATCATTGCCCGAATAGCCGTATTGCTGGGCCATTTGTGTCACTTGCTGCATAATATTGGATGCATAGGCCTTGTCGGTGGATGTGATGGCTCCGCCAAAGGCCGACGGCACAATCATAGCCAATAGACAGAATGCACCGCACACGGCAAAGAACACCGACACTTGGCTCTTCTTGTCGCGATATTCCGGATTTGTGAGGATTTCCTTAAGGGTGAGGATCGCCATCAGCGGCATGGTGAATTCCACCACCACCATGATGCTCTCCACAGCTCTGAATTTATTATAAAGCGGGAAATGATAAATCATGAAATCGGTGAGCGATTCAAAGTTGGCGCCCAACGCCAACAGCCACGCCAGCACCGTCGACACCAGCAGCGCCCACTTAATCGGGCCTTTCAGCAAGAAGCATCCGGCCAGAAACAGGGCAAAGATGATTGCGCCTACATACACCGGGCCGTTAGTGCCCTCCGAGTCGTTGAAATACTGAGTCATGTAAGGGAGCAAAGCGCCGCTTTCGGTGCCTTCATATTGCTTGGCGTCCTCGAGGCGGTCGAGCGACATAGCCACAATATGGCCGCCCTCGGGCTTAGCGCTGGCGCCGCCCTTGATATTAGGCATCAGCAGCGAGAAAGATTCGCTCCAGCCATAGCTCCAACCCACAATTTCGTGGCGAGGAAGGCCGCCGGTGGGCTTTTCATCGGGAGTGCTCGACGAGGCCGATTCTATCGGAGTGAGCTCGCTCTGCGAGCGCTTGGTCTCTTTGGAATATTCATAGGTGTTATACAGGTTGGGCATATTAGCGCCGAGGGCCAGCACACCGGCAGCCAACGACACACACGATGCAATAGCCCAGCGCTTCACCTGCTTTTCGCGAATTGCCTCGACGAGCCATGCAATCACCAGCGCCAAAATCAGCAAGCCGAAATAATAGCTCATCTGGGGGTGGTTGGCATTTAGTTGCAGCATGGCAAATAGCGACATCATGGCCGCGCCTGCCAAATAGCGCCCGCGATAGCACAAAATCAAGCCGGCGATTGTGGGCGGTATATAGCTAAGAGTGACAAACTTCCATATATGTCCGGCACCGATGATAATGACAAAGTAGGACGATAAACCCCAGGCCACAGCGCCAATCAGCGCGTAATACCATTCCAGACCCAGCACATAGAGCAGAATCAAGAAGCCAAACATCATCATGAATAGCAAATTGGATGGCGACGGCAATCCAAGCCCATACACCTGATTGAGCCAATCAAACAGGCCGTTGGAGGGATACGAAGGCGAAATTTGGAATGTGGGCATACCGCCAAACAGGGCATCGGTCCACAGAGCCTTTTCGCCGGTTGCATTGTAATATTCCATGGTCTCGTGGCCGTTGGCAGCGCCCTGCATGGTGTCGGCTTGGCGCAACGAATTGCCCTGGAAATTATCGGGATAGAAGAATGCTATAGATATAATGGCCAAGATAGCCATCGAGAGAAAGAAGCCCCACACACGTGGTTGCTTCAGCCATTCGGTGATTCGTTTCATGCTACTCATATTATAATGCAAAGGTAGCCATTTTTTGCCACCATGCAAAATTTAGAATTTGCGCTGTTAATAAGTGCCCACAAGGCGGATTGTATGGGTGGGATTTAAGGGGTCGTTGGTGATTACAATAAGGCGGGAATTGAGCAGGGCGCCGGTTTGCACGCGCGGGTCGACAGTCACCACCACTTGCGCTTTTTTGCCCTTCTTCACCGAGGTCTGATCTACGGTGGCTGTGACGCCCGGGTCGGATGAATACACACGGCGGATTTCAAGCTTGCTCTTGCCCACGTTCGACAGTGTGAACGACCGCGATACTGGCATCCCGTTGCGGTCCACCACGCCATAGTCCACCACCTCGCTGTCAAACACCGCCATCGGGGCCTTGCTCATTTGGTCGGCGGTGACGCCCGAGAAATCCTCCTTCACCATCATCGTCACAGGCATTGTATAGCTAAGACCCTCAGCCGGCGAAATCGTCACAGAGTCCTCTACGAGGCCATACAGCTGACACTTCGCCGAATTAATATAGCAGATCAACGTGGCCTGCTCGCCCGCCGGCGTCACCTCGGGCGCAATGGCAATATCGAGCCACTTGGGGCGCGCCGTTACGGCTATCTTGATGCTATCGGCCGATTGGTTGTAGCCCTCGACATACACCGTCTTGAGGCGATCTTTAATCACCTCGCCCAGCATTATGCCATGATGAGCCATCTTCAGCGGGCCGCAATCCACGGGAAAGCGGCGCGACACTGTGGCGTCAGAGCCGATCACCACGCCCGAAATATCAAGGCGAGATTTCTGCGGCTCACCGCTCAGCTCCACATTGACATGCTTGGTAAATCGGCCCGGCCGGCCTTGCGGGTCAAAGGTTACCTCAATATAGGCGGTGTCGCCCGGGGCAAACGATTGAGTGGGATATTTGGGCGACGTGCAGCCACAGGTGGCACGTGCCGATATAATCGACAATCGCTCGGGGCCGTCGTTCACCAAGGCAAAGGTGCACGTCACAGGGCCATCGTCCTCGCTGATAGCGCCGAAATTATGGGTGGTAGCCACCCAGTGGGCCTGTGTTGGAATCTGAGCGTTGGCGGCCACGCCAATCATGCACGCAGCCAATATTGTAGAAATTTTCACGCGGATGCTAATTATTGGATTTCATGCAAAGTTAACAAAAAACGCCCACACTAACAAGTATTGCCGCTAAAGCGCCCGACCGATGGTCGTTGCGCGTCCTCGCCGCCCACTTTTAACATTGCGCCGTGGGCCATGTCGCGGATTTTTCGTAACTTTGCGCCCATAACAACAACGACGAGAAATGGAACAGAATTTTGAGATGGTGGCCAAGACCTTCCAAGGGCTGGAAGGCGTACTGGCCGACGAACTGCGCTCGCTGGGCGCCGTGAATGTGCAGCCCGGTCGACGAATGGTGTCGTTTGAGGGCAACCTCGAGACTCTTTACCGCGCCAATTTGCAGTGTCGCACCGCATTGCGTATTCTGCGCCCCTTTTATAAATTCCGTGCGGCCGACCCCGACGCTCTCTACGAGCACGCCAAAGAATTTGACTGGAGTCGCCTGCTCGATGTCGACAAGACTTTCGCCATCGACACCGTAGCAAATAGCGAGGAATTTAAACACAGCCGTTTTGTTACTTACAAGGTAAAAGACGCTATCGTAGATTGGTTTAAAGACCGCGACGACGAAGGCCGCCGCCCGGGCGTGCGCCTCCAAGACGCCGACGTCATGATCAACGTGCACATCAACGGCACAGAAGTGTCGCTGTCGCTCGACTCATCCGGCGAATCCCTCCACAAGCGCGGCTACCGCGTGGCCCAAACCGAAGCGCCAATCAACGAAGTGCTCGCCGCAGGCATCATCATGCTCAGCGGCTGGCGTGGCGACACCCCCTTTGTCGACCCCATGTGCGGCTCGGGCACATTCCTTATCGAGGCCGCTCTAATCGCCGCAAACATCAACCCCGGCGTATATCGCAAGGGCTTTGCCTTTGAACGCTGGGCCGACTTCGACGCCGAGCTTTTCGACCGCCTCTACAACGACGACTCGGCCGAACGAACACCCACCTGCAAAATCTATGGCGCCGACATCTCGCCGCGCGCCGTCGAAATCGCTCAAGCCAACATCAAAAGTGCCGGCGTGAGCAAATATATTGAGCTGGAACGCCGCAGCATCGCCTCGTGGACCGAAGCACCAAAGCCTGCCGGCATTCTCGTCACCAACCCTCCCTACGGCGAACGAATCTCCGCTCCCGACATGGACGACCTCTACAAAACCATCGGTTCGCAGCTCAAACACATCTTCACCGGCTACAGCGCCTGGATTATCGGCTATCGCGACGAATACTTCGCTCGCATCGGCCTCGCTCCATCCAGCAAAACCGCTCTCTACAACGGCGCCCTGGAATGCTCGCTGCGCGAATATGTGATTTTTGAAGGCGATCGCAAATCATTTGTGCGCGAAGGTGGCAAAGTGGGCCGTGGAGCCGACCGCCCAGAGCGCACTCGCTCCGACCGCCGCGACGACCGTGCCGGCTTCCGTGGCAAAGGCGCCCGCCCCGCAGGCAAGCCCGCAGGCAAATTCGACCGCGACCGTGATCGCTTTGACCGTCGCGACCGCTTTGAACGCCGCGACCACATCGAGCCCGCTGCCGAGCCCGAAAATCCGCTGGCCACACGCCGCAATCCCCACGCCCTCAAAATGATTGTAGGCCGCAAGCCGTCGCTCGCGCCTCAAGAGGGTCCGATTATGCGTTCGCGCGGCTGGAAGAAAAAATCCAACGATAATACTACTAAAGAACAATAAGCCACATCTCCTTATCAATGAAAATCCTGCTCCTTGGCTCGGGCGGCCGTGAATCTGCCCTTGCATATAAAATCTCTCAGAGCCCCCGTTGCGAGGCCCTATGGATTGCCCCCGGCAACGCCGGCACAGATGCATATGGCATCAACGTCGCTATCAGCCCCCTCGACTTTGCCGCTATCGAAGACTTTGTAGAGCGATTTAATGTCGACATGATTGTAGTGGGCAATGAAGACCCGCTCGTAGCCGGAATCTACGACCACTTTGCACAAAACCCCGTGCTGGTGGTTGGTCCCTCTAAAGCCGCTGCCGCTCTCGAAGGCAGCAAGGATTTTGCTAAGGAATTTATGGCCCGCCATAACATCCCCACCGCTGCATATCGCACCTTTACCGCCGACACCCTGGCCGAAGGCCGCGAATTTCTGGCCACGCTCAATCCGCCATATGTGCTCAAGGCCGACGGCCTCGCAGCCGGCAAGGGCGTGCTGATTCTGCCCACTCTGGCCGAGGCGCAAGAATCGCTGGCCGAAATGCTCGCCGGACAATTTGGCGACTCATCCCGCAAGGTGGTAATCGAGGAATTCCTCGATGGCATCGAATGCTCGGTGTTTGTAATCAACGACAGCAACGGCGGCTATCGCATCCTGCCCGTTGCCAAAGATTATAAGCGCGTGGGCGAAGGCGACACCGGCCCCAACACCGGCGGCATGGGCGCCGTAAGCCCTGTGCCGTTTGCCGACCACGCCTTTATGGACAAGGTGGAAAAGCAAATCATCCTGCCCACAATCCACGGCCTTATCGACGAGGGCCTGGTGTATCGCGGCTTTATCTTCTTAGGACTAATCAACGTGGGCGGCGAACCCAAGGTGATTGAATATAATGTGCGCATGGGCGACCCCGAGACCGAGGTGGTGATGCCTCGCCTTGCATCCGACCTTGTCGACCTGCTCGAAGGCTGCGCCAAGGGCAATCTGGCCGACATCCCCGCCGAGCACGACCCTCGCGCCGCTGCCACGGTAATTGCAGTGTCGGGCGGCTACCCGGGCTCCTACGCCAAGGGCAAAGTCATCTCAGGAAATCTTCAGCCCGACGAATCAATCATTTTCCACGCCGGCACCGCCCATGGCGCCGACAATTCAATAGTAACATCAGGCGGACGCGTGCTGGCAGTCACCTCTTATGGCGACGACCTGCCACAAGCTCTCGAACGCAGCTATAAGGCCCTTGCCGATATTCAGTTCGACGGCATGAACTATCGCCGCGATATTGGCCGCGATGTACTAAAGAAATAACGTCATGAAATCAAGCGTTCTCAGTCAGAAAATGCACAGCCTTGAGGCCACGCTGGTGATGGTGCTCATTGCCGCCGTGTATGTTGCTATAATTGAGAGCGTGGATATGCTCACACCCTCGGGCGTCGACCTCGGCATTGCCTTGCCATCGCCCGGGGCGTGGCCCGTAACCCCATTCCTCGGTGGATTAATCAACATCATTATCACCGGACTGGTGATGCTAATGATGATGCTTATCAATCGCTCCTACAATGTGCTGCGCGCGCTCACATGGCTCGATGTGGGGCTGTTTGCGCTGATGCAGGCGGCCGTGCCGCGCCAGGTGCTCACTCTCAATTCAGGCACACTTGCCTGCCTCGTGATATTGGTGTGCGTATATCTGATGTTTGCGTGCTTTGATAGGCGAGAATCCACTCGCACGGTGTTTTTTGCCTTTTTGCTTCTGTCGCTTGGCACCGCCGTGCAATATTGCTTTGTATTCTTTATTCCGGTGTTTTGGATAATGCTGCTGCAACTGCGCATCTTCAATATGCGCTCGTTTGTGGCATCAATCTTAGGCTTGGTCACAGTGTGGATACTGCTGCTGGGCTTTGGCATCGTATCTGTCGACGACTTGCGCATTCCCAGCTTTGTGAATGTGTTTAGCGCCTTGCCGGGCCGTGCGGCGGTCTACCTGCTGGTGGTGGTGTCAATCACCGCATTTCTGCTGGTGTCGTCCATCGCCCTGAATGTCTTTAAGACTATTGCCTACAATGCACGCGCTCGCGCCTATAATGGTGCGCTCACATTGCTGGCCATGGTCACTATCATTGCCGCGGCTTGCGACTATAGCAACCTGCTCTCCTACATCTCTATGCTGAATATGTGCGCCGCCTACCAAATCACCCACTATTTTGTAAATCACCGATATGATCGTCAATACCTTGCCGTGTTGACCGTCGGTCTGATATATATCATACTGTATATATGGCGATTCACACTTTAAACGTTATTGCCGAGGCCCACGTGCCCTATCTCCAACCTCTCGCCCACCTTGATTCCGTCAACCTCTCAGTGTTGCCCCCCGAGGGCTTCACGCCTCAAGCTGTAGCCGATGCCGACGCACTGATTGTGCGCACTCGCACTCGCTGCAACGCCGATTTGCTGGCCAATTCGCGCGTGAAATTCGTAGGCACTGCCACCATTGGCACCGACCACATCGACCTTGACTGGTGCGCTGCCAACGGCATCACCGCCGCCAACGCCCCCGGCTGCAATGCTCCGGCCGTGGCTCAATATGTATTTGCCACCATCGCACGGCTTATTACTCGCCCCATCGACAGCTACACCATTGGCGTGGTGGGCGTGGGCCATGTGGGCTCGATTGTAGCTCGCTGGGCCAAATCTATGGGTATGAATGTGCTGCTGTGTGATCCTCCACGCCAGCGCGTCGAGGGCGGCACACAATGGAGCTCGCTGCATGGCGTGGCCGAAAAAGCAGATATTATCACATTCCACACCCCGCTCACTCGCAGCGGCCGCGACGCCACCTTTCACCTGGCCGACATGGCCTTTTTTGAAATGCTGCGCCGCAAGCCCATTATCATCAACGCCGCCCGCGGGCCCGTGGCCGACACTATTGCATGGTGCAGCGCTATTGACTGCGGCCTGTGCAGCCATGCCGTCGTCGACTGTTGGGAAGGCGAGCCGCAAATAAGCTCTGAATTGCTGAGCCGCGTCGACATCGCCACACCCCACATTGCCGGATATTCTGCCGCAGGCAAGCTGCGCGCATCGCAGATGGTGGTGGATGCGCTCACCGCTAAATTCGGCCTCTCGCACCTCACTTTGGGCCAAGTGCCATCGGTGCCCGACAGCATCACCCTTGAGCAAGTGGCCAAGTCCTACGACCCCATGGCCGATGATGCCGCATTACGCAGCAATCCCGAAGCATTTGAGGCTCTCAGAAATGGCTATCACCTGCGCGACGAGGCTTAATCCGGTGCTGCCTACACATCCATTATAGTCTATAATGTTGGATTTTTTGGAACGTTTTTCTACAAACAGGATAATTTTTTGCCTTTTTGGTGATTTATGGCTATCTTTGAGGCCACAACCTTAGAACACAAAAATGGAAAAAATCATAGAATTTGACAACGCCACCAAGCTTAAAGACTATGCATCGGTCTACAGCCAAGTGGAAGACTCCTATCTCTTTAGCCACATCCTGCCCGGTAGCGGCGAGCGATTCATGCTCACCGAGACTCCGCTCAAGCTCAATGGCACATTCCTGCTATTGGTTCGCTCGGGCTCCACATTCGATATCGAAATCAACCTTGAGCGTCACACAATCGACCCCGGCACAATCCTCACCATTTTCCCCGCCTCGGTGGTAAAAATGCCACAGCCCCTGCCCGCCGATGTCGATGCCTACGCCCTATTCTTTAATCCCGGATTCCTACAGAATATCAACATCAACCTGTCGGCCATTGCCGTGCCGCCCATGCTCAAAAAGCCCGAGCCTAAATACAAGCTCGAACCGGCCGAGGCCGATCTGCTGGTGAAATATTTTGAACTGCTCCACCTCAACACATTCGACGAGACCAATCTGCAAATCAACAAGAGCATTGCTTCAAGCCTTATCTCGGCTATGTTCTATCAAATGGTGCAATTCTACCACAGGCACCTCACCGGCATGATTGGCTACGAAACCAAGACCGGCATGGGCCGCCGCCACGATTATGTGCGCGAATTTATCAAGCTGGTTCACCTCCACTTTGTGAAAGAGCGCTCGGTGGCATTCTATGCCGACAAGCTGTTTATCTCGCCGAAATATCTGTCGCTGCTGGTGCGCGAAGCCACAGGCCGCTCGGCTGCCAAGTGGATCGACGATTTTGTGCTGATGGAGGCTAAGAACATGCTGCGATTCTCCGGAAAAAACATTCAGCAAGTGGCCTACGCCCTCAATTTCCCCACCCAATCCTCGTTTGGCAAATACTTTAAACACCTCACCGGGATGTCGCCAACAGAGTATCAAAAATCTTAAAAGTCTTAAAAAATTGGCGTAACAACTATTAACTACCATCCCTTGCGCTATGTCACGGAAAATGACTACCTTTGTAGCGTAAGATGGATTATAAAAGGTTTGACAAAACGTCTACGACCTCTCATGGGTCGACACACGATATCAATAAAACGGCGCTCCAACACAGCGCCGCTTTTGTTTTGCACCGACGTTGCATCTATCGTCACTTCATTTTACCACAAGATATTTCATAGCCCTTGTTGCCGCACGGCAGCAAGGGTCTGCTTTTATCATGGCTAATATTCTTAATCAATAATTGAAAAAATCACACTTATGAAGAAATTTCTTCTATTCTTGATTCTCTCAATCTCAGCTATGGCCGCCAATGCCAAAGAGTATGTGGATGTAATCACAGCCTCGGGCTTGGGCTTGTCCTCAACTTCCTACAAAACGTTCTCGGGAAAGAAATTTAAATCGTCGGCCGTGTATGCCGGCGCAATCTCTGTTAGTTCGGGCAACATCCAAATCAACAGTGGCAACTCCAGCTGCAAAGGCATTTACACCACAGCAAGCGGTGGCGTGGTGAAGAAAGTGACATTGTATTGGGCTTCAGGCAACAACGCCTCGGAAATCTATGCTTCTAACACAGCTTATAACGGTAAGCCATCCGAGACCTTAGTGGCAACTATGTCCTACGCCGACAAAGATGCCAACAACGCCACAACCTACACATTCAAAGATGATTATAATTATGTGGCTATCTACGGCAAAACCCACGTCCTTAGCAAAATCGAAATCACTTGGGATGATGGTAACGATGATGTAGATGATTCAATTTCCCAAGAGTTCGACTTCATCAAAAACACTTATGGTCTTACAAGCTCTTACACTAAATCATGGAGCTACACAGAAGATCAAATTTCGCTCACCTACACTAACGGCTCCGGCTCGGGCATTCGCCTATATTCTGATGGTCTTCGTTTCTATACCGGCAAAATGACCGTCGCCGCCAACGATGGTTATGTTATCACTAATATCGAAATCGAAGCTACCAGCACCGCCTTCACTATCGGTGGAACAACAGGCTTATTTTGGAGTGGCCGCGCACAGTCTGTCGACATCGTTGCCCCAAGCTCCAACGGCAAGGCTATCTCCAAAATTATAGTAACATATGAAGCCGTCACCAAGGGTAAGCAACTTGACATCACCAACAACGATGGCCAAGCCATCGAATTCGGCTACGACTATGTCAACTGCAACTACACCACCACCGGCAACTTTATGACCGGCTCTAAAATCACAGTTGCCTCAAAGGTCGCTTCAAAGGTTGGCGTGATGCTACCCGGTGAAACCGAAGCCACCTACTACAACTCGCCCTACACCTTGGCTATCACCGCCGGCGGCAAATACAAATTCACCGACTCGGAACTCCTCGACGGCGAAACCGCCCTATCCGACACCACCATAATCAATGCCACGGTGTACAACCCCATTGAGATCAACGCTGAAAGCACCACTGCCGACCACCAAATTGAAGAAATCGACGGTGAGAAAGTCAACGCAATCCACGTGATGTTCTCAATCAACGATGTGCTCAGCGAATCGACCAACGTTGAATCATACAATCTCTACGTCAACGGCCAATATCTTGAATCAAGCGAAGACGGCGATTTCTACATTGAATATCTGCCATTCGCATTTAATTCGCAATTTGCAGTGTCGCCCGTTGTCGACGGCGAAGAAATCGGCCGCTACGACGTAGCTCTCGAATTGCCTGAAATCGGTGTTGAAGTTGCAACCGACGAATCAAAAAATGAATTTGCCTATGCCGCCACTTCCGACATGGTCAACGTGCACCTGCGCGTGTATGTAGCTGCATCCAGCACTGCTATCTACGACCTCGAAGCCATCAGCGCCGGCGGTCACAATTGCAACGTGCTCAACTTTGGCAACGGCATTTACTATATCGAAGTGGAAGACTACATTAAAGATGTACCCGTGATCGACGGCCAAATCCACTTCACCGAAGAGCAACTCAACGCAGCAGCTGAATCTGTCGACGTGGTAATTTCACCCATCTACAAATTTGCTGTGAAAGACACCACATCTCGCGCCGCCGGCGTGAAAATCGTAACCGTGCGCGGTGAAGCTCTCGACCTTGGCGAGGTGAAACTCGATGCCGAAACCGGCAAAATCAGCGGTATTGAAAGCATCGTAGCCGAATCTGACAACAACGCCATCTACTACAACCTCCAAGGCGTGCGCGTGGCCAACCCCGACAACGGCATCTATATCCGCCTCCAAAACGGCAAAGCCACCAAAGTAAACTTCTAAACACACACATCCCC
>CAZRCU010000041.1:0-14992 GCA_964598685.1 uncultured Bacteroides sp.
GAACAACGCGAAAACAGCGCCAAGGGCTTTCTCAGCAGCCAGCTCAAAAAAGACAAATTCACCGAATTTGGCGAAGTTCCCGCCAACTTCACTGCTGAAGACTGGGAAGGCTTCCAAACTCTCGTTGCTCAAAGCAACATCCAGGATAAGGACCTTATCCTCAGCGAGCTCTCTATGTACAAAGACCCCGAACAACGCGAACGTGAAATCCGCAACCTTTCTAACGTCTTTGAACAACTCGCCGACCAAATCCTGCCCCAACTCCGCTACTCTCGCATCACAGCTTCTATCAACGTGATTGGCAAGAGCGACGAAGAACTCCGCACTCTCGCTGCTGAAAATCCCGCAGCCCTCACCGTCGACGAACTTCTCTATTCTGCTACTCTTACCGACGACAACGCTACTCGCCAGACCATCTACAAGGCTGCTACAAAGCAATTCCCCAACGACTATCGCACTTGGAACGACCTCGGTCTTACTCAATACGTAGCAGGAAACTACAGCGATGCTGAATCTTCTTTCCGCAAAGCCGCTTCTTTAGCAGGTTCTAACAACGAGCCCAACATGAACCTTGGCCTCATTGAACTCCAAAAAGGCAACTACGACAAGGCTAACCAACTCTTTGGCTCTGCTGCGGGTGTCAGCGAACTCAATGACGCCCTCGGCGTTTACTACCTCAAGACAGGTGACAACGCTGCTGCCGTTCGCGCTTTCGGCGACTCTAAATCCAACAACGCCGCCCTCGCTCAAATCCTCACCAAAGACTACAGCAAGGCTAAGCAGACTCTCGCCGGTATTAACACTCCCGACGCCACCACCTACTATCTGATGGCTATCCTTGGCGCTCGCACCAACAACGAGCAAATGCTCAATACCAACCTGCGCCAAGCTATCCGCCTCGACTCTTCGCTGGCCACCGCTGCTCGCAACGACCTCGAATTTGCAGGCTTCAACCTCACTCGCGCTCTCAACTAATCCATAGTTTACATAGCATAAGAAAGGCCGCCCCCGGGTGGCCTTTCTTGGCCATAATGCCAATCACATTGAAAATTAAATTTGTTTTCAACGCTATTTTGTGTTAACTTTGCAATCAAACTTTAATCATTAAAACATTATGGAAGTAGAAGGAAAAGTAATCGTTTTCATCGGTGAACGTTCCGGCCAATCAAAAGCCGGCAACCCTTGGAAAACTAAAGAATATGTGCTTGAAACCAAGGAAAATTATCCTCGTAAAATCGCATTTGACTTCTTTGGCGACAAGGCCGATCAATATCCTCTAAACGTTGGCGACGATATTCGTCTGAGCTTCGACATCGAAAGCCGCGAATACAATGGCCGTTGGTACACATCAATCCGTGGTTGGAAAGCCGAGCCCCTCACCGCAGCTGCTCCTGCACCCGCTCAAGCTGCCGCTGCTCCCGGTGCTGTGCCCCCTCCACCATTCGTGCCCCAAGCCGATAACACCGAAGATCTCCCGTTCTAATCACGCCTCATAGGCACCACGGGTAATGGCCCCATACATCGAAAGAGCGACGCCCCTTGGCATCGCTCTTTCGTAGCGAATCACCTAATATCCAACGACGTTGCGCCGACGATGCTTTTCATTTTTATCAAAAAATCTTGCGCAGTTCGATAAAAAGTTGTAAATTTGCAGGCCATTACGAACAGAGCGCCCTACCACCGCTCTACACTCTATTGACAATTAAAGCTATAACGTTATAACAATGAAAAAAGACATCCATCCCGCCAACTATCGCGAAGTTGTGTTCAAAGATATGTCGAATGAAGAAATCTTCATCACACGTTCGACCATCGCTACTCGCGAAACTATCACCGTAGACGGTAAGGAGTATCCCCTGGTAAAGCTTGAAATCACCAGCGCTTCTCACCCCTTCTTCACCGGCAAGCAAAAGCTTGTTGACACCGCCGGTCGTGTTGATAAGTTCATGAGCCGCTACGGCAACCGCGGTAAGAAGTAATCTGCGCATAGCGCATTTTTACCCCCATCACGGGCATGAGTGCTTTGACGAAAGCAACTCATGCCCGACTTTTTTTAAAAAACACGCCACTATTTGTTGATATAGCGCAAAAAAAACACTATATTTGCAACACAAACACACCTAAGGGTGTGTCTACCTTCTGAATCGTCTAACTCTAAATCTGTCCTTATGGCAAAAGTTGCAGGAGCTGTAACAATTGATCAGGCACGTTGCAAAGGGTGCGAACTGTGTGTCGTGGCTTGCCCGTGTGATGTATTGGAGCTCCAACCCAAGGAAGTAAACGATCGTGGCTACCACTTTGCCTATGTTGCTAATCCCGACAAATGTATTGGATGCGCTTCTTGTGCTATGGTGTGCCCGGACAGTTGCTTTGAAGTTTATCGCGTTATGCAAAACAACTCATAACCCCTGTAAATCCCATGGAAGAAGAAATCAGATTGATGAAGGGTAATGAAGCCATCGCTCACGCCGCCATTCGCTATGGTGTCGACGGCTATTTTGGATACCCCATCACACCTCAATCAGAGGTGCTCGAAACTCTCGAAGAAGAAATGCCTTGGGAATCCACCGGCATGGTGGTCCTACAGGCCGAAAGCGAATTAGCCGCTATTAATATGGTCTATGGCGGTGCGTCGTCAGGCAAAGCCGTTATGACCTCGTCATCATCCCCGGGCGTCAGCCTCAAGCAAGAGGGCATCAGCTACCTCGCCGCTTCAGAGCTCCCTGCCCTTATCGTTAATGTTATGCGCGGCGGCCCAGGCCTCGGCACCATCCAGCCCTCGCAGGCCGACTATTTCCAAGCCACCAAGGGCGGCGGCCACGGCGACTACCATCTTATCGTGCTATCTCCAGCCACTGTGCAGGAAATGGCCGACTTTGTAGGCCTCGGCTTTGACCTAGCCTTTAAATATCGCACACCATCCATGATTCTTGCCGACGGCATCGTGGGCCAGATGATGGAAAAAGTGGTGCTCCCGCCTTTCCGTCCTCGTCGCACCGACGAGGAGATTGCCAAGCAATGCCCCTGGGCCCTCACCGGCAAAAATGGTCGCGGACATCGCAATATTGTCACCTCGCTCGAGCTCGAATCGCCCAAGATGGAGCAAAACAATATCCGATTCCAGCAGACCTACGCTAAAATCCAGGCCAACGAGGTGCGCTACAAAGAATATCACACCGACGACGCCGAATATCTCATCGTTGCCTTTGGCTCTGTTGCCCGTATTTGCCTCAAAGCGATTGAAGACGCTCGTGAAGCCGGCATCAAAATCGGCCTGATTCGCCCGATTACGCTTTGGCCTTATCCCTCTCAAGCTATTGCTGATTTGGCTGCCAAGGTCAAAGGCATGCTCGTAGTTGAGCTCAACGCCGGCCAGATGATTGAAGACGTTCGTCTCGCTGTCGAAGGTCGTGTTCCTGTCTACCACTTCGGCCGTATGGGCGGCATGATTCCCAACCCGGGCGAAGTGCTTAACGCCCTTAAAGAGCATTTTCCTGAAATTAAATGAGCTTTGCCATGAAACCGGAAGAAATTATCAAACCCGAGAATAAAGTCTATGCTCGCCCGCGCCTGCTCGACGAGCGCAACACCCACTCTTGCCCCGGCTGCACGCATGGCGTTGTTCATCGCATCATTGCCGAGCTTATCGACGAAATGGGACTCGAAGACAAAACCATCGGTGTGGCTCCCGTAGGCTGTGCCGTCTTTGCCTATAATTATATCGACGTTGACTGGGTAGAAGCTGCCCACGGCCGTGCTCCGGCTGTTGCCACCGGCCTTAGCCGTCTCAATCCCGGACGCCTCGTGTTCACCTATCAAGGCGACGGCGACCTCTCTGCTATCGGCACCGCCGAAACAATCCACGCCGCCAACCGTGGCGAAAACATCGCTATTATTTTCATCAACAACGGCATCTACGGCATGACCGGCGGCCAAATGGCTCCAACCACCCTGCTTGGCATGAAGACCGCCACCACCCCCTATGGCCGTCGCGCCGACCTCAATGGCTATCCCCTGCGCATCAGCGAGCTTCTCGCTCCGCTTGATGGCACTTGCTACGTAACTCGTCAGGCAGTTCACACCCCTGCCGCCGTTCGCAAGGCCAAGGCCGCTATCAAAAAAGCCTTTGAAAACGCTCTCGCCGGCAAAGGAACTTCTGTTGTTGAAGTCGTCTCTACCTGTAATTCAGGCTGGAAAATGTCTCCTGCCAAATCCAACGAATGGATGGCTCAACACATGTTTGAACGCTACCCCCTCGGCGATCTTAAAAACATTTAATCCTAACACCGATGAAAGAAGAAATTATCATTGCCGGATTCGGCGGACAAGGCGTCCTCTCGATGGGCAAAATCTTAGCCTACGCCGGCCTTATGGACGGCCTGGAAGTGACATGGATGCCCGCCTATGGCCCTGAACAGCGTGGCGGCACAGCCAATGTCACCGTCATCCTCAGCGATGCTCCAATCAGCTCGCCCGTGTTGGATCAGTTTGACACCGCCGTGGTCCTAAATCAGCAAAGTCTTGATAAGTTTGAAAGCAAGGTTAAGCCCGGCGGCACTCTTATCTACGACCCCTATGGCATCCACCACCTTCCCACTCGCACCGACATCAACGTTGTGCCTGTCGAGGCTATGGAAGCCACTTTGGAAATGAAAAATTCCAAGACCTATAATATGATTCTGCTTGGTGCGCTCTTGGCTAAGCGCCCCGTTGTCGACACTCCTGCTGTCGTCAAGGCTCTGCGCAAGACTCTCCCCGAACGCCACCACCATCTTATTCCACTCAACGAAGAGGCAATTGCCAAGGGTATGCAACTTGCCAATAAGTAAGCATCCACATGTCAAAAGACAATTCTCTTAATATCAGCGAGATTTTTAACGCTGCCGCCGTTCTCAAGGGCGTCGCTCGCAAAACTGCTGTCATTCCGGCTCCGGCCATTACATCCAATTGCGAGCTGTTTCTTAAAAACGAAAACCTTCAGCTCACAGGCTCGTTCAAACTACGTGGAGCCTACTATAAAATCTCGCAACTGTCCGACGAGGAAAAAGCCCGCGGCGTGATTGCTTGCTCTGCCGGCAATCATGCTCAGGGCGTGGCCCTCGGCGCCACCCATAATGGCATTAAATCACTTATCTGCCTTCCCGCAGGTGCTCCTATCTCCAAGGTAGAAGCCACCAAGGGCTATGGCGCGGAAGTGTGCCTCGTGCCGGGCGTCTACGACGACGCCTATGCCAAGGCAATCGAGCTCCGTGATAGCAAAGGCTACACCTTTGTCCACCCATTCGACGACCCCAAAGTAATTGCCGGACAGGGCACCATTGGCCTTGAAATCCTTGAGCAGCTGCCCGACGTGCAATCAGTAGTTGTGCCAATCGGTGGTGGAGGTCTGATAGCCGGCGTTGCCTTCGCCATCAAAACACTCCGCCCGGACGTTAAGGTGTACGGCGTACAAGCCACCGGCGCTCCGTCGATGGAACGTTCAATCCACCAAGGCGAAAAAATCCACCTCGACAACGTATCCACTATAGCCGACGGCATTGCAGTAAAGCAGCCCGGCGACCTCACCTATGAGCTTTGTCGCCAATACGTAGATGAAATTGTCACCGTCAACGACGACGAAATTGCTGCCGCTATCCTCGCTCTTATGGAACGACAAAAAGTGGTGGCCGAAGGCGCCGGCGCAGTCTCTGTCGCTGCCGTGATGTTTGGCAAGCTTCCGATTAAAGAAGGCGAGAAAGTGGTCTGTGTGGTTTCCGGTGGCAATATCGACGTAAATATGCTCAACCGCGTAATCACTCGCGGCCTTTCAAAGAGCGGTCGCAACTACACATTCATTATCGACCTTTATGATAAGCCCGGCCAACTATCCGGTGTCCTCAACGTCATTGCAGCCCAAGGCGGCAATGTGATTTCTGTGACACACGAGCGCATCAACTCTACCACTGAAATCAATGGATGCTCGATCCGCATTGAGCTTGAAACGCGCGACCACGGCCACATCGACCAAATCCGCAAAGCACTCACCGCTGCCGGATTTCATGTGATGAACTGATAAGCACCATGCTTGAAAAACGATAAAACAATGAATTGTAGCTCATACTCGGAACTCTACGATAGGCTAATTCCGCGAGATCATTTTTTGCGTCGCTTTGCCGATGAGATAGATTTTAGCTGCGTATATGATAAATTGGTCTCGAAGGATTCCGATAATTCGGATATTCAAAATGTCGACCGGATTCAACTGCTGAAATATCTCGTATTACAGGCTCTTACCACTCTATCTGATGCCGCTTTGATAGAAGAAGTAAGATGTAATTTGGCTTATAAGTATTTTTTAGGTTTAGCCCCTGAAGATATGCCTGTTAGTCAGACTGCGTTAAGTGAGTTTAGAGCTCAGTGTTTTACGGATGAGAAACAGATAGATAAATTGTTGCAAAAGATACTCGATATGGCCGTTGATAAAGGAATTATCGAGCAATCTATAAGACAAAAATAAGTTTATCAGCAAATATACAACCGTCCGCGATTGCAATAGCCTATCGCGGGCGGTTGTATTTTATGCTCACTTCTTGATGATGGTGGCGGTGATGGCTATTGTCATCACGGCGGCGATGGTGTAGCTCCACCATGTAGGGCCGAAGCCGAAGAATTGTCCGGAAATAAGTACAAACGATGTCACAATAAAAGTCATTGCTACGGCCGGAATCAGCGCTATATACACATTTTTGCCACTCTTTAGCAGCCACTTATAAATGGCCCAAAGTGTAAAAGTGGCTAGTGCTTGATTGCTCCATGCAAAATAGCGCCACACGATGTCGAAATGGATTTGTGTAATGCAATAGCCCACGATAAATAGCGGAATGCAAATCATAAATCGTTTGGCAATCGGCTTTTGACTGATATTGAACATGTCGGCGATAATAAGGCGCGCAGAGCGAAATGCTGTGTCGCCCGATGTGATTGGCGCTGCAACTACGCCGAGAATCGCTAATATCGACCCTACGCGGCCCAGAGTGGTATTGGAGATGGTGTTTACCACCCATGCAGCGCTGCCGTCGTGCTGGCCTATTGCATCATTAAGTTGGCTGATGCCGCCGAAAAATGCCATTGAAATAGCTGCCCAAATCAGTGCAATAATGCTTTCGGAAATCATGGCGCCATAGAACACCGAGCGGCATTGGCTTTCGCGGTCGACACAGCGCGCCATCATCGGCGATTGTGTGGCGTGGAAGCCGCTGATTGCTCCGCAAGCAATTGTGATGCACAGAGTGGGGATAAGTGGCATTGCATTGGTGTCGGGCATGAAATTGTGCAATGTGGTGAGCTCGGGGATGTGATAATTTTCAAAGATTAATACGCCAAACAGAGCTACAGCCATTATGATTAAGGCTGCGCCAAACACGGGATAGCATTTTCCGATCACCTTGTCGACGGGCAACACTGTGGCCACGATGTAGTAAATCAAAATTATCCACACCCAGCCTGTTTGCGACACACTGCTGACCAGAGAGGCCATCAATTGCGCCGGCGTCAGCAAAAACACAGCGCCCACAAGCACCAGCAGCACCACCGAGAACACTCGCGCAAAATAGCGCACATTTCGGCCCAGGTACTGCCCAAGCACCTCAGGCAATGAGCGTCCGTCGGCGCGCACTATCATCATGCCTGATAGGAAATCGTGCATGCCTCCGAAAAAGATGCCTCCCAGCGTAATCCACAAAAAGGCTGCCGGGCCGAAGCACGCTCCCAAGATGGCTCCGAAAATAGGGCCTGTACCGGCTATATTAAGCAGCTGTATTAAAAACACGCGCCATCGGGGCATTTCTATATAATCCACTCCGTCGGCCATGCGGTGGCATGGAGTGGTGTTGTTGTCGTTCGCGAGGGCTTGGCGTTCCAGATATTTGCCGTATGTGAAATAGGCAACCACCAATGCCACTAAGCAGCAGATAAATGTGATCATGGCAATTATGATAAAGTAGGACAGGCTGCGAACTTTATCGCAGCCTGTCATCTGTCGGTAAAAGGTTATTATTCGAATTCAATCAGTATTTCGTCGGTGCCAACCACTTGGTCGGGGGCTACAAAGATGCGCTTTACAGTGCCTGCGATTTCCGAGTTGATGTCGTTTTCCATCTTCATAGCTTCGTAGACGAGCAGCACATCTCCCTTGGCTACAACGTCGCCGGGTTTCACGCGCAGTTCAATCACGCGTCCGCCCATCGGTGCTTTTAATGTAGGACCGGTGATGGGTTCTACAGGTGCAGCTTCTTCGGCCTTGGCTTCTTCGGCTTTGGCCTCGGCTTGCTTGGCTGCTTGCTCTTCTTGGCGACGGCGTTTCAGGAAGCCGTTGGCCACGTTTGGCAGCAATGCCAGCAGCAGCTCTTCCTCGGTGTTAGTAGCCAGCTTGCAGCCCAGGTCTTCGAGCACGGGATTTTCAGGAGCTTTATATGTGGTGACGTCGTAGGGCTTTTCGATTGCGCTACCGGTGATTTTTTCGCGGAATGCGGGGTCGATTGCTACAGGAGTGTGGCCATATTCACCCTTGACAAGCGAGATGAATTGGTTGGAGCAGTTGGAGTAGTCGGGTTGACCTTTCTTGCGGTCGAGAGCCACATTCACAGCCTGTGCGCCCACAATTTGAGAGGTAGGTGTTACCAGAGGCACCAAGCCTGCATCGCGGCGTACCATAGGAATCAGAGCCATAGCATCGTTGAGCAGGTCTTCTGCCTTGAGGGCTTTCAGCTGTGCCACCATGTTGGAGTACATGCCACCGGGCACTTCGGCATGCTTCACAGTCTCGTTGGGTTTCGGGAATCCGAAATATGCCTCGATAGCGTGGCAAGCGTTGAGCAATGCTTCTTCATCACCGGCCTTGGCAGCTGCGATAGCTGCGTCGAATTGAGCATCCACCTCGGCGGGCAGGGTATCGTTCAGCGGGTCGAACGGACGTTGCATATCGTCTTTATGCAGGTCGTAGTCGGCCAACGATTTGCGTGCGCCCAACAGGCGTTCGCGAATTTCGCCCACTACCTTCATGTCCACCTCAAGCTCGATGCCAAGCTTTTGGGCAAAGATATAGATGAGCTCGATGGCAGGAGCAGCCGAGCCGCCGCCAAACCACCAAATATTTGTGTCGAGAATATCCACGCCATTCAGGATAGCCATCAGCGATGATGCCAAGCCATAACCCGGGGTGCAGTGGGTGTGGAAGTCGACGGGCACTTTCACATTTGCTTTCAGCTTCGAGATAATCGAAGCGGCGCGAGAAGGAGTCACCAAGCCGGCCATATCCTTCAATGTGATGATTTTTGCGCCCAGGCGTTCCATTTCTTTTGCCTTGTTTACGAAATATTCGTCGGTAAACACCTTTTGCGGTTCTTCAGCTTTCTTGCCAAGCAGGCGGGCGAAGAATCCGGGCTTTGGAGCTTCTGGGGCTTTGGGGTCGACTGTATAGCATACGGCACCATCGGCCACGCCGCCAAGCTCATTAATCATTTTGATTGATTCCTTTACGTTGTCGATGTCGTTAAGCGCATCAAAAATACGCATTACGTTCAAGCCGTTTTTGATAGCTTCTTCGTAGAAGCCGCGCAGCACATAGTCGGGGTAGGGAACGTAGCCAAAGAGGTTGCGTCCGCGTGAGAGTGCCGACAGCATCGACTTGTTTTTCATAACCTTAGAAACCGAGCGAAGGCGATTCCAGGGCGATTCGTCGAGATAACGCATCACCGAGTCGGGCACCGCACCGCCCCACACTTCCATGATGTAGAAGCCGGCGTTTTCGTAAAGGGGTAGCAGTTTGTCAATTTCGCCTTGGCTCAGGCGGGTAGCAAATAGCGATTGTTGTCCGTCTCGCAGCGTAAGGTCGCGGAGTTTTAATTTCTTTGTTTCCATATCAAAATGATTATGCTAGTATTTCTCATGAGATAGTTCGCAAATTTAATGCTTATTATCTTAATAAAGAAATTTTTCTGTAATTTTTTGCTAATTAAGCTTTTTTTGCCGTGCTCCGACCCACCACGAGGCGATAAACCACACGGCCGTGAGCAGCCATAGCGCTGCGTAGGCGTGGCGTACTTCAAAGAGCGACGCTCCGTTGGAGTTGATGCGCACAAAGCCGTCGACGCCCCATGTGGCCGGCACCACATTGCCAAGCCATGTCCAGAATCCGTTCATCGCATAGCGCGGCCACGTCAATCCTGATAGGAACAGGAACACCACCGAGGTGAACACCACCACGATGAATGCGCTCTCGCGCTCGCTGCAAAAGCCTTGAATTGTCTGCCCGAACATCGACGATGCCAATAGCAGTGGGAACACAAACAGCAGATAATCCACAGGACTGCCCAGGTGTGGCAGGTTGAATATTTCGGGAATCCAGCGGGTCATGTAGATGATCATCGGGATATAAATCAGCGTGTAGGCAAATGTGCGGCCCCATATTGTGGCTGTCACAGATGCCCCCGGGATGTTGCGCGGGTCGCGCAGTCCGCGGCGACGACGGTCGCGCGACGTGCCTGCCAGCATGCAAATGCCCAGCACGATGCTCTGCTGTGCGATCAATATCAAGATGCCGGGCATAATAAACGATGCAAATCCCTGTCCGGGCACGCCGATAAATGTGTTGTGGGCCTGCACCGGCAGTCCGCCAATTCCAAGCGACGACGCGCCGATAGCTTGCAGGCGAGTTGAGGTGACCTCGGTTGCCTCTTTCATTTGCACCTCGGTGAGCGCCGACAAAAATGCACGATAGCGCAGCAGCAAGCTCATTTCAGCGTAGAACGGCACTGTGGCTTGCTCGCCACGTTGGATTTTCCGCTCATAATCGCTCGGAATTTCCACGATGCCATATACCTTGTTTTCGGCGAAAAGCGCCTTGGCCTCGGACATATCATTGCAATACTGATATATTTTTACCGATGGCGATGCGTCGATGCTTCTCACCAGCCGGCGCGACATTTCCGTGCGCGAATTATCCACCACCGCCACCGGCATTTCGGTGACAATCTGCGGATAATATATTAGTGTGTAGACAATGGGATAGCATAGCGGCAGCACAAAGAAAAACAGCATCACCCCCATATCGCCGAATATTGCGCGAAGCTCGGCGGCAAAGGTGTGGCTCAGGTCGCTAAACCAACTCTTAAATCCACATTTTGTATTTTTGTTTGACATTTCTTTTCTTGTAAGGTCAGGGAACATACACCGGTTTCATGCAAGCTCGTTTCAATCTCCAAGTTAGCAATGTTGCCACAAACGGGAAGATTATAAGAGCCACGAAATATAATCGCGCAAAATATAGCGGGAAGGCGTTGAGCCCCATCGTCAGATATATCAAAAATAGATAGCGCACCGGCATTAGATATGAAAATATTGCTATCGAGCCATACATTGATTGCACCGGAAATGAAAATCCGGTGAACGAAAACGATAGAATGCCAAATAGCGCACATAGCGTGAAGGCCAGGCGCGGGTTGGGGAATATCGAGCTAAACAGCACCCCAACTGCAATAGCTGCTATTACAAACAGCTCCATCGCCACCATTAGCCATCCAAGCGATCCGCAGGGGAAGCCACACCAGCAAAACATTACAGCCAACGCAAATTGTCCCATCACGCTCCAGATCACGAAGTGGGGCAGCAGCTTGCCGACTAATGCCACGCTGATTCTATTTCCGGCGCCGTTTAGCCATTCGATTGATGTGCCATGCTTGATTTCTGAGGTGATGCTAAACACGGTTGCCAGCATTATCAGCAGTGCAAATGTGCCGAATATAAACGACGGACACAGATATATCGCATAGCTTAGCCACGGATTGCCGATTGGGTGGTTGGAAAATGTCATCGGTTGCAACATCGGCATTATCGACTCGTCGGGCATGCCGGCCGATGTCAGGGTGGTTTTTACGATACCGGCCGATGTGGTGACAGCCACAGTCTTAAAGCCCTTAAAGGCCAATGTGCCGGGCACGAAAAACGATAGATTATCGTAATATTCCAAAGTGGGCTTGCGACCCGAAATGGCATCTTTTTCGAAATTACTCGGAATCACAAAGAATCCCATAATCTCGCCCGACCGCACCATCGTCATGGCCTTGTCGTAGCTTTCGGCCTTGTCTGTAATATCAATCAGCTCGGTGGCGTTGAGCGAGCGTGTCACTGTGCGAGATAGCTTGGAGTGGTCCATGTCGACCACTGCGGCCGGCACCTTAAGTGGCAGCCCCGGCTCGAGTAATCCGACGAAAAACAGCACCATCGCCACCGGCAGCAACACCATTGCACACAGATATGTGTAGCGTGATGTGAGCCGTCCGATTTCGCGGCGCACCGTCTGCCGGAATCCTAATTTAGCCATCTTCAAATTAGTATTTGTACACTACCGACATGCCCGGGCGAAGGCCTTCTACAGCTTCCACCGGACGAGCCTTGATTTGGAATGTGCGGCTGTCCCATGAGCCGGTGGCCTTTGTGGAGTTCCACATGGCATACGAGCCCATATCGCGCATGTAATACACTTTCACCTTGATGTCTTTGCCCAGAGCGGGGACCATCACTGTGATTTCCTTGCCGATAGCGAGGTCTTTCAACAGCTCTTCACGCACGTTGAATGTCACCCAGCGCTTGTCGGCCTTCAGAATGCTCATTATTGGAGTGCCCATCGACACAAGTTCGGTCGGTTCGGGATAGATTTGGTCGATTGTGCCGTCGCACGGGGCCACGAGGTAGCTGTCGTCGAGCACAGCCTCCACTTGGGCCACGCTGCCGCCGGCAGCTTGCACCAATGCGGCGGTGGATTCTTTGTCCTCTTGTTGAGCACCGGCCAGGGCTAATGCGTGATTGCTCTGCGCAGTGGCATGTGCGGCCACGGCGGCATCGTATGCAGCCTTTGCTTCGTCGCGTTTTTGCTCCGACACAACGCCTTCGCTATACAGGCGCTCCATGCGCTCGTAGGTCTTTTTGGTGATGGTCACTGCGGCTTGCGCTTGCGCCACCATATCGGCGGCAGCTTGAATGATTTGAGCGCGTGTGCCGTGGTCGACTTTGCGATTCTGAGCGCGTGCCACTTCTTCCATGGCTTCGGCTTGCGACAGTTGCGCTTCAACCACTGATGAATGGATGCGCACCAGGGTGTCGCCGGCGTGCACAGTGTCGCCTTCTTCTACATAAAATTCTACCACGCGCCCGGGCAATTTGCCTGAGATTCTCACAGTGGTGCCCTCTACTTGGCCCTCGATTATATCTGCGGGGCGGTTGAGGCATAAAAAGCCAATAATGGCAATGATTGCGACCATCAGCACCACCACGCTCATGGTGATGAGAAGCGATTTGTTGGCCTTGCGCTGGTCGGGCGTAAGTTCTGTATTGTTATCGGTCATATCGTTGTTATTTTTTTTCGAGGATTAGTGAAGAGTGCCGAGGCATTTCGAGAGATATACGTTGCACAGACGCACATCAATAAGCGCGTCGATGTGCTCTGAGTGGGCTTTCAGCCAAGCGGTTTGAGCTTCAAGCACATTGTCGGTGGTGGCCATGCCTTCAGAGAATGCCACGCCTGCGCATCGCAGATTTTCATCGGCTTTGGCCAGATTTGCGGTGGCGGTGGTGTAGGTCTTATAGGCTTCGGAGGTCTTAAATGCGGCTTGCTGCACTTGCAAATCCACCATGCTGCGAGCATCTTCCAATTGAAGTTGCATCACGGTTTCATCCACTGCGGCTGCGCGATATTTATTATAGTTGCCTCCCCAATGCCATAGCGGAATCGACAGCACTGCTCCCACCGAGAAAGCGCCCTTGAAATTTTTCTTGAAGCCGTCGTACATGTTGGGGTTGGAAAACGAGTAGGCGCCTACAACGGCCAGAGTAGGCATCATCGAGGCACGTGCCACGTCCTTTTTGTGGCCGGCGATTTCCACGCCAAGGCGCAATGCTTCGAGGTCGCTGCGGCGAGCATACACATCCTCCATATTGTAGCTTGTGGCCACTTCGGCGGTGAGCTCGGCATTGGTGGTGCCCTCGTCGGCAAGGGTGAATGTGGTGTTTACGGGTAGTCCGCACACTTGCGCCAGTGCCATGCGGCTCAGCACCAATCCATCCTCTACGCGAGTGAGGTCGACTTGTGCTGAATTTAGCTTCACATCCACGCTGAGCACGTCGCTGCGGGTGCATACGCCTTCATCATACATCAGATGCACGTTGTGGGAGAGCGAATCCAGCAGGTTTACATAGCTCACGGCCAGCTCGTGCTTGGCCTTAAGCGACACCACTTGCCAATATGCTGCATCTACCGCGTAGATCACGTTTTCAGCCTCGCTGTTGTGCATTTCGGTGGCCAAAAGCTCGGCATCGCGAGTGATTCGATTCATCGCAACGATTTTTCCGCCCATAAAAACCGGCTGAGTGAGTGTGAGCGCGCCGAAAAACACGTTGTGGATGTCGAATGTCATGGCATCCTTGGGAATCAGAGCCACGGTGGATGGAATGTATTGGCCGTCGGCAGTGGTGATTGGCAGTCCGGTGGCGGGATTGGTCACCAGATTGAAATCATACGAGCCGGTGGCGGCATTGAAAGTCTTGGTGGGCAGCAGCTGATCGGAATCAAAAAGTGACAGCTTGCGTTGATTGTAGGTGTAGCCGCCGTTGAAATCGAGTGCCGGCAAATAAGCGGCAAAGGCTTCCTGCTTTTGGTAGTGCGCTTTGTCGATTTTTTGTCGCGATATCATCAGCTGCTTATTGGATTGCAGCGCCATGTGTCGGCACGAATCCAAGCCCACAGTGGCTTCTTGGGCTGTGAGCGCAGCGGTAGCGGCCATGGATAATGTGATTAAGGTGAGTAACCTCATTTCTATGTATTTTAAATATGATTTGGCGTAGTTATGTAATATAAACCGATAGTTAGGCCGGTTTGTTTAATGCAAAAATAGCCAACTTTGCCCAATTTGTCAAACAATTGTGCTTAAAGGTCGCCAAATTATCCTAAAACTCCAAAGTT
>CAZRCU010000042.1:0-14726 GCA_964598685.1 uncultured Bacteroides sp.
TGAAATTTGGCTTGGAGGGGGAAAATCGCTAATTTTGCATTATGAATCCATATTTGCAGATTGAAGACCTTACCAAGAGCTATGGCGACCGTATGCTCTTTGATAGTATCACCTTTGGTATCAACGAGGGTGATAAAGTGGGCATCGTAGCGAAAAACGGCACCGGCAAGTCGACTTTGCTGTCGATTATTGCCGGCAGAGAAGATGCCGACTCGGGCAAAATCACTTGGAGAAACGGCGTCAAGGTGGGCTATCTTGAGCAAAAGCCAACGTTTGAGGGTAATCCTACGGTGGCCGATGCCGCATTGCAGTCCGACGACCCGATTGCCACCACCGTGCGCCAATATGAGGAGGCAATGTCTTCGGGCGACAATGCCCGTATTGAGGAGGCTGTGCACTTGATGGATCGTCATAGCGCCTGGGATTATGAAGACCGCCTGCGCCAATTGCTGACAAGGCTTAATATCACTGATTTATCGGCTCATGTTGATACTCTGTCGGGCGGACAGCGCAAGCGCGTGGCGCTGGCGTCGGTGTTGATGCGCGAGCCTGATTTGCTGATTCTCGACGAACCCACCAACCACCTGGATATTGCTGTGATTGAGTGGATTGAAGCTTATCTGAAGCGCTCGCGTATGACATTGCTGATGGTGACTCACGACCGCTATTTTCTCGACCGCATCTGCAATCATATTATCGAGATAGACAATCGCCAAATCTACACCTACGACGGCAATTACGACTACTATTTGCGCCGCCGTGCCGAGCGTATCGAGGCTATGACCGCCGAGCTGGCCAAGGTGCGCAACACTTTGCGTCGCGAGCAAGAATGGATGAGCCGTCAGCCGCAAGCTCGCGCAGGCAAGGCTAAATATCGCATTGATTCGTTTTACGAACTCAAAGAGAAGCAGCGTCAAGGCATTCGCCCCGAAAAGAATGTCGACATTGATGTAAAAGCGTCGTATATAGGCTCAAAAATCTTTGAGGCCGAGGGCATTTGCAAATCATTTGGCGACAAGGTGATTTTGAAAGATTTCACCTATACATTTTCGCGCTATGAAAAGCTTGGCTTGATTGGCGCCAACGGCGTGGGTAAATCCACTTTTATCAAGCTGCTGCAAGGATTAATACCGGTGGACAGCGGGCATTGGAATGTGGGCCAAACCGTGAGATTCGGCTATTACAGCCAGGATGGCATTGCATTTGATGCGTCGAAGCGCGTGGTGGATGCTATCACTGAAATTGCCGAGGAAATCGACACCGGCGACTACAAGCTCTCGCCCATGCAATTTTTGAACCGATTTTTATTCTCGCCTGCCGACCAACAGAAATATATCCACACATTGAGCGGCGGCGAGCTATGCCGTCTGCATCTGGCCACTGTGTTGATGCGCCAGCCTAATTTCTTGATTCTCGATGAGCCCACCAACGATTTGGACATCGTGACATTGGGCATTCTTGAAGAATATCTCACCGAATTTAAGGGCTGCCTGATTGTGGTGAGCCACGACCGCTATTTCCTTGATAATATAGTGGACCACCTGCTGGTGATGGAGGGCAACGGCCAAATTAAGGATTTTCCCGGCACTTATAGCGAATATGCCGAGTGGCGAGCCGCCAAAGAGGCCGAAGCCGCTAAAGAGCGCACCGCCGAAAAGCCCCGTCAAGAGCGTCAACGCACCGAGCGCAAGGCCAAAATGTCGTTTAAAGAGCGCAAAGAATTTGAATCGCTTACCGCCGAGATTGATGAACTTAACGCAGAAAAGGCTAATCTTGAGGCTAAATTCAACTCGGGCGAGCAACTCGACGACGTGGCAACCTTGTCGGCACGCTACGAAGAAATCAAGGATTTGCTCGACGAAAAGGAATTGCGCTGGCTGGAATTATCAGAGCTTGCTTAGCGCCTCGTCCGGAATTGCAGCTTCAAATATGCTCAACGTGAGCGGTGATGGATTCACAAGCACCACCCGTCCGCCATCATCGGCCACAGCCTTGGCAAGCGGCAAATCATCGGAATGGTCGGTGAGAAATGTGCAAATCTCTGCATTATTTTTGCGTGCCCACGCATAGACAGCATCGCGCTTAATGGTGCCGGCACAATCAGGGCCGCCGTCGGGCGACGCTATCAGCACTCCGTCCCAAAGCAGCCGCGCATAAAATGCGGGGGCCGCAGTAGCGAGCCACGCTTCACAGCCATCCGAACGATATTTCGCTATCATCCGCGACACCTCGGCATTGAATTTTGACGTGGCCGTCTTGGCCACTTGTTTCAGCATCTCGCCATCGCGCCCGATAAGCGATATGGCGCTATATTTCATTGTATGGTGAGAAATCAATCGCAATTTACGTGCCACCACCAGCGCAGCCACGGCCACAGCCTTGTCGACACGGCCTTGCTTGGCAAGATAGCGAAACCCCACAGATAGGTAGATAGCCAATGTGTTGCCATCAACCAATGTGCCATCAAGGTCTACGACCACTATTTTTTTGCATCCATCGACCATGGGAAACGTATTAGCGTATGGTTGTTGTAAAGACAATAATCAGGCATAATCAACGGGTGGGCGGTTGTCACTGTAATTGCGGCCGAGCATATCTCAGCATTTGGAGCTGCATCTCTGACAGCATCCACCACCGCCTTCAGCGTGGCGCCACTATCCACCGCATCGTCGATAATGAGTATTTTTGTTGCGTCCTTAACGGTTTCCGGAATGTTGAGACCGCCTGTGCGCGGCTTATGCGAGCAGCATTTATCTAGTATAACCGATTCAATAATGCGCAATAAATCAAGCACACTGTAAGGCAATACTTTGAGCAAATGGTGAAGTAATTTGTTTTTACCTGCCGATGTAGGGCGACGCAGCGTTATTTCGTCATGCTTGCAGTACTTAAAAATGATTTCTGAAACGAGTAAGCCTCCGGTGCGTATGCCTATAACAAGATCGGGGCGATAGTCGGCCAAGACAATCGTTTCGAGTTGCAAACAATGCTTCTCAAAATCAGTTCCTGTCAGTGTGATTACTTTGTAGCCCATTTGATTATTAGCTCCGTAAACTTTCTGCCGAAGATGGCGGTGAAAGCTCCAATTTTGTTTTTAGCTCTAACGCGAGGGTCAACCAATTCGCTGAGGCGTCTCTCTTTTATTACCTGCCAACATCTGTCGGCTACCGCTCTCTCGCTATTAATTGTCGCAAGATTAAATATGTTGAAATTGGCACTAAATCGGCGATCCGATGCTGCTTTCTGCAACGCCGCGTCACCATTAACAGCCATATAATCAACAATTTTATCAACAACATTCAACACATCGAGGCGCGATTTCGACCATGTGTTGATATAGCTCGTCGGATTGGTTCGATATAGATATGTAACTTGCCGTGAAAATGCAAATTTATTGGCTTTGGCATAGACCTTATAAAATAGGTCAAGATCTTCATAGCCAATACCCTCTGTGAAGCGTAAACCATCAAACAGTTTGCGTTTATACAACTTATTGCAAGCCGAATTTAATAGGCCATTGCGTTGATATAACGTCGTCTCAATGGCTTTTTGCGGCGAATATTCCACAAAGCGTTCGTCAACTATTGGCTTGAATTTGTAGCTGCTTCGGTAGACGGTATTGCCTGAACAAATGTCAGCATCGGTTGACGACTGCATCTTGAGCAATAATGAAATTAATTCGGGGTGCACCTCATCATCCGAGTCAATAAAAACCACAAACTCACTTGTAGCTATATCTAATCCGGCATTTCGCGCAGATGACAGTCCGCCATTTTGCTTGTGTATTACGCTGATGCGCTTGTCTTTAGAAGCATAGTTGTCACAAATTTCCGACGATTTATCTGTTGAGCCATCGTCAACTAATATCAATCGCCAATCGCTTACAGTTTGACGCATAATGCTATCCACACACAGGCCAAGCCATTGTTGGACATTATAAACCGGTACGATTATAGTGACTAACGGCATCTACACAACTTTATTTTACGTTAATTTTAGTAGGTTCCGACTCTGTGTTTACACGGCTGAGGGCGGTCACTACATAGACACCCGGGGAGGTGGCGGTGTAGCTTGTGGTCCACTGCAAGGATTGAATAGCATCCGAGGCGTCAAGGTCGATTTCGCGCTCTGAGTCGAACCGATACACCACATATTTCACGGCATCCGAAGCCGTGCCGGCAGCGGCAGGAGCTTGCCATGAAAGTGTGCGGCCTGACAGCTTCACAACCGGAGCGGCCGGTTTTTCCTTGCTAATCCAGGGATATTCAGGCACCAGAGCGATAGTAGATTGCAGATCGCGAGCGAGCGAGTCGGCAATGCCGCCAACGTTGGAAGTGACAGAATAGCCCGGCCACCAGCAATTGCCGTCGATATTTTCGGCAGCGCGAGTCAGATTCACCTTATGGCGTAGCTGTGTGGGCTCGTCCGACACATTGTCGGGCTTTTGCATAGTGACGGCTACATCCTGGCCAATATACATATGACGGCCCTCGGCATTTTTATTCCACCAATCCACGAGGGTGAGATATGAAGCGCGTTTGTGCTCAAGTTCCCAATAAAGCTGAGGCAGCAGATAATCAATCCAGCCTTCGCGAGCCCAAAGCAGCACGTCGGCATAGAGAGCGTCGTAGTTTTGCAAGCCATTGGTGTCGCTGCCACGTGGGTCGGAAGATTTATTACGCCAAATTCCGAACGGGCTGATACCAAAAATCACCCAAGGCTTTGCAGCCGCGATTTTTTCATGCAGCCCCTCAATCAGCAAATCTACGTTGTGGCGGCGCCAATCGGCCAGCTTCATGCCGTTGCCATACTTAGCAAACGAGGAATCATCCGGGAAGTCCTTGCCCTGCACGGGATATGGGTAGAAATAATCGTCGAAATGGATGCCATCCACATCATAGCGGCTGACAATATCCATAACCACTTTTGTGATAAATTCGCGGCTTTCGGGCAGTCCTGGGTCGAAATACAATTTGCCATCGTAGCGCACAAACCATTCCGGATGTTTATGGTAGATATGATTTTTGGGCAAAGTTTGCTTGACCGAGCTGGTGACACGATAAGGATTTAGCCATGCATGAAGTTCCATGCCGCGTGCATGCGCTTCATCAATCATAAATTGCAGCGGATCCCATGCGGGCACAGGCGCTGCGCCGCCATCTGTGAGAAATCGGCTCCACGGCTCCAATTCACTGGGGTAAAATGCATCGGATTGCGGGCGCACCTGAAATATGACGGCATTGATTCCGGCAGCCTTGAGTTTATCCAGCTGGTCGCGCAGATATTTTTTATTTTGTTCGGTAGATTGCTTGTGATATTGCTCTTGATATACAGTGTGCATCCACGCGCCGCGGAATTCACGCTTGGGGTTTTCGGCAAGCGCGGTGGCGGTGCTTAATGTCACAGAGGCAAGTAGCGAAATGAAAAGTTGTTTAACTGACATCTTAGAAATAAGGTTAAAGAAGTAAAGCCTTACAAAGTTACAATTTCTATTTAATATTCAAAAAATCGGCCACTACAAAAGTGGAGCCGCCCACATAAATCACGTCGTCGGGCGATGCGGCAGCCTTTGCGGCAGAGAATGCCTCGGCCACAGAGTCGTAATGATTGCCCACGATGCCGTGCTCGGCAGCAGTAGCGGCAAGCGTTGCCGATTGCATGCCTCGTTTAACCGACGGCGTGGGGAAATAATAATTGGCATTTGACGGAAGGAGCGTCATTATAGACGACACGTCCTTGTCGCTCACAAAGCCAATCACTACGTGAAGGCGGTGGTCGGCGGCGATTTTGGTGAGACGCGGTGCCAAATACTCCCAACCGCCGATATTATGGCCGGTGTCGCATATCACGCGAGGAGCGGTGGCGACGGTGGTCCAGCGGCCCATCAATCCGGTGAGTTGCTGCACGTGGCCGAATCCGTTGGCCACTGCATCGGCCGGCAGATCGAATGGCAATTGAGCCAAGGCGTGAAGAATAGTGTTGGCATTTTCGAGCTGGCAATCGCCCGTGAGTTGCGACTTAATATCGCCCCAGCGAGTGCCGCGATACAGTATGGCGTCGTCGCCATGCACTGCTTCGGAATATGCCGGAGCGTCCTGTGCAAAGTCGATTGGAGCTTGGCACTCGGCGGCGCGGCGGGCAAACACCGAGCGCACATCGCCATCTGCGCGGCCCACTACCACCGGGATGCCCCTCTTGATTATGCCGGCCTTTTCCGAGGCAATTTCGGGGAGCGTGTGGCCCAACAAAGCGGTGTGATCGAGAGAAATATTAGTGATTACCGACAGCAGCGGAGTGATGATATTTGTAGAGTCCAGGCGGCCACCCAAGCCCACTTCAATCACGGCATAGTCTACATTATTGCGAGCAAACCAATCGAAAGCCATAATCGTGGTAAGCTCAAAGAATGAGGGCTCCAAATCGGGGCAACGTTGGCGGAAGTGGGTGATGAAACCCACCACCTCGTCGCGCGGAATCATTTGCCCGTCGATGCGGATACGCTCGCGAAAATCCACCAAATGGGGCGAGGTGTAGAGCGCTGTACGATAGCCGGCGGCGGTGAGAATTGCTGCGATAGTCGAGGCGGTGGAGCCTTTGCCATTGGTGCCGGCAACGTGAATAGCACGCAATTTTGTGTGCGGAGAGCCAAAGGCAGCGCTCAATTGCAAAGTGCGGTCAAGGCCCGGCTTGTAGGCGCCTGAGCCAATGTTTTGAAACATCGGCACCTGCTCAAACAGCCAATTGATAATTTCATCGTAGTTGTTATTCATCAGAAAATTATAAAGCCGGCCAATCCGGCAGCACATATAATAAATATAGGGTGTATCTTGGTATATAAATTAAGGCCGAGAGTGACCAGCGCAATCACTATGCTGATTGTGACATCGGTGGATGTGTAGCCAAAATTTTCGCCGTTCATCAATAATAGGGCGGCCGAGGCGATAAGGCCGATCACCACGGGACGAAGACCGCGGAAAATGCCTTCGATAACCTGGCTGCTGCGATGGCGGCGCACATAGCGTCCTACATAGCGCACGAGCAAAAATGAAGGAATTATCACCACCAGCGTGCAAATAATCGAGCCAAGAATGCCCCACAGCGGAGATGTGCCCGCGCCGAGGGCCTTAATCGGCGCTGAGTAGCCGATATATGTGGCTGAATTAATGCCGATAGGGCCCGGCGTCATTTGCGAGATTGCCACAATATCGGTGAACATTTTATTCGTAATCCAGCCCGGTGTGACTATTTCATTTTGAATCAGCGAGAGCATTGCATAGCCGCCGCCAAAGCCAAAGAACCCGATTTTCAGATAGCTCCAGATTAATTTCAAGTAGATGCTCATTGCTCGCCTCCTTTCTTATCAATTGAGCGGCGGCACGAGCGCAGCTGCAGCCAGCCCACCAATCCGCCAATGCATATAAACAAAATCGGATTTGACACAATCGGCCATTTCGACCATATCAGCAGAGCCACCACCGTAGGAATCCAAGCGGTGGTCCACCCGATCTTGGCAGCTCGAGCCGATGTAATCACCGGAGCCACAATCAGAGCCACGACAGCAGGGCGAATTCCCTTAAAAATTGCCGATAGCACCGGATTGGTGGTGATGAGTTCGGGCGTGAGAAATATTGCGATAGTGAGGATAATCAAAAAGCAAGGCATAATGGTGCCCAAAGCCGACACCACGCTGCCGCGCATGCCGCGGAGCTTATCGCCGACAGCCACCGAGATATTCACAGCCAAAATGCCCGGGAGCGATTGAGCTAAGGCCAAGAGGTCGAGAAATTCTTCGTTGGAAATCCAGCCATGTTTCTCCACCACCTCGCGCTGGATAATTGAAATCATGGCCCAGCCGCCGCCAAAGGTGAAAGCACCGATTTTCATAAATGTCGTGAACAGCTGCCAGAGCAGCCGAGGCGACGCCGATGGATTAGTCTCTTTCATTTTGCAAACTTAAAACTCTACAACTGTAATGCCTGCGCCGCCAAATCGCACGTCCTCGTCGGCATAGCGAGATACGGCCGGCACAGTGGATAAATATTCACGAATATACTGACGAAGTGCGCCGGTACCTGTGCCATGAAGAATGCGCACACGCGCCGCGCTGAATTGGATTGCATCGTCGATAAAATATGTCACCGCTTGGATGGCCTCGTCGACGCGCATGCCGCGCACATCTATTTCAGGCTTGAAATGGAGCTGACGTTCGCGGCTCTCATTGGAAGTGGCCACCGACACCAATGAAGCGGCTTTTGTGGCACCGCTCGAGGGCTTTTTCAGTGTAGGGCTCAGGCGCGACAGCTTCACAGTGGTGTGAAGATGCCCGAAAATCACCACAGCCTCTTTGCCGCGAATTGCCTCGATTGTGCCGGGAGTGCCGCCACCATCAAGCACCACTGTGTCGCCAACGGCCAATTGCTTGGTGGGCTTGGCCACCGCGGCCGGCTTGGCTGGCTGATTTTTGCGCTTCGGAGTCTTGGGAATCATTGGATGCTCAGTGGGCGCATTTTCAGCTAAAGCGCGGCGCTCGTCGGCCAAGCGGCGGCGAGCTTCAAGTGTCTGCTCGCGGTCGGCCTGAGCTCGCTTAATATCGTGGATAGTGCGCTCGATAGCGGCATTTGAGCCGTCAAGGATTTTGCGAGCCTCCTCGCGTGCATCGGCAATAATTTCATTGCGACGGCGACGCAGAGTGTCGGCATCGTCCTCATATCGAGCCAGCACATCGTCGATTTTCTTTTCTTTTTGCTTGATTTGCTGGCGCTTATTCTCCCAATAGCGACGGTCGCGGGCAATATCAAGCAGATATTTATCGAGATTCACATAATCGCTGCCAACGATTTCAGATGCAGCGGCAATGATAGAATCGGGCAACCCGGTTTTGCGTGCGATCTCAATTGCGAATGAGCTGCCCGGATTGCCAATCGACAGCGCAAAAAGCGGCTTCATCTTTTGGCGGTCGTAGAGCATTGATCCATTGACCAATCCGGGGGTCTCCTCGGCAAATTTTTTCAGATTTTGGAAGTGGGTGGTGATTACGCCCCACATGCCCTTGGAATTATAGTCGGCCAGCAACGCTTGAGCAATAGCGCCGCCGATTTGCGGCTCGGTGCCGGCGCCAAACTCGTCGATCAGCATCAGTGTGGCCGAGCTGCCATGCGACAGAAAATAGCGCATATTGCGCAGGTGGGATGAATATGTGGACAAATCGTCCTCAATCGACTGGTCGTCGCCAATATCAATAAAGATGCCTTCAAAAATGCCGAAATGCGAGTTGTCGTAGACCGGAGGCAGCAAGCCGCATTGTGCCATGAATTGCACGATAGCAACTGTCTTTAATGTGACCGATTTGCCGCCGGCGTTCGGGCCGGAAATCACCAAAATTCGCTTTTCTTCGGTGAGCGTAATATCAAGAGGCACAATCTCTTTGTCGTGACGCTTCAGACTCTCTTGCAGCACAGGGTGGCAAGCGTGATACCATTCCAGCTGACGCTCATTAGAAATATGCGGCATGCAAGCGCCGATGTCGCCGGCAAACACTGCCTTGGCGCGAATAAAGTCGAGAGTGGCCAGGAGGTCGAAACTATCAAGGAGCGAATCGAGGTGCGGGCGCAATTCCGAGGCGAGGGCAATTAGAATGCGCACCTCTTCGCGATGCTCGTCCATACGCAGCTCGCGCAAGCGATTGTTGGCTTCCACCACCTCGGCCGGTTCGATAAAAATCGTCTTGCCCGAGGCTGATTCATCGTGCACAATGCCCGGGATGCGGCGCTTATTCATAGGCGCCACAGGCAGCACTAATCGGCCGTCGCGCACCGATGGAGTGGCATCGGCCTCGAGATAGCCTTCGCTCACAGCCTTGGAAATCACGCGACGCATCACAGAATTAATGGTGCCGCCCATTGATGAAAGCTTGCGGCGGATGTCGGCAAGTTCGGCAGATGCCGTATCTTTTACAGCGCCCCAGCGGTCGACGGTGCGGCCGATAGCAGCTGCCAACATCGGAAACACCATCAAATCGGCTGCCAATTCATCCAAGCGTGGATAAGGCGTTGCGCCCTCATCATTGCGATGGCGAGTGAAAAAATTAGCCACATCGGCCATCGTGGCAAGCGTCACACCAAGATCCACCAGCTCTGCCGCCGTCAGGAATGTTCCTTCGGGCCTAATAGCCTTCAATCTTGCTGTAATATCGCGAATGCCTCCCGAGGGAAAATCGTCGTCGCCCTCAAGTATTGATTTAAATTCGGCCACTTGTTCAAGGCTGCAAACTATGGCCTCAAAATCGTCCATAAATTGCATTGCCTCAACCTTTTCGACACTCAATGGCGAGGAGCAACGCTCGGCCACCATGTGGCGTACAGCATCGAAGCCGATTTTCTGTTCTATCGTGTTGGGGTAAATATTCATAATCAACCCACAAAGGTACAAAAAATCTTTGATATGCCACGGAGATGAGAGCACCGCGCGTTTCGCGTTCAGTTTAGGGTATCTTGAAAAAATTCACTACCTTTGCAGCAGTTAAAAATTCAAATTATATGAAGAAAGTATTATTTGCAGCTGTTTCAATGACAATGCTTACTGCTTTTGGAGCTGCGGCCGATGTCCCTCGCGGTGTCGACCCTGCTAATCTGAACACCGCTATTGCGCCGGGTGAAGATTTTTATGAGTATGCTTGTGGTGGCTGGATGAAAGCCAACCCACTGAGCGATGAATATTCACGCTACGGCACATTTGATGGTCTTGCAGAACTCAACCGCTCGCAAGTGCGCGAGCTGGTGCTTGGCTTAAATTCAGCAAACGAGCCTTTTGGCTCAAATGCACAAAAGATTGCTGATTTCTATGCTTTGGGCATGGATTCAGTGAGATTGAATCGCGAGGGTGCAGCACCGCTGGCTGCTGATTTGCGTCGCATCGCTTCAACTCCTCGCGCCGGCATCGTTGATTTAATTGCTACATTGCCCGGTGTAGATGCATTTTTCGGCACATACGTAGAGGCCGATATGCTGAATGTGGATGTAAACACTATGTATTGGATGCAGGGCGGCCTTGGCCTTGGCGACCGCGATTATTATATCGAGGATTCCGAAAACACCAAAGAGGTGCGCATGGCTTATCGCAACTATCTGCACACATTGGCCAACTTGATTGGCTATAACGACGAGCAGGCTTATCGCCTGGTGGGCAATGTGATGGACATCGAGACAGCACTTGCCAAGGCTGCAATGTCGCGCGAGGAGTTGCGCGATCCTGCTGCGTCATACAATCCTATGTCGATGGCCGACTTGGCTAAGCAATATCCCAACGTGGATCTTCGCCGCTATTTCGCAAAGCAAGGCATCAACAAGATTGACACTCTGATTGTTGGTCAGCCCAAATCGCTGGCAGCTGTCAACGATATTCTTGGCTCGTATTCCGAGCAAGCTCTGCGCGACTATGTTACCGCCGGCTATATCGCATCGGCAGCATCATATTTGAGCGACGATTTTGTCAATGCTCAATTTGAGATGGGCCGCGTGATGTCGGGCGTTAAGCAGCAAAAGCCGCGCTGGAAGCGTGCACTGGCCGTTCCCGACAATATGCTTGGCGAGGCTCTCGGCGAATTGTATGTAGCAAAATATTTCCCGCCCGAGGCTAAGGCTAAGATGCTGGCACTGGTTAAGAATCTTCAAGTGGCTCTCGGCCAACACATCAAGGCTCTGCCCTGGATGAGCGACGTCACAAAGGCCAAAGCTCTTGAAAAATTATCAACCTTCACTGTGAAGATTGGCTATCCCGACACCTGGCGCGATTATTCATCGCTCACCATCGACCCGTCGAAATCGTATTGGGAAAATGTGCAAGCCGCTATCATCTATAATCAAAACTTCAATCTTGCCGACTACGGCCAACCTGTAGATAAAGCTCGCTGGCTGATGTCGCCGCAAACTGTCAACGCCTACTACAACCCCACCACCAACGAAATTTGCTTCCCCGCAGGCATTTTGCAGGCTCCTTATTTCAACCCCGATGCTGATGATGCCGAAAACTACGGCGCAATCGGCGTGGTGATTGGTCACGAAATGACTCACGGCTTCGACGACCAAGGTCGCCAATTCGACAAAAATGGTAATTTCTCTAATTGGTGGACTGATGCCGATGCCGAGGAATTTACTAAATTTGCCGACGGCTTGGCTGCTCAATTCGACGCAATCGAAGTTGCCCCCGGCGTTCATGGAAACGGTCGTTTCACATTGGGTGAAAACATTGCCGACCAAGGCGGTCTGCGCGTAGCATACACTGCTTATCACAACGCACTGGGCCAAGGCAACGAAGGCGAAGTGATCGACGGCTTCACCCCCGACCAACGTTTCTATCTGGCCTACGCCAACGTATGGGCCGGCAATATCCGCGAAGCTGAAATTCTGAAACGCACCAAGACCGACCCCCACTCGCTGGGCCGCTGGCGTGTGAACGCTTCGCTGCGCAACATCGAGCCTTTCTTCCGTGCATTCAACATCAAGGAAGGTGATAAGATGTTCCGTCCGGAATCAGAACGAGTAGTAATCTGGTAATATCAGACATCCCCCCCTACTCTACCATAAAAAATTGAGCCGCTCATTCGGGCGGCTCAATTTTTTATACAATTATTTATTAGTGCTGATACAGATAGCGCTTGATCGAGCGCTTGGGAGTCTTCTCAAATTCTTCGTGCTGGATTTTTACGGCAGCGATTTGGCTGTAGCCGGGAAGCTCGGAATTGAGTTGCTTAATATTGTCGTTCATCATCTGCTCGATTGCCGAAGCTTCTACACCGGCCTTTGAGGCGTTTTCAAAGTCGGGATAGATAAGGGCGGTGAGGCGGCCATTGTTGTCTACAACCAGGCTTTCCGACACATAGGGGAGATTGTTGATTTTCTGCTCGATTTCCTCGGGGTAGATATTTTGACCAGAGGGGCCGAGAATCATATTTTTGTCGCGACCGCGAATGTAGAGGAATCCATCGGCATCCATTTGGCAGATATCTCCGGTGTTCATCCAGCCATCGCGCATAATAGCTTCGGTAGCCTCGGAATTTTTATAATAGCCTTTCATCACGTTGTCGCCCTTAACCCAAAGCACGCCGGGAGTGTTGACGGGATCGGGCGAGTCGATGCGCGCTTGCATACGGTCTACGATACGGCCGCAAGCCACCGGACGCTGAATATCCCACGGGGCATATGCGATAAGCGGGGCACACTCGGTCATGCCATAGCCCACAGTGAATGGGAATTTGATACGGCGGAGGAATGTCTCCACGTCTGCATTTAGGCCGGCACCACCGATAATGAGCTCGTGGAGCTGACCGCCAAAGGTAGTGGCAAGCTTTTCTTTGATTTTGCCAAGAAGATGCTCGTCGACAAATGGCACCTTAAGCAGCAGCTTGAGCAGGGGCTTGTCGAGCATAGGGAACACGCGAGTTTTGATAATCTTTTCGATAATCAAAGGCACGGTGATAATCAGCTTGGGCTTGACCGTCGCAAAGGCGTCCATAATGATTTTGGGCGACGGGGTGCGAGTGAGAAAGAAGATGTGGCAACCTTGGCAGAATGTGTGAAGCATCTCAGCTGAAAGGCCATACATGTGGGCCATCGGCAGCATGCAAATCATGCCGTCGCCGGGCTTCATAAATGAAATATTGTCGAGGCAAAAGCGAATATTCGACCACACGTTGCGATACGAGAGCATAACGCCTTTGGAAAAACCTGTCGAGCCTGATGTGTAGTTGATAAGGGCCAGGTCGTCGGGATTAGGCTCTGAGTAAACCACATCGTCGGTAGTGAAGCGCTCGGGATAGCGCTCGCCAAATAGACGATTGAGGTTGGCGCGAGCATCGGCAAGACGGTCGCTGCGCGACAAAATTAATGAGAAATCGGCGATTTTGAGCACACCTTTCAGGCCGGGGAGGCTATCTGGATCAAGATTTTCCCAAATAGCAGCGTCGACAAATAGCAGCTTGGAATCGGAGTGAGTTACCAGGTTGTGGATGTTATCCGGCTTGAATTCGTGCAAGATGGGCACAGCCACAGCACCATAGGTAATTGTGGCAAGAAATGCCACGGCCCAATGGGCGCAGTTACGGCCGCACAGGGCCACTTTGTCGCCGGGCTTTAAACCGGCCTTCTCATATAATAAATGTAGCTTAGCTATCTTGCGGGCCACATCGCGATATTGGAAAGATACGCCTTGGAAATCGGTGAGGGCTTGATGCTCCCAATTCCTACGAATTGAGCCTTGAATTAATGATATGATAGAATTGTTATCTTCCATAGTTGGGAATTTTAGGCAAAGCTAATAAAAAAAATTTAAAGTGTCAAATTGGGCGAGGATTGTGGACCAAACCGGTTAACATTTAGAAGTAATGGCGTTAAGTTAATTTAAATAACGACGTATGGGTTTAAACTTTTGCAGAGACCGCTTGTCTTAGAAACAAACGATGATAAAATAACAACAATATAAACCTAAAAGTTACTGAATTATGAAGCACAAAATTCTAACCATGGCTCTCGCCATCGCCGCTATAGTCGGCCTGCCTGCTATGGCACAAAACAACAATACCAACGGCCAAAATGCCGAGCAATGCTGCAAAGGCTCAGGCTGCCAATGCTGCCAACAAGGCGGCCCGTTTGCCGGCATCCAACTTACAGCTGAGCAGCAAGAAGCGCTGAAGGCAATTCAACCCGTGCCCGCAGAATGTGGCCCCCGCATGG
>CAZRCU010000043.1:0-14544 GCA_964598685.1 uncultured Bacteroides sp.
GTAGGAATATGATGCACGGCCATACACAGAGCTGTAGCGGGTAGTTGTTTTATAGCCTTGTGTAGTTGCCTGAGTCGGGTCGCCAGACGATAGCGATGTATCGGTGTTGCTACCGCCCAGGCGTTGTCCATATAGATAATCTCGAACGCGGTTGTTGATTTCCATACCTGCCATAACGGTGAGATCGTGCACGTTGGCAAGCTTGAAATGAACCGTAGGAAAAGATTTAAAGGATATATATTTATTGAATGTTTTATCTTCGCGGTGGGTGGCGTCGGTGTTGGGTGTGCCACCAAAGTCGTAGGCCGGCACCAAATAGCGATAGTTGTCGGTGTTGGTGTCGTAGGTGAATTCATTGCGCCATGTGAGCCATTTCCATGGCTTGATGTCGGCACCGAAATTGCCGCGGAAGCTGCTCACACTGTTTTGGCGAGTGGTGACCGACGTTACGGCAATCGGGTTGGCTGTGTAGGATGTGGATTCGTCGTTTTCGGCTGTTTTGCCCCACGAACCATCTTGGTTGATAATGCTGATGTTGGGCGCTTGATATAGCGCGTTGCCCACTACAGCCCACGAGGCCATGCCCGTGTTTTTCTCGGTTTGGCCGAAATTGGCTGTGGCGGATAAATCGAGCCATTTATAGGCTTTCACATTGATAGAAGTGCGCAGAGTGAATCTGCTGAAGTCGTTGTTGAGAATGATGCCGGTCTGGTCGAGGTAGCTACCCGAGATGTTGTAGTTGTAGCTCTTGGTGCCACCGCTAACCGACAGATTGTATTCCTGCTTGAAGCCGGAGCGATAGAGGGCGCGCTGCCAATCGCTGCCGTCGCCCAATGTTTCGGGACTCGCAAAGAAATTGTTGGTGTATTCACCGGCCATGATTTTTGCCTCTTGATTCCAAGCGGCATATTGGCGCAGGTCCATTACATCAATATATTTCGGCATGTGGTCTAAGCCGAAATTAGCTTTGAACTTGATTTTGGCATTTCCTTCTTGGCCTTTTTTCATTGTGACAAGCACCACGCCATTGGCTGCTTGTGCACCATAGATGGCTGTGGCCGAGGCATCTTTAAGGATTTCGATGCGCTCGATGTCGTCGGGGTTGATGTCGGCCAAGGGATTTGAATAAATGTCGGCTCCATTCATTGATTGCACGATCGAGCCGTCGATCACATAGATAGGCTCGTTGGTGGAGCTGAGCGAGTTGATACCGCGAATTTGCACGCTCGACGATGCGCCGGCCGCGCCGTTGTTGAGGTTGAGCTGCACGCCGGCTGCCTGGCCTTGTAGCATTTGGTCGAATGTCGATGCTTGAGTGGTTTGCAAATCGTCGCCGCCCACAGAGACCACCGAGCCGGTGACATCAGAGCGCTTCATTTTGCCGTAGCCCACAGCCACAACTTCGTCGAGCATAATCATGCCCTCTTCCAACACGATTTTGTCGGTGACGGATGATGCTTTGATTTCTTTTGTCTTATAGCCGACATAGCTCACCACCAAAATGGCGTTGGGCTTCACCGGTAGAGTGAATTTGCCGTCAATGTCGGTTGAACAGCCTTGATGCGTGCCTTTTATCACGACGCTACAGCCAATGAGTGGCTCGCCGGTTTTGTCCACAATGACGCTCGACACGTTGATATTGCCGTCGGCCGAAGTTTCGGTCGCAGAGTCGGTGGATGCCATAGCGGGGATTGCAGTCCCCGACGACATTGTGGCTAAAAGCACCAATAATATTTTGATATAAGAATTATGCATTATTGGAGTTTTCAATTAACGAAGGTCCCCGTTGATTAGTTGTTTTACAATTGGCTTGGGGGTGTAATCGCGGTTGTAGAGTAGGGGATAGTCGGTGCGGCCATACATTGGGAAATCATTTTTCCATGATTCGCGGTCGGTGACACCCCATGCGGTGACGCGAGTAATCACGTCGGAATGTTTTAATAGCAATCTGAAAAAGTCGGCAACTCGCGCATTCCATGCGTTGGCTATCTCCACGGGGAGGCCGTCGCAATAGGGATCGTAGGCTGCATCATAAGGTACGAGATCGGATATGTTGGCGCCCATGTGCACAGTGGGGAGCACTGAGAGGTCAAACTCGGTAATCATTACATTCACGCCGGTGGCTGCAAATGCCTCAATGGATTTCTCAAATTCATCAAACGAGGGATAGTCCATGCCAATGTGGCTCTGCATGCCTACCGCATCAATGCGTATGCCTTCTTTTTTAAGCCATTTCACCAATTCAACCACTTTTGCGCGCTTGGCCGGATTGCTCATGCCATAGTCGTTGTAGTAGAGTTGGGCATTGGGGTCGGCTTCGTGAGCGTATTTAAAGGCCAACTTGATGTAATCTTTGCCGAGAATTTCATAGAAGGGGCTTTGGCGCCAGCTGCCATCGTCTTCAATCGCTTCGTTCACTACATCCCAACCGAGAATGCGGCCTTTGTAGCGTTCAACCACGGTGTGGATATATTTGCGCATGCGCTTTTTCAGTACTTTTGGCGACACTTGGTTGCCCTTGTCGTCGACAAACAGCCACGAGGCGCATTGTGAGTGCCAAATCAGCGCGTGGCCTATAACAGCCATGTCGTTATCCACTCCAAACTGCACAAAACGGTCGGCAGCCTCAAAGTTCCAGCTATCTTCGGTGGGGTGGGTCACCTCGCTTTTCATGCAATTTTCAGCAACGATAGAATTGAACTGTGTGGCGGCAATGCGCGCTGCGCGGTCGTGGGTGCGCACGTGCTTATCGCTTAGCGACACGCCAATCAAAAAGTCGGATTTAAGCGCGTTTTTCAGAGTCTGTGCGCTCGCCGAGAGCGATATTAGCAAGGAAAGAATAACTATTAGATTTTTTGCACTCATGGCATTAAATACGTTTTTTATGCATTAGTCGATGGTGAAGGAGAAGCTATCACCATTCTCCCAATCAGAGATAGAGGATGATACTACTTCCATTCCTGACGACGACAAGTTAATTTGCAGAGAGAGTGTTTCGCCGGTGGATATTGTGGTGGCTTGTGGAAGACCGCAAGTCATCGTTTTGCCGCTGCAAGATAGTTGCAGCAAATCATCGCCGGCCTCAAAAGATTGAGGAGGCAAAATCACCGAAGCCAGCAATCGGCGCGATGTGTGCACTGTCTCGTATGGCAAAATAGTGAATTTGCCTGTGTCGGGACGGTCAACCACAAAGCCGGTATAAGGCTCTACCATTGCACCTGTGATGGCATTTAACACGCGCACTGTGCCTGTGGCCAATCCAAAGCTCTCATTAGCATCAAGCACCTCGATGTCGATGCGGGAATATAGGTGGGCAAAGGCCAATTCGACGCTCGATGATGAAATCGGGTTGTTGTCGACCGGCAAGGCATGACGCAGATCGCTCGATGTGAAATTATTGTATGAACGTTGATTGGTGTTGACCGAGAACGCTCTTACTGCATTATCCGAATGAGCCCATTCGTTGTTATAAGGGGCAATAGCAACTACATACATTCCTGATTGGAAAGCCGGATATTGATTTTCACTTTCTGAATATAGGCGGCCGTTTCCATCATGAATTAAGCAGAGATTGTCAATGACTAATGATTTACTTTGCCCTTCAAAAATATATAGCCCCACCTTTTCACCGTCGGCCACCGGATAGGATGAGTCTTGATCTTTGGCTACGCTGAATGTGAAATTCCCCGACGTTTGCGGCTCGTCTTTCGAGCTGCTGCAAGCCGTCAGCAGAATTGAGCTTAATAATATTATGTTCTTGAAGTTCACGTGTTTCATTATTAAAGTAAGGAACGGCCGGTGGCCTCTGCGACGTCCCTGTTTTAGCCGCCGACCGTTCCTGAGGTTTTAACTAACTAAAGCTTTACAAACCCTTTGTATTATTTGTAAGCGACACAGAACACTGCACGTTTGCCGGCTGCTGAGATGTCGCTGCCGCATTGGAGTGCCCAACCGGCGTCTGCACCGGTAAATGTGAGGTCGGATGCCTTGAAGTTTACAGCCCAACCGTAGCAGTAGTTGTTGCCACGATAGCTTGCTGTCTGATAGGTGGCGGTGTCGCCGAGTTTCAGCTTGCCGTTGGTGCTTGTTGAGACATTTTCAATAAGGGTGCTCTTGTCGAGGCCGGTGAATACGGAGTAGTCGTTAACTTCGCCGGCGGCGTTCGATGCAAAGAATGCGTTGTGGGTGGTTTCGCCGTTGAAAGCGATGTTGGCGTTACCAAGATTGTTGAGGATCTGAATCATTTGGCCAACAGAGGGAACAAACCATTCGCTGATGTTGTCGGCTTCCACTTTGGCAAGGCCTTGAGCTTTCTTAAATACCGAGTTGTCGCTGATTGTAAGGCCCGTGGTGTTGAGATAGTAGCGAGTGATTTTGAGGCCGTTGAGATCGGCTTCAGTGTCGCCAAGGGTTTCGGTCTTGGCAGCTTCGGTGTAGAGGCTTTCTTTGTCAACGCCATAGGCGGCTACGCCGCTGGTGAGAGCGTTAGAAACGCCTAAGATATAGCCTTTGTAGCCTTCGCTTTGGTCGTCGTTGGAAACAGTGGTAGAGAATACCACGCCGATGATTTCACCATCGGTGTAGGCCGATTTCTTTACCATTGTGCCGTCGGCAAGCAGGTAGTCGCCCACTGCATATTCAACCGGAGGAACTACTTCTTCGGGATCGAGGTCGGAGGTGCCACCGTTTTCCCAATCGGTGATTGTGGAGTCGAGGTTGAGGTCGGCTTGTGTGCCGTTGACGGTGACTGTGAAGTTATATACAAGGCCCGATTGGAATTGCATATCTTGAGCGAGGCTGCAGCTGTAGGCCTTTTCGCCGTTGGAGATAAGGAGGAATGCACCTGCCTTAACGGTCTGAGGCACGATTACGCCTGCGCATTTAAATTCGGTTTCTTCTTCGCCAAATGCAGCCACCTTGATGTCGGAACTGCCTTCTGCATAAGCTTCGTCAACAGCACCGGTGGTGAGGTCGATAGCGCTCTTGCCGGCTACGCCAACGATGGTAACGCTCGAATTTTTAAACGAAACATTTTCGTCGTTAGACACCAGGTTGATGTTGATTTTTGAAAGAGTGTGCTTGAACACCAGGGGAACAGCATTTTCTGTAGCAGATACGGGATTAGCTGTGGGCACGCCAAACAGCAAGTCGCTTGCCAAATATGCAGCGTCGGTGGTTTGGTCTACGGCAACGCTAAAGGTCTTGGTGCCTTGCGAGGTCCAATCACTGTTGTAGGGAGCGTAGGCATAGATATTAGCCGAACCGTTGGAAGGCCAATAAAGCTGAGTGGTGGCAGTGAAGCCGCCGGCTCCGTCGGCTGTGATAAGATTGTTATTACCATTGTTGATATATTCACCGTCAGTGCCGGTAACGAACACACCTACTTTCACGCCATTGGCGATTTGTGTGGATTGAACGTCTTGAGAGGCACGCGACAGGGGCAGATAGCTGGTGAATGTGATGCGACCATCATTCTTTACCAAACCGGTGTCTTCTTGCGAGCACGAGGCGAGGCCGCCGGCCACTGTGGCTACGGCTAAAACCATTCCTGAAAATTTGGACAGTTTTTTCATGTTATTAAAGGATTTAAATTAATTTGGTTTTTGTTTGCTGATGCAAAATTAACCTATGACTGTCCGGTGTGCTAAATTCTTACGTTGCTTAGACGTTTGAAATCGTGTCGCAGTTGTTGCATTCATTTATTATTTTGTTGCACCATGTTTTGCAACACTGTAATACAGGCCAATATACAACTGTAGCATGCAAAATAGTATTGCACGCTACAGCCAAAATCGCTATGTGGAATGTTTTATTTGCTCTTGTGTTGCTCGGCATATTCGGCCGGCGACACTCCAAAGTGCTTCTTGAATGTGGTGGAGAAGTTTGTGGGATGGGCAAAGCCTGTCTCGTAGGCTATCTGCGCAATTTGCAGCGACGGATTCTCTTTGAGCAGTCGCGCTGCCTGATTCAGACGATAATTGCGAACAAATTCGCCGCAGGATATGCCGGTGATTTCTTTCACGCGACGATATAGTTGTGAGCGGCTCAGCCCCACCTCTTGTGCCAAGATCTCAATGTTCATGTTGGAATTTGAAATGTTGGCGTTGAGATATTTCATAATTGCCTCCATTAGTTGGTCGTTGGCATCCTGCATCTGAATATTCACGGTGCGCTCGGCTTGATCTTGGGCGCCCGATAGCTTGCCCTGAATTCTGCGACGATTGGCTAGCATGGATTCTATGCGCGAGAGCATTTCGTCCATCGAGAATGGCTTGTCGATATATGCGTCGGCGCCCTTGTTGAAGCCGGTCACGCGTGATTCGGCTTCGGTCTCAGAGCTGAGGATAATCACGGGGATATGGCTGGTGACGTTGTTGTTTTTCAGTCGGTGAAGCAGTTCAAAGCCGTCCATATTGGGCATCTTGACATCGCTGATTACCAAGTCGGGCACCTCGTCGATGATTTTCGTGAGAGCTTCTCGGCCGTCGGCACATGTGCTCACGTGGTAGTAGGGCTGCAACTCGCTGCATAGATAGTCGCGCAGCTCGGCGTCGTCGTCCACCACTACGATTCTATAGGAAGTGCGTTTGATGCCTGATTTCACTTTTTCTTGCTTGGTGGAGATGGCGTCGACGGCAGATACCAAAATCGGGGAAATCATTGCCGCTTGCTTGGAGTGGACGATAATTTCGTTGGCGGGCAGGTGCTCATTGCCAAGCGGGAGAGCCACAGTGAATATCGCACCATGTTCGGGCTCGGGGCGATTGCCCACGGTGATTTGGCCGTGATGAATTTCTACCAATTGTCGGCATAGGTTAAGGCCGATGCCGCTGCTTGAGCCGCGGCGTGCATTTTCGCCGGGCACCTTGTAATATCGGTCGAAAATCAGAGGCATTTGTTCGGGCGACACGCCGTTGCCGGTGTCTGACACGGTGATTATTGCTTTGCCGTCGTTAGAGCTTACTTCAAGAGTGATTTCACCGCCTTCCGGGGTGTATTTAAAGGCGTTGGACAGCAGATTGTAGATAATCTTTTCCAGGTGATTGCGGTCGACCCACACCTTCAGCTCGGGTAAATCGGTTTTGAATTGCAGGTTGATATTGTCGTTTTGGGCCTCGTATTCAAACACCTTGGTGATTTGGCTGATGTAGTTGACGATGTCGGTTTCTACAAAGTTGCTGGTCATCTTGCCTTTGTCGAGCTTGCGGATGTCGAGAATTTGATTCACGAGCAGCTGCAAGCGGTTGGCATTGTGAATCACGTGCTGTATGGTGCGATTGATGGTGGGGTCGGCGTTTTTCTTCATCAGATTGTTGAGCGGTGTGAGCATCAACGTGATTGGCGAGCGAAATTCGTGGGCCACATCCATAAAGAAGCGCAGACGATCCTCGTTTTCAACGTAGAGCCTGTGGCGGCGATAAGATTGAATGGCATATACCACAGCGATGATTACCAATATCAGGCACAGAGCCTTCATCCACCATGACAGATACCATGGCGGCGCAATCTTTAGCTTCAGTTGCAGAGTCTCGGACACTATGTCGTTGGCGGCGATTCTCACCTCCAAGATGTGAGTGCCATAGCTGAGGCCCGATAGGGATATGGTCCACGCGTCGCCGGGGATTGGCGACCACACATCGCCGCCGTCTAATCTATATTCCAAATGGTGGCTTGTGGCAATGTTGATGTCAAACACCGAGAAATCCAGTTTGAATGTGTTTTGCTCGTGGCTGAAATTAAATTCGTAGCAGCCCTCGATAGGCTCTTTGCCGGCGTAATGCTGCACATTGTTGTTGCTGTAAATTTCAAGTTCGGTGAGGATCGGCCGTGGCAGCTTTTCCGTGGCACTGCTCAACACTTGGTCGGGCGTAAATTCCACGATTTGGCGGTCGTTGGTGAAGATGATGTTGCCGTCGGCTGTTTTTGCCACTGTGCTGCGCTGATACGATACTTCGGACAGGCCCAAGCCGGTTTCGTATTTATTGATTTTGCCGGTTTTGGGATTGTAGCAGTTGAGCCCGCGGAATGTGGAGCACCAGAGGCGTCCGTGCTTATCCTCGGCAATGCTGCATACAATGCTGTTGGATAGCCCGGCAGATTCGTCGATAAGCACATATTTACGTGTAGAGCGGTTGTATCCAAACAGACCGAGCGTTGTGGCAAACCACATCGTGCCGTCTTTGGCTTCGATAATAGAATAGCACACCGAGTTGCCGAGCTTCTCGTTGCTCGGGATTGCCACATATTGCCCCTTGTTGGTGTCGTAGCAGTAAATGCCGCTGTAGGAGCCTACCCACAGCAGGCCGTGGCTATCGGGGTAGAGCACATTGATCGCTTTGTTGGCGTCGATTGGCGGCATGGCTTTTTCAGCGCCGGTGGCTACGTCGAATGCGCGGATGCCCTTGTTGAACACGGCCACGTAGCGTGTGCCATTGTATTCCACAATTGAGCGTATGCGCACATATCCAAAGGCGGGGTGGCGGTGCCATTCGCCTGACGGATCTATTACTGCCAGACCGTTGTCGTAAAGGCCTACATAGATTTTGCCGTCGGCGCTGTGGAGCACGCTCAGCGGTGTGGTGCCGTCGATATAGTGGTGTAGTGTGTTAAGATTACTGTCAAACACCCACAGACCGTTGCTATCTTGGCCCACCCACACATTTCCGTCGTGGTAGGATATGGATGAAATGGGCTTGCCGTTGTCGAATTTAAAGCCCGACATCGGCAGAGTGGTGAATGTGCGCGATTGCTTTGATACAATACCTATGCCATTTTGGAAAGCGCACACCATCAGATTGTCGTTGGCGTCCATGATCACGCCGGTGACATTTGATGTGTTTGACCTAAATTCGGGAGTTTCAGGCAGGTTGTAGTGGCGAAGTGTTTGCGATGTTTCGTCGATATACATCACGCCGCCGCCATAGGTGCCAATCAGGGCAACGCCGTGGTCGGTCGACGACACTGTGCGCATATTAACAGGCGGATAGTCGGATGGCAACACCTCAAATAAGTCGTCTTTGGCATTGTATTTGGCCACTTTCATACACATAACGGCGTAGATTGTGCCGTCGATGCCTTCGTGGAAGCCCGAGATGGGGTCGGAGGATTCCACCGGCGCATCTGAATAGCGTTTCACTTGACGGCTTGCTGGTGAATATTTCACGATGCCTTCGCCATTGGTGCCGATCCACACCGAGCCGTGCTTATCGGTGAGCATTGAGTAGCCTGAATCCAAGCTTAGCAGTTTGTTAAGGTCGGCATCGTTGGCGGCTTTGCCGCTATTTTCATCGTAGATGAGCACTTGGCCGTTGGTCTTAAGGATAAACAGGCCTTGAGATGTGTCGACCATGGCATTTGCTATGATGCCGTTGTTTTTATCGTCGAGCACATTCACAAATTTGTGGCTTATTGCATCCCAATATTGGAGGCCGCCATTGGTGGCAATCCATAAGCGCTTGTTTTTGTCGATGTAGAGTTTTCTGATTTGATTGTTGATAAGGGCGCCGTCGTGATTGTCGGCGAAATAGTTGCAGAATCTCACGCCATCGAATCGCGATAGACCGTATTCGGTGCCAATCCAGACATAGCCAAAAGAATCCTTAGCCACGTCCTTGAACAAATTTGAAGGCAAGCTCTCAGTGCTGTAAACATACAGCGACTGGCCCGACATAGCAAAGCTGCAAAAAGCAATAAAGAAATGTAATAACCAGTGTCTCATGGTCGGAAATGGAAAGTAGTTATGCTAATGAATCATATTTATCTGTTGCAAAGGTAATACATTTTCATGCGACATGCAACATTTCAAGATGTATAAATTTGTTGCAAGTACAACATTTCCACAATGCTACATCAGTGGAAAAGCAGTGGCGTTGCCGAACCAATCGGCAACGCCACCAGGGACAAACGATAATCTAGAATAGGATATATTATGTATTACACAGTTTTAATACTTTTATTCGTAGCGTAGCGCTTCGATGGGGTCGAGGTTGGCGGCCTTCTTGGCGGGATACCAGCCGAAGAATACGCCGGTGGCGGTACAAACCACAAACGATAGGATCACCGAATAGCTTTCGATAGCCACGGGCCAAGATGCGATTACATTGACAAGCCATGTGGCCACAAAGCCGAGTATGATGCCGAATATGCCGCCGGTGACACTGATGATGATTGATTCAATCAGGAATTGAGTGAGGATGTCGATGCCGCGAGCGCCAATCGACATTCTAAGACCGATTTCGCGTGTGCGTTCGGTGACCGAGACATACATGATATTCATAATACCGATACCGCCGACGAGCAAGGAGATTCCTGCGATGCAAGCCAGAAGGATTGTCATCATATCGCTGGTGGAGTTCATCATCTCGCTGAGCTCTTGTTGCGAGCGGATGGTGAAGTTGTCGTCGTCGGATTCGCGCAGCTTGTGGGTTTGGCGCAAGATGTTGGTGATTTCGTCGATAGCGTCGTCGGTTTTATCTTCTTCGAGGGCGCTGGCATAGATGCCTTGGAGATAGTCGATGGCGAGGACGCGCTTCATGATGGTGGTGTAGGGTGCCAACACCACGTCGTCTTGGTCCATGCCCATTGAGTTGGTGCCTTTTTCAGCGAGGACGCCCACGACGGTCATGGGGATTTTGTTGAAGCGGACCACGCGGCCCAGAGGACTTTCACCATTGGGGAACAGGTTGTCAACAACAGTTTTGCCAAGCAAGCACACTTTAGCCGAATTTTTGATATCTTGGTCGGAGAAGATAGAGCCTTCGCTCACCTTGAGCTGACGGATTTCAAGATAGTCGGCTGTGATGCCGTAGACGCTTGAGGGGTAGTTGTTGTTGCCATTCACAAATTGGCCGTTAGAGCTTACATTGGGTGAAATGGCGGCAATCATTTTGGCATTGTCGCGAAGTGCCTCATAGTCGGCCAATGTAAGTGTCTGCATATCGTCGGCGCTCTGACGGACACCGCCACGATCGTCACCGCCCGGGTGGATCATAATCATGTTGGAGCCCATTTCAGAGATTTGAGCCTTGATGCTATTCTTAGAGCCCTGGCCAATAGCAAGCATGGTGATCACCGCAGCCACACCGATGATAATGCCGAGCATGGTGAGGAAGCAGCGCATCTTGTTATTGTTAAGCGCTTTGAGCGCTATTTTGAGCAGATTAAGTATTCTCATAATCAATCGTCTTGTTTAGGGAGTGCCTCAAAAGCTGCACGTGCCGACGCGATATTGTTATTATAGGTGTCGGACACCACTTTGCCGTCTTTGAGCACGATATTACGCGATGAATATTGAGCGAGCTCGGGGTTGTGGGTCACAAATATTATTGTGCGACCGCGAGCGTGGAGTTCTTGAAACAGCACCAAGATTGAGAAAGATGTGCGTGTGTCGAGGTTACCGGTGGCCTCGTCGGCAAGGATGATAACGGGGTCGTTGACCAGAGCGCGGGCGATAGCTACGCGCTGTTGCTGACCGCCGGACATCTGATTGCTCTTGTGATAAAGACGTTCGTGCAGGCCTACGGCTTCAAGGCAGTTGATAGCGCGCTGGCGGCGCTCTTTGGCCGAGACATTGCTATTGTAGAGCAAAGGCAATTCTACATTTTCCACCGAGGTGGTTTTTGGCAGAAGGTTGTAGTTTTGGAATACGAAACCGATTTTGCGATTGCGGGTCCAAGCACGTTCGTTTTTGCTCATCTTTTTCACCGAGCTACCATCCAGAATGTAATCGCCCTTGGTGGGCTTGTCGAGGCAGCCGAGCAAATTCAGGAGTGTGGATTTGCCGGAGCCGGAGGTGCCCATGATAGTGACAAACTCGCCCTCGTTGATGGTAAACGAGACGCCACGAAGAGCGTGGACGGTCTCGCCACCGACAACGAAATCTCGGCGAAGATTCTCAACTTTTATAATAGCTTTATTTGATTCCATTAAGTGATAGTTGAAAAACGATGTCAAGAATTAATTACTTTTTCTTGCCCGGGGGTTGAGGGGCGAAGGGGCTGGTTTCGCTGCTGCTTTCGGTGTCTGAATCTTTTTCGGCCTCGGTGTTATAGTCCATAGCCACCAGTTGGCCTTCTTTCAATCCTGAAAGGATTTCGGTGCACATGCCGTTTGTAGCGCCAAGCTTAATCACTGTGGGCACGAGCTTGTTGCCGTCGACAACCCACACTACGCGTTGGTCGCTTTCGGTGGTTTCGGGGATTTTAACGCCGTCTTCGGGGCGGGCAACGTCGACATCTTCGGGTTGATCTTGGGGCTCGAATGTGAGGGCCTTATTGTCGATAGTGAGCACGTTTTGCTCGCGAGTGATGTAGATGGTGAGGTTGGCGGTGAGGCCGGGGATGAGCTTGTGCTCGGGGTTGGATGCAGCCACGATTACTTCGTAGGTGACTACGTTGCTTTCGGTGGTGGGGTTGAGGCGCACTTGAGTGATGGTGCCTTCAAAGATGTCGTCGGAATAAGCGTCGACGGTGAATGTGACAGATTGGCCCACTTTCACTTTGCCTATGTCGGCTTCGTCCACGTTGCCCACAACTTGCATATTGTCGAGGTCGGCAATGGTGTAGAGGTTGGCTACGTTCATGTTAGAAACGACGGTTTGGCCGACTTCGACTTCGCGAGAGATAACGACGCCGTCGATGGGGGAGTAGATTTCAGCGTAGTTGAGGTTTTTGGCAGCGCGCACGCGGTCGGCTTTAGCTTTGTCGTAGGCTGTTTTCGACACTTGATAATCTTTTTTGGTGGTTTCAAAGTCGAGGTCGCTGATAAGCTGTTTATCGTGGAGGGCTTTGTCACGCTTATAGTTGGCGAGATTATACTCGTAGGTGAGTCGAGCGGATTCCAGGTTTGCGTCGGCGCTTTGGAGGTCGGCATCGAGCAGTGTCTTTTCGATTTCAGCGATAAGTTCGCCTTTTTTCACCTCAGAATTGTAGTCGGCGTAGAGCTTGTCGATGATGCCGGTGACTTGAGTACCAACATCAACTTGAGTAACCGACTCAAGAGTACCGGTGGCGGTGACTGTTTCGGTGATTTCGCCAATAGACACCTTTGTGGTCTGGATGCTTATGTGTTGCTCTTTAGAGCAAGAAGCGAAGACGAGCAAAAGCGACGCGGCAATAACGTGTTTTAGTTTCATCGTCATTTATATTATATGGTTTTTTACATTACAACTTCGGAGGTGCGATAGTATTCAATCATCTTTTTACCAAGCATGGCCATGTATTTGGCTTGGAGGCGGGAGTGCTTGGCTTCGAGCAGGGTGTTGTGAGCGTTCATCAATTCAACAGTGACGGCCATACCCACGTTGAATTGCTCGTTGACATAGTCGTTGGAGACTTGAGCGGCCGACACTTGTTCTTCGGCGGCTTGGAAGCGAGCCTGAGCAGCGCGAGTGTCGATATACCAAGATTCCACGGTTTGCGACAGAGCGGTTTCGCGTGATTGTTGGTCGAGCTCGGTGTTGAGAATGTCGATGTTGGCTTTTGTGACGGCTGTCTTGGTCTTCTTGTTGTCAAGAATGGGAATTGACAGCGACAGGCCGATATTCTCGTTGAATGATTGCTTCATCTGTGTGCCGAATGAGCCGCGGCCAGAATAGTAGCCGGTGCCCACGCCCGCGCTAAGCGAGAGCTTGGGGAGACGGCCTGCTTTGGCGATTTTCACGTTGAGGTCGCCGCGTTGGCGTTCAAGACCTAAGCTTTCCATTTCGGGGTCGGTGGCAAGTGCAAGTTGGTAGGTTTCCTCGATTTCGGGGAGAGCAGCGAGCACTTGTTCGGCGGTCCAATCCAACTGTTCAAGAGTGATGTCGGTGGAGAGGCCCAGTTCCAACAGCTTTTTGAGCTCCATGCGGCGAGTGTCGTAGGTGCCCTGAGCGTTTACGAGCGAATAATTGTCTTGCTCGAGCTGTGATTTAAGCTGGGCGTAGTCTACTTTAGACAAACGGCCGGCCTCCATGAGTTGGCGAGCGCGTTCGGCTTGTTGGTAGCTCAGCTGCACGGCTTCTTGGCAGATGTCGATATTTTCGCGAGCGTATAGGATGTTGAAATACACCTGTAGCAAGTCGGTTTTCAACGAGCGACGAATGTTTTCGGTAGCCAGACTATCAATTGCCACATTCAGTTTGGCAGATTTGATGTTGTTGCTGCGCACGCCGCCGTCCCACACAGTCCAGCCGGCGTTGAAGCCATAAGAGCTGCCATAGGTGTTTTTATTGGAATCGGCCATAGGGGCATTGCTGTAGCTGTGCGAAGTGGCAAAATCCAACGTTGGAAGCCAAGCGGCTTGCGATTCTTCGAGGTCGGCGTCGGATGTGCGTTCGCTCAATATCGACTTTTGCAGCGAGATATTGTGCTCTTTCGCATAATTTAGGCAGTCGTTATAGCTCCAAGTCTCGGCGAAGATGCCGGTGTTGATTGTGCCAAGGATTGCAACTGCCAGTAGGTAACGTTTCATACTCTATTGGATAATTAATTTGTTGCAAATTTACAATCAATACATTATATGCGGAAATTTAATAGACGAACTATAAAATTATGCCGATAAACGCAC
>CAZRCU010000044.1:0-14025 GCA_964598685.1 uncultured Bacteroides sp.
TAGAGCATCTGACTACGGATCAGAAGGTTACAGGTTTGAATCCTGTGCGAGTCACCAAGCGTCGCTTTCCGAGCGACGCTTTTTTCGTTATATACGGCACTCAAAAAATCCGAATAATATTTTTGTGCTTTTTTCTTGCATTTTATAATCTTCTTTTACTAACTTCGCAGTGTGAAAGGCCTATGATGGTTATTTCGCCATGAATGAGATCTAAACTGACATAATAAATATATGATTTTCAACTTTAGAATTGTGTCGGACGGCGCTGAAAACTTCAAGCGCGAGATTAAAATCGATGCGCAGGCGACGTTCCTTGACTTAAAAAACGCCATCTGCGATGCGGTGGGTTACGACAAAACTATGATGGACTCTTTTTTCATCTGCGACGACGGTTGGGAAAAGCGTAAAGAAATCACCTATGAGGATATGGACCTTGACAGCGATCAAGATGCATGGCTCATGGACGATGCCGTTTTAGCCGACTTTATCGACGACGAAGGACAAAAGATACTCTATGTCTTCGACTATCTCACCGACCGCGCCTTGTATATGGAGATGACTGAGCTCACCACCGGCAAGACATTGAAAGACCCCGTGTGCACCTTGTCGCTCGGCCAGGCTCCGCCTCAGACTATCGACATGGACGAATTCGACGCCCAAATCGACGCTAAGGCCGCCCAAGCTGCCAAAGCTGCCGCTGAAGACGACATTGATGAAGATTTCTACGGCTCCGACTCGTTTAACGAAGACGAATTTGAAGCCGGCGGATTCGACGAAATGGACTTCAACTAAAGATTACGCTCATCTGTGGCGCACTACCGGTCTCATCCCAGATGCCGGTAGGTGCGCCTTAATATAATTCGTATATGGTACCAGAAACAATTAGTGCAGAATACATTGCGCAGCTTAAAGATAAAGTGTTGGTCGGTGGCCAACTTACCGATGAGGAAGTATATTCATTGTGTGATGCTCCATCAAAGGCTTTGCGCGATGCTTCTGCTGAAATCACTCGCAAACTGTGCTCTCGCTCGTTCGACTCTTGCTCAATCGTGAATGCTCGCTCGGGCAAATGCTCGGAAAATTGCAAATGGTGTGCCCAATCAGCCCACTACGAAACCGGCTGCAAGGCTTATCCCATTATTTCGCACGACGAATGCATGGAAGCCGCCCGCCACAACCACAAGAATGGCGTTAAGCGCTTCTCGCTCGTGGCCAGCGGACGCTCGGTGCGTGGCGAAGCTCTCAAGAAAATGTGCGATATGCTGCGCGAAGTGAAGCAAACCGTGGGCATCTACACCTGCGCATCTATGGGCTTGCTCACTCCCGAGGAATTGCAAACTTTGTGGGATGCAGGCGTGCGCCGCTACCACTGCAACCTTGAGACAGCCCCTTCGTTCTTCCCCACATTGTGCACCACCCACACAATCGAAGACAAACTCAAAACAATCGATGCCGCTCGCAAAATCGGCTTTGAAGTATGCTCGGGCGGTATCATCGGCATGGGCGAAACCCACCGCCAACGTGCAGAATTTGCACTCGAATTGCGCAAAGCCCATCCCCACTCGATTCCCGTAAACATCCTGTCGCCCATTCCCGGCACCCCGCTCGAAGACACCAAGCCTATCAGCGACGACGAGATTCTCGATACTATCGCAATATTCCGCTTTGCTCACCCCACCACTGAAATTCGCTTTGCAGGTGGCCGCACACGTCTGTCGCGCGACATCCAGCTCGAAGCGCTCCGCGTGGGCGTAAATGGTGGTCTCACCGGCGATTTCCTCACCACTGTAGGTTCGAGCATCGCCGACGACCGCAAGCTTGTAGGCGAAGCAGGATATGAATTCTAATCCTCAATCTTTGGAATGTCAACACCCCTCTCCAAAGCCGTAAAACGCGCAGTTGCCGACCTTGCCACAAGCAAGGGACGGCGTCGTGCAGGCGAATTTATTGCCGAGGGCACTAAATGTGTCCTCGACACTATTGACGCATTTACCCCTCATAAAATCTTTGCCACTGCCGATTGGCTTAAGCAAAACCCGCTCACCGGCGTCAAGGCCGAAATCATCGAAACCGGACGCGGCGACTTGGGTGAAATGACCTCAATGAGCCTTGCGCCCGACGTAATCGCCGTCTACGCCCTACCCCGCCCACACGAATTTAATCCCGACGACGTGGAGGGTAGGCTCACAATTGCACTCGACCGCATACAAGACCCCGGCAACCTGGGCACAATCATGCGCACCGCCGATTGGATGGGAATTGAGACAATTTTAGCCTCGATCGACACTGTCGACTGCTTCAATCCAAAGACAATCCAAGCCACAATGGGTGCCATTTCTCGAGTGAAAGTGGTCTACGGCAACCTGCCGGAAATGCTCGGCAAGCTACACAACACCGAAATCGTCGGCACTTTTCTCGACGGCGAAAACATCTACACGGCGCAGCTGCCCAAATCTGCCGTAATTGTGATGGGCAACGAGGGCCGCGGCATTTCAGACAGCGTGGCGCAATGCGTCACTCGTCGCATTCTAATACCACCTTATCCGGCAGGACGAGCCACATCTGAATCTCTCAACGTAGCCACTGCCACCGCAATAACCCTCTCTCAATTCATAGCACGCAATTATGGCCAAGATTAAGACAAAATCCGTGTGGTTTTGCAACGAATGCGGAGCCGAATCTCCAAAATGGATTGGTAAATGTCCGTCGTGCGGACAATGGAACACCATGGTGGAAGAGGTGGTGTCCACAGGTCCTTCGCGCTCGCCGTCGCCGGTAGCCAATGCAGGCAAATCGGTGGCACAGCCGCTCAACTCAATCTCGGCCGAGGAAACACCGCGCATAAAGCTCCCGTCGGCCGAGCTCAATCGTGTGCTGGGCGGAGGCTTGGTGCCGGGCGAGATGGTGCTGATTGGCGGCGAGCCGGGCATAGGCAAGTCTACATTGGTGCTGCAAAATCTCTTGGCAATCCGCTCCAAGACCATCCTATACGTTTCGGGCGAGGAAAGCGCCACTCAGCTAAAAATGCGCGCCGACCGCCTCGGACGTGGCAGCGACAATCTTTACATCGTGTGCGAGACGTCGCTTGAATCAATCTTTTCGCACATAAATGCCATCAACCCCGGCATTTTGGTAATCGACTCAATCCAGACCATTGCATCAGACATGCTCGATTCATCGGCAGGCAGTGTGAGCCAAGTGCGCGAATGTGCCGCTCAGCTGCTGAAATACGCCAAAGAATCCTCGGTGCCGGTGCTGCTAATCGGCCATATCACCAAGGACGGCACACTGGCCGGCCCTAAGGTATTGGAGCACATCGTCGACGCCGTGCTGCAATTCGAGGGCGACCGTCAATATCTTTTCCGCATTCTCCGTGCTATAAAAAATCGCTTTGGCAATACTGCCGAACTTGGCATCTACGAAATGAATCAAAAGGGCTTGCGCGAGGTGACAAATCCGTCGGAAATCTTGCTACACAACCCCGATGCACAGCTCTCGGGAGTGGCCATCGGCGTCACAGTGGATGGCGCGCGCCCGTTCCTAATCGAAATACAATCGCTGGTGAGCACTGCCGCCTATGGCACGCCGCAACGCGCCGTCACCGGTTTCGACTCAAAGCGCCTGAATATGCTGCTCGCCGTGCTTGAAAAGCGCGTCGGCTTCAAGCTGGCCGCAAAAGACGTGTTTCTGAACATTGCCGGAGGGCTGAAGGTCAACGATCCCGCGCTCGACCTTCCTGTGATTTGCGCAATCTTATCCAGCAACTTCGACACCGCCCTCGGCCCGGGCATCTGCTTGGCCGGCGAGGTGGGCCTGTCAGGCGAAATACGCCCCGTGGCACGCATTGAGCAGCGCATTGCCGAGGCCGAAAAGCTGGGAATGACAAGCATTATCGTGCCGGCAGGAAATCTAAAATCAGTCGATACAGCACGATTCAGCATAAAAATCAAAGAAGTGTCGAAGGTCGACGAAACTTTCAAATTACTTTTCACATAAAATAACATAGCGTTATTAACACTTTGCTCACCACTTACAATTTGTAAGTGTGCTGTTTTTGCGCCAAAAGTGGCCTTAAATCACGGATATTTGAGCATAAAATTATCGGCAACGCTATCCCGACGCAAATCGTTAAATATTTGCAGTTTAGCAGAAAATTTCGTACCTTTGCATCGTCAAAACAACACTAACCGATATTAAATACCAATGAAAGTAATCGCTTATAGCAGCAGCACCCGCACCGAATGGGCTATCGTAGACGGTACGCGCATCGTTGAGCATGCTTTCACCACTGGTATGAATCCATATTTCCAGACCCGCCGTGAACTCTCCCACAGCATTCGTCTGGAGCTCCCCGAGGTGTTTTTCAAGCGCCGATGGGATCATGTCTACTTCTACGGCGCCGGATGTGCCAACAAAGAGAAGAATAAAATTATGGAGTCGTCGCTGGTGGCGCAATTTCGCACACCGGTCACTGTGGAGAGCGACTTGCTGGGGGCTGCTCGCGGCCTCTTAATCCGCAAAGCCGGACTTGCATGCATTCTCGGTACGGGTTCCAACTCATGCCTTTACGACGGGAAAGAAGTAACCAAAAACATCCCGCCGCTGGGATACATTCTCGGCGACGAGGGCTCAAGTGCCTATATGGGCAAAAAACTTGTGGCCGACGCGCTGCGCGGCCTCGCTCCCGACGACCTTGTACACGCCATGTATGAGAAATTCAATATCACGTCGAATATGATCATGGACGAAGTGTACACAAATCCTCTACCCAACCGCTCGCTTGCAAAATACGCCGATTTCTTGGCTGAGCACATCGACAATGCCTATGTGTATCAATTGGTCTACACCGCATTTATGCGCTTCTTCACACGCAATATTGCGGCCTACGACTATCACAGCTATCCCGTAAGCGTAGTGGGCCCGAATGCCATCCGTTTCCGCCCGATTTTGGAGCGCGTGGCCTCGGATTTCGGCGTAAAAATCGAAAAAATTGTGCCAAACTCAATGCCGGGATTGGTGCAATACCACTCAAAAGAATAATCCAACACTGCATACAATTTCTAAGTTCATGATAGAATCAATCACCGGCTCCATCGTTGCATTAAACCCTGCGACTATCACTATAGAAACCACCGGTGGAGTCGGATTTTTGGTAAACATCACACTCCCCACATTCACCACGCTCGAAGGCAAATCGAGCGTGCGTCTTCTTATACACGAAAACATCCGCGAGGATGCTTGGACCCTCTATGGCTTTATCTCCGAAGATGAGCGCGAAATGTTTCGCGCACTGATTGGTGTGTCGGGCGTAGGCGCCGGATCGGCTCGCATGATCCTTTCGGCAATTCCGGCCGCTGATTTGCGCGGCGTAATCGCCTCCGGCGACGCAAAAAGCTTAAAAAGTGTCAAAGGAATAGGCGCAAAAACAGCTGAAAGAATAATTGTTGACCTCCGCGATAAAATAAAAGCTACCCCTTATACGTTAATAGAGAAGTCACAGACCACAAGTCCGCAATTTGAGGAGGCTCTTGAAGCGCTCGTTATCCTGGGATTTCAACGCCAAGCCAGCCAAAAAGCCCTCAAAAAAATCTATGAGGTCGAACCGGCCATCTCGATTGAAGCCGCAATCAAGCGTGCAATGTCGATGATGTAATTTCGACAAAGATTTTAAGGCTCTCTCTCCGGCGTGGACCTACCACTCTGTGGCAGAAAGTATAAATGGGAAAAGCAATTAGGCAATTCAATAGAAATAATATATGGATACGACTGTCGGCGCTCGCTGCGTTGGCCGCCATTTTTGTTGTCGTGCCTATGCTGGCCACCGGCCAATACTACAAGCCCACGATCACCCCGCCCGCGCCTGCCTCTATGCCCCAAGAGTCAAAAGACTCCACAGCGCTGAAATTGCCGATTTCACCCACCGTGCCGCGCAACTACGATGAGCTACTCTCCGAAGAGCCCGGCTACGACCTTGCCACACCTTCCAACATCACCACCAAAGCCGAATACGACCCGGCCACCGGCTGCTACATAGTGCGCACACAGGTTGGCGACTACGACATTGCCACCCCATTCCTGCTCAACGAATCTCAATACAACGATTGGCAGCTGCGCCGCTCACTGCAAGAATATTATCGCGAGCGCAATATGGCGCTTATCACCGAAAAAGAGAAGCAGCCGTTCAATGTGTTGGACATGAACTTTGCGCTGGGCCCGCTTGAAAAAATCTTTGGTCCGGGCGGCGTATCGCTCAAGACTCAAGGCTCTGTGCAAGTGTCGATGGGCGTGAAGAGCAACTTCACCGACAACCCGTCGCTGTCGCTCACATCCCGCCGCAAGACATATTTCGACTTCGACCAAAAGATTCAAGCCACAGTGCAAGCCGCCGTGGGCGACCGCCTGCACTTCAACATGACCTATAACACCGATGCAACATTTGATTTCGACTCGAAAAATCTGAAGTTGGCCTACGAGGGCAAAGAGGACGACATCGTGAAAAGCATCGAAGCCGGCAACGTGTCGATGACCACAGGATCATCGCTAATCAAAGGCAGCACATCACTTTTCGGCGTCAAGACCAAGCTGCAATTTGGCAAACTCACCGTCACCGGATTGGTGTCGCAGCAAAATTCAGAATCTAAAACGGTGACATCTAAGGGCGGCGCTCAGACCACCTCCTTTACTATCACAGCCGACGCCTACGACCAAAATCGCCACTACTTCCTCTCTCAATATTTCCGCGACAACTACGACCAATTTGCGTCGAAGTTGCCCTACGTGTCCTCGGGCATCAACATCACTCGCATTGAGGTGTGGGTAACAAACAAGAGCGGCAAATACGATCAAGCCCGCAACCTTGTAGCATTCCAAGACCTTGGCGAATGTCGCCGTCTATCAAGCGACTATTGGATTGTCAATTCGGCATATCCCAACCCCACCAACAATTCAAACAACCTGCTCTCCACCATTAAAGAGCAATACAGCGGAGCGCGAAATATCAACACGATTACACAGACCTTGGAGCCGCTATCGGCGCTCGGCATCGTGGGTGGCACCGGCTATGAAAAGGTGGAAAGCGCGCGTCTGCTTTCCTCAAGCGAATACACTCTCAACTCCACACTCGGCTACATTTCAATCAAAAGTGCGCTCAACACCGATGAAGTGTTGGCCGTGGCATATGAATACACCTACAACGGCCAAGTGTATCAAGTGGGTGAATTTTCATCAGACATCACCTCGACCGACCAAGCTCTTTTCGTGAAGATGCTCAAGAGCACCACATCGTCTACCGCAGAGCCTATGTGGGACTTGATGATGAAGAATGTCTACTCGCTGGGCGCATATCAAGTGCAAAAGACCAACTTCAAGCTCAATATTAAATATCTGAGCGACACCACCGGCACACAAATCAATTATCTGCCGGTCAGCGGTCTTAACAACCAATCACTCTTGCAGGTGATGAATCTCGACCGCTTGGATTCAAATCAAGAATCCAACCCCGACGGCTTCTTCGACTTTATCGAAGGCTACACGGTGCAAAGCTCGCAAGGCAAGATTATTTTCCCCGTAGTAGAGCCATTCGGCTCGCACCTGCGCCAAAAGATCAACAACAATGCGATTGCCGACCAATATGTGTATGAAGAGCTCTACGACTCTACGCTCACCGTGGCCAAGCAATTCTCAGATAAGAATAAATTCATCCTCACCGGTGAATATCAAGCATCGTCAGGCTCGCAAATCAGACTGAATGCGATGAATGTGCCGCGCGGCTCGGTTGTGGTGACTGCCGGCGGCGTGACACTTACCGAAAACTCCGACTATACGGTGGATTATGCGATGGGCATTGTCACCATCACCAATCAATCCATCATTGATTCAGGCCAGAGCATTAGCGTAAGCTTGGAAAATCAGTCCACATTCTCAATGCAACGAAAGACGCTGCTGGGCCTCGACATGCAATACCAGTTCAATCGTGATTTGAATATCGGCGCCACATTGCTTCATTTCTCCGAGAAGGCGCTCACCGAAAAGGTGTCGATCGGCGATGAGCTGGTCAACAACACCATGTTTGGTTTCAACCTCAGCTATAACAAAGATTTCATGTGGCTCACCAACTTGCTCAACAAGATTCCGACAGTGACAGCCACACAGCCGTCGCACGTAAATCTCACCGCTGAATATGCGCAAATAGTGCCGGCTTCGCAGAAATCCGGATCAAATCAGGGCTCATCATACATCGACGACTTTGAATCGTCGCAAACCGACATCGACCTGCGCTCGCCGTATGCATGGACCTTGGCCTCTACCCCCTACGATTCTTCGAGCGATGCGCTGTTCCCCGAAGCCGGGCTCTCCAATAATATCGACTACGGCAAAAACCGTGCGCTGCTCAACTGGTATTACATCGACCGCATGTTCACATCGCGCAATTCATCGCTTGCGCCGGGCTACATCAAGAGCGACTTGGCACAGCTATCGAATCCCTACGTGCGCGAGGTGACATCCTATGAAATTTTCCCCGGACGAGAGCTCACCTACGGCGAATCATCCACGATTCAGACTCTCAACCTGTCGTTCTACCCCACCGAGCGTGGCCCTTATAACCTCGATACAGACAATATTGATGAAAACGGCTCGCTGCTTTTCCCTGAAAAGCGTTGGGGCGGCATCATGCGCAAGCTCGACAACACCAACTTTGAGCAAAACAACATAGAATACGTGCAATTCTGGTTGATGAATCCATTCCTCGATCCTGACAATCCCAACTACGATGGTGGCGATCTCTATATCAACTTTGGCGAGGTGTCAGAGGATATTCTGAAAGACGGATTGAAGAGCTATGAAAACGGCGTGCCCGCCGACGGCAGCAATTCATCAATGTCAGAAACCGTATGGGGCCGCGTGTCAAATCAAAGTTCACTCACATATTCATTTGACAATTCAAGCGGCTCACGCACCGTGCAAGACGTCGGTCTGGATGGCTTGTCCACCGACGACGAATTCAACTTTGCCACATACAGCGACTATCTCAACCGCCTGCGCAATCGCCTGTCGCCGGCCACAATCGAGAAAATGCAGCAAGACGAGTTTTCGCCGTTCAACGACCCTGCCGGCGACAACTACCACTTCTATCGCGGCTCAGACTACGACGACCAACGACTGAGCATCCAAGAGCGCTACAAGCACTACAACGGCACCGAGGGCAACTCGCTCTCGCCGGAAGATGCATCAGATCCTTTGTATCAGACATCGCGTTCAACGCCCGATGTGGAAGATATTAACCAAGACAACACTCTGAACGAATATGAACGCTATTTCCAATATCGCGTGTCGATTCGTCCGGAAGACCTCGTGGTGGGCCAAAACTACATCACCGACAAGCAGACCACGGTTGTGCACACCCGCGACGACCAAAACCAATCCGTAGAATGGTATCAATTCAAAATACCATTGAGCGACTATGAGCGTGTGGTAGGTTCTATCAAAGATTTCTCCACTATTCGCTTCATGCGTATGTTCATGACCGGATTCAAACAGGTGACTCACCTTCGCTTTGCCACATTGGAATTGGTGCGCGGTGAATGGCGCACCTACGACTACAACCTGAACACTCGCGGCGATGCGCCGGCCGAGGGTCAGCTTGATGTGTCGGTGGTAAACATCGAGGAGAATGCCGGTCGCACACCGGTCAACTATGTGCTGCCTCCGGGCGTCACCCGTATTTCCGACCCTAGTCAAAGCCAGATTGTGCAACTCAACGAGCAATCAATGTCGCTTAAGCTCACCGGCCTGCAAGCCGGCGACGCTCGCGCTGTGTATCGCAGCACTCAGCAAGACCTGCGCAACTACAAGCGCATGCAAATGTGGATCCACGCCGAAAGCTTGATCGACGATGTTACAAATCTGCGTTCGGGCGACCTTTCGCTGTTCATTCGCCTTGGCACCGACGTGAAAAACAACTACTACGAATACGATATTCCGCTGCAACTCACGCCTCACGGCAAATATGGCGATACATCGTCGGAGCGCTACATCGTGTGGCCGGCTTCCAACTATCTCAACCTGGATCTTCAGAATCTGGTTGATCTAAAGACTGCCCGCAACACAGCCAAACGCAACGAGCAGAGCGGCGTGGGCTACGGCACACTGTTTACATCGCGCGACCCGGATAACGAGCAAAACACTATTGCAGTGTTGGGCAACCCCACGCTGAGCGATGTGCGCGTGATTATGATCGGCGTGCGCAACAACTCGGCCACCGTGAAAAACGGCACTGTGTGGGTGAACGAACTCAAAGTGACCGACTTCAATGAATCGGGCGGTTGGGCTGCCAAAGCCAACATGACTCTGAATATGTCGGACATCGCCACATTGAATGTCGGCGCACACGTGGAGTCGGCCGGATTCGGTTCGGTAGACCAAAGTCTGAACGATCGCCGCCTCGACAACTATAAGCAATACAACTTTGCAATTCAGGCCGACCTGGGAAGATTCCTGCCGGCCGGTGCCCACCTGCGCGCGCCTATCTACTATTCAATGTCTACCGAGACCACCACGCCTAAATACAATCCTCTTGACCAAGACGTGGAATTGAAGGATGCATTGGATGCGTGCGAGACCAAGGCCGAACGCGACTCGATCAACAACTATGCCATCGACCGCACCACTATTCAAAACTTCTCGATTTCGGGGTTAAAATTTGATGTTAAGGGCAAGAACCCGATGCCATGGGATCCGGCCAACTTCACATTCAATTTCTCATTCAGCAAGCAAAACAAGCAAGACCCGACAATTGAATACGAGCACACCAACGATTATCGCGGCTCGCTGCAATATGCCTATTCGCCCTACATCCACGGTCTGAAACCATTCTCGTGGATTAAGTCGAAAAATAAGAATCTGAAATTCTTCAAGGAATGGGAAATCCAATGGCTTCCCAATAATATCTCGTTCCTCACCAACATGACTCGCTACTACTATGAGCAGCAGACGCGCTCTGAGACCGACGTAATGTTCCAGATGCCGGTGTCGGTGAGCAAGAATTTCTTGTGGGATCGCCAATTGTCGGTGACTTGGAATGTGATCAAGAGCCTATCGCTATCGTTCAACTCCAACACATCGGCACGCATTGAAGAGCCCGTAGGCGCTGTGAATCGCAAGCTGTTCCCCGATAAGTATAAGGAATGGAAAGACACGGTGTGGCAAAGCATCCTGTCGATGGGTACGCCGTGGAGCTACAATCAAACATTCACGGCCCAATACAAGGCGCCGTTCTCGCGCATTCCGGTGCTCGACTTCCTCACCGCCTCGCTCACCTACAATGCTACATATCGCTGGGATCGCGGCTCGACGGTGGATGGTGTGAAGCTTGGCAACTCCATTGCCAACCAAGCATCGTGGAACGGCGACGCCCGCTTCAACTTTGAATCTCTCTACAACAAGATACCATTTGTAAAAGATGTGAACAAGCGCTTTGCCAACACTCGAAAGAGCAACACCACGCAGCGCAAGGCCAAGAAATTTGAACGTTCCTACAAGTTGGCCGCCGACACCGCCCAATTGGTGATTAAGCACAATCTGCGCACCAACAAGGTGAAAGTGACCGCAACCACCCAGGACGATAAGCCATTCCCGGTGCAGACACGCGTCGTAGACCAAAACTCGATTGAGGTGCTGACGCATGGCGACCAGACGCTCAAATTTGTCATCACCGAGGTGCTCAAAGATGAGAAATCGTTGTTGCGCGATATTGGTGAATATTCGCTGCGCTTTGCCATGTCACCGCGCAATATCGCAGTGCGCTATCGCAACACTCGCTCGCTGTCGCTGCCACTATTCTCGCCGAATATCGGCAACATCTTCGGCCAAAGTCAGAGCTACGGGCCAATGGCACCGGGCTTGGGATTTGCGTTTGGCTTTGAAGGCGAAGACTACATCTACAAGGCGCTGGATCGCGGCTGGCTTGTGACCGACGACGGACAGACATCGCCGGCGGTGTGGTCGCGCACCAACGAGCTGAATATCGAGGCCAACTTTGAATTCTTCAAGGGATTCAAAGTGCAGCTGACATTCAACCGCACCGACAACCGCACCTCGCAAATCCAATTTATGTACGACAACATGCCTACATCATATTCGGGCACATTCACCATGACCGGATGTGCAATCGGCACAGCGCTGCGCGGATCCAACTCGGGCAACGGCTACAATTCTGATGCGTTCAACAAATTCATCGAGAATATACCGGTGATTCGCGACCGCGTGGAATCACAATATAGCGGATTCAATTATCCTACCGGAGGGTTTATGCAAGGATTGCCCCAAGCAGGGCAGACATTCAATCCCGAGGTGGGCACAGTGAGCTCAACATCGTCGGATGTGTTAGTGCCGGCCTTCGTAGCCGCCTACACCGGCAAGAGCGCTCAAAGCCAATGGCTGTCGCCGTTCCCATCGTTCTCGGCTGTGCTGCCCAACTGGCGCATTACCTACGACGGCCTAATCAACCTTGGCAATCTGCGCAACATATTCAAATCGTTTACACTGTCGCACGCATATCAATGCACCTATTCTGTGGGATCCTACTCGTCGTATCTGAATTGGGTGAGCGCCGACGGCTCCGACCTCGGTTTCACATTAGACGAGCTTACCGGTGCGCCGGTGCCCACATCGCCCTTCAACATTTCATCAGTGGCAATCACCGAAAAATTTGCGCCGCTGATTGGCGTAAGCTGCACCCTCAAAAATGAGATCCAGCTTAGCGCGGAATATCGCGACCAACGCACATTGACACTAAACTCCTCGGCAGCGCAAGTGGTGGAAGCCTCTACCAAGACCTTTAAATTTGGCGCCGGCTACAAGATCGTTGGCTTTAACACCTTCCTAAAAATAAAAGGCTCACAACAGGGTGTGAGCAACGACCTTACTTTAAATGCCGAGGTTGGCATCAACAACAATCAAGCGCTTATACGCAAAATCGAGGGCAATTACACCCAGCCAACCTCAGGCACCAATACTTATAATATCAACTTCACAGCCTCGTATGTGCTGAGCAAGAAGGTGACGCTGTCGGCCTACTTTGATCATCAGGTGAACAAGCCGATTATTACAACGTCGTCCTACCCCACCACCAACACATCGTATGGCGTGACAATGAATCTATCACTTGCCCGATAAGGCAGTGGCATAGCCGGGATCGAAAATCATATTGAGCACGTGGGCCAAGCGTAGACCGCCACGCAAAAATTGCTGCTCGATTACGGGAGTCCACCGCGCAATAGCATCATAGGAAATTTTGCAACCGGGCTGGAAATAGACATAGCATTCATTAGCTATTTCAGCTGTCTCCTTTGCCCAATCATCAAAGCTGCCCGAGATGATTTCAAGCTGTGTGGCCGCCGGTTCGCGGTCGATTTGCTGCTGCCACTCGGTGTAGCCCCACTTATGAGCCGATTCCACCAACGACGAATCCCATACAGAATGAAGATTGGTGTCGCGGTCGAAATACTTCACTTTGGTGCGATTGCCGCCGAGATCTGTGGCGTGGCCAAGGTGCATAGGCTGGTGAAGGTCGCCCATAATGTGCACCACCATTTTGAGGTCCAATGCAGCATCTTGCTTGCTAATTGAAGGCGAGGACAACTCTTCCACCAGATGCTTAAGTGCAGTGACAGCATCACCGGATGGATTAGCCTTGGCCGATTCATAAGTCTCGTCGGCGTCGATATTCTTATAATGCCAAGTTTTGGTGTAGGCATAAGGCATGGTGTGCGAGGCATTATCCAGCCAATTACACCAATACACCAGCGATTTACCATCGAAGATCGAATCTACAGCAACACGAGCCGCCGGCGTGAGATGCTGCTCGGCAATATAAGCGGTAACGTCATGGCCCTTTTGGCTCCACGCGCTTGCCACAAATGCGCAGCAAGCAATGATTGATGATATAAAAAGTCGTTTTATCATAGTTATTAAAATATTAGCTACGCAAATTTAGCGACTTTTATCGTCCAAGCCAAACAAAATGCG
>CAZRCU010000045.1:0-14024 GCA_964598685.1 uncultured Bacteroides sp.
ATGGTGGTGCCAACGGGTACCTTCCACATTTTGCCCGCCAGTGAAATGATTACATGCCGTGCCGACAATGTGTCGAGGGTAAGAGGAATCTAATCCCTAAATAGGCCTCAAATCACTTTTTGCGGTCGGCCATGAGAATGTCGATAGTGCGCTCTTTTTCTTTGAGGAGCTCTTTGAGATGAACTATTTCGCGCTTAAGTTCATCAGTTCTATCTGCTTGAAAACCATCGAAAAACATGCCAGCAGACACGCCGAGTACGTCTGCGATTGCTTCGATAGTGGTTGAGTTTGTAGATCCACGGCGAATAGCGCTTTGAATGGTGCTCTCGTCGCGATTAATTCTTTGTGCGAGCTCGCGAATTGTCATCTTCTTTTTGTCGCAAAGCTCTCTGATTAATAGTAGATTAGCCATAGTATATTATAAATTAATACATTTTAACGTGAATTATTTCCCTTACAAAGAGAAATTATTACTATATTTGCAGTGTAAATTTACACAAAATAAATAAATCATGCAAATAAAAAGTGAAATTAGATGCCTTACAGACGCGGAAATTTTGCGTCAATGGCTGGATAGTGTACCGCGAGGCGAGTACGTCAAAGTCAAATCTCGGATCCGCGAAGTCTGTCTAATATCTAAACCGACTTTTGCGAATTGGATTTATGGGCGATGCCGCATTCCGGAAGCCGGGAAACGCGACATAAACAAGGTGACACAAGAAGTGTCTGGCAAAGAAATATTTACAATAACCACGCCGGATAAATGATGGAACCGTAGGCGAAAGAGGTCCTGTCACCGGCGCGGTTTATATAACAATTATAAAATGGAAGCAATGAAGTTCATAGTCACTAAATCGAAGATAAGTGCGGTTTTGTGGATAGGTAAAAGTGAACATACGTTAGAATTATCTACAACTGAAAAAGATTTTGAAATCGCAGATTATATTAATAGTCATAGTGAACATAGAGTCTGCGAAGTCGATCGCCGCGAAAATAATAAATCAAAATTAATTATCAAAACAATCTTTGGTAAAAATGAGCTTATAACAGATATTTCCGAGGCGTTAAGCGATGTCTACGACTCGTCGATAATCGTAAGACTGCGCGAGCGACCGTTTATAAAAAACAACTAAGGGGTATATTTTAACGAAGGAATGCGATGCAATAGGTGTCCTTGAAAACGGATGAATTACGCCGTTAATTTGCAGACACCTAAAACTTTGTAATTATGTAATTTTGCTACAAAATGATACCTATACAAAAACTATATGAGGCAACTAATGGTGGGCTGGACATCATAGCGCTGCACTACCCGGAGGCGCCGATGGCTGCACGTGCTAATAAACCGTTTAAGGCCAGACAAGACGAGCGTACACCGAGTGCGAGAGTCAGAATGTTTGGAGATGTATGGAAGATGACCGACTTCGGAGGAGATGGCCGTGCAATAGATCCGGTAGAGATTCATATGCGTGAAAGAGGACTATCGTTTGCAGAGGCCATATTGGATTTATCTGCAATATTTGGCGTGACAGATGAAATAAATCGGTCTGTGAATCGTCCTGATGTAAGAAAGCAACCGGCAACCGCCGAGCAAGAAGATGGCTCATGTTATTGGGAGATTGATCAGGAGTTTACCGAAAGCGAATGCAAGGTAATGGGCCCAAAGGTTACGTCAGATACTCTTAAATCTCTACATTGGTATCGAGTTAAGTATATCGTTTCAGTAAAAAACCGCGAAGCCACATATAAATACTCTAACGAGCATTATCCGATATTTATGCGTGAATGCTGGTTCACTGATAAAGATGGTAAGAGCGATAAATTTTATAAGATCTACGAGCCGCTGAATGCTGAAAAGCAATGGCGATTCCAGTATCAACCTAAAGGCAAAAAACCACAATCATACATCAATGGCCTATTAGAGTTGAAGGCTGCTTATGATAAGTATAACGAGTCAGAAGAAAAGGCATTCAACCAAGATCCGGCTAATGAGAATAAACATTACGAGGCAAAAAAATTGCCCGAGGCCGTAATATGCTCTGGCGAGCGCGACTCGCTATGTGTGCGATCGCTGGGCTATCAACCTCTTTGGTTCAACTCTGAGACATATCAGGTATCAGAGTCAGAGTGGAAACAAATAGCGAAATATGCCGAAACCATATACAATATACCTGATATTGATGCAACCGGGAGATTGAAGGGTAGGGAACTGGCGTTGAAGTATATTGATATTCATACGATATGGCTGCCGGAGAGTTTGCTATCCTATAAAGATAATCGAGGCAAGCCGCGCAAAGATTTTCGCGACTGGATGGAGTATAATCCAAGCCAAGCAGCCTTTAAAAGTTTGATTGAATTAGCAACGCCGGCTAAGTTCTGGACAGTCTCAATACAGGAAAAAACAAAGAAACTACGCTATTCAATCGACCTATCATGTCTCCACGAATTTTTAACGCTTAATGGCTTCTATACAATTAAGGACAAGCACGCGCCAACGGCTCAATTTATACACATAGAGGGCAATATCGTATCGTTAGTTACGCCTAAAGAGATACGCGAATTTGTGCATAATTGGACGATCGCTACAGCTCGACCGCGAGAACTGCGTAATTTGGTGTTATCGACGCCAACACTATCGGCGGCATCGTTGGAAGCGCTTCGTGAAGTCGATCCCGATTTTACTAATTATACAGAGCATAGTCAGTTCTTCTACTTTAAGAAATTTTATGTGGAAGTGACCGGAAGCGAAATAATTAAGCATGATATTAAGAGCGTTACTGATCGCTTTGTGTGGGATGAGAATGTTATCGACCATGAAATTAGACTCTTGCCCGATATGTTTAAGATTACACACCCTGAAGGTTGTTATGATAGTGAAGACTTCGACATTGTGATTACAAACAACACGTCGAATTATTTTCGCTATCTAATCAACTCATCGCGTATATATTGGCGTAAGGAGCTGGAACAAAAGTTGGCCAATATGTCGCCAGAAGAGGCCGAGGCATACAGAGCAGCCCACCGCTTTGATATTGCCGGCCCGGGGCTCACACCGGAAGAAATCCAAGAGCAAAAGCAATGCTTAATCAACAAGATATTTACAATAGGATTTATGATGCACCGCTATAAATCCGAATCTCGAGCATGGGCTCCGTTTGTAATGGATAACGTGGTTGGCGAAAACGACCAATGCAACGGACGATCAGGCAAGTCATTTATGTTTCGCGCGTTGTCGCATTTCACCAAGTGGCTCAAGCTCTCCGGACGCAATCCCAAACTACTTGAAAATAGCTTTGCTTTTGAGCAAATCTCCAAGAAGCTTGGAATTGTGGTAGTCGACGACTGCGATGAATATTTGCCGTTTAAACAATTCTATGATAACATCACATCCGATATAACAATTAACACCAAGAATGTTTCAGCCTACACACTAAAGTATGAAGACTCTCCGAAATTTGCATTCACAACCAACTATGTACCGAAAGAGTTTGATGGATCCAGCGTAGGCCGCATGCTATTTGTCGTGTTCTCTGATTATTATCATCAGAAAACCGAGGATAATGATTATCTTGAGACAAGACAGATCCGCACAGATTTCAACAAAGATCTATTTGGCTCTAATTATACGGAAACAGAATGGGAGTCTGATATCAACTTCGTGCTGCAATGTGTGAAGTTCTATTTGTCCGTATCACACATGCCGGTTAAGATAGAGCCCCAAATGGGCAATATCATATTCCGAAAGTTTATGCGAGATATGTCAGACAATTTCCGTGATTGGGCCGAGGCATACTTCGCAATGGATTCCAATGGCCATGGGGAGCATCTCGATACAGAAATTGTAAGAGAGGATGCCTATGAAGACTATAAGCGCACGTCAGGCGCCATTAAAACAACGATGCAGAAGTTTACCAAACAGCTGAGAGGTTTCTGCTACACGTGCGATTATATCGACTGCATGGATCCCGAGGAGATGCGCAACAGTGGCTCCAGAATTATCAAGCGTCGTGAAGATCCATACTCCCACAAAATGGTGTCAAAGCAGATGATTTATATTCGCACGAAAGCCGAAGCCGAAAGGCTCCAACGCTCGCCATCAGCGCCGACGCCTCCGAAGCAAACGGAACTACCATTTTAATGTAACTTATTATTTCGAGCTGGGAAACCGGGCCGCTCGCACACTCGCAAGCAGCCCGGTTTTTCCGTTCTTGCGCCTTTTGCCTTTCGCCGCCTTCCCATACCTATCTCTAATTTTATCCGAAAATTTTGTAACTTTGTAACAAGCATTTGAAGGAAATGGTAACAAAGTAATATTCAACAAAATAGGTAAGGGGAAAGCGCGTAACAAAACACGTAACAAACCGTGTAACAAAAATTTTTGAGTTTGTTACATGGCTCGAAATCGTTAAGTGATGTTAATATGTAACAAAGTTGAAAGGGCTGTTACAAACTTGATTTTAGATTTGTAACGCTTGTAATACGCTGATATGCCGATGATTGTAACGATGTAACAAAATAACAAAAATTTCGTGTAAAAACTCAGGGCAGCGATGGCGAGAAGAAAAAAGTGTAGTGAGAATAATTACATAAATCAGGTAATAATATCTTGTATATTGAATTGTTTTCACTATATTTGCAAATATTCCCAACATTATCACATTACAACTTTAAAACTACTGCCGCTGATGATCACTGTAAAAATCTCCGTGGATAATCACGTTGCCGAATATATAAGGGGGAAATATTTCGACAATGAAATTGGAGCTGTGAGGTTTCCACCCAATCATGATATTTATATCCTGATTTATGATTTATTGCAAAAGCGACCTACCTCAAACCCCGTCGACGTAGGTAATCTTGAATTTGCCCTGCCGGAACGTCGAGAGGGCAAAGATCCTGCATCATTCAACTATCTATCTCAGCGAGCTTGCAAACTGCTCAATGAAAAAATGAGGTTGATGATGTGGGCCGAACTTCACGATTATATGGATGAGAATAAGCATATCAAAGGCATCCAGTTCAAAGAATCGGTGTTTGTATTTATGCATCGTTATGGCCTTGAGTCGATCTCCGAAGATGCTTTGCTTAAAAATTATCAGCGATGGCGCGACAAGCAGCGCCGTAAAAGTAAACGTGGATATTTGCGAAAAGCGAGTTGAAAAAATCAAAATAATTTCACCGACGCGATGGCCTGTTTTGTCCTTTTTTTGAGGTAGTTTTGTCCGAAAAATGCTGAATGATTGATTTAAAACAAGTTATAAGTAAATTATGAATCGTACAATAGTTTCGAGCTGTCACAGTTTACGCCTCATACCCTTGGGACGTATCAAAAGATTCGCAAGATTAAAATCAAAAGTGATTTTACTAACTCTTGGCGAGGCGGAAGATGCCGAAGCAATTCCGGGCTCGCTAAAGGTAGCGATGACATCGGATAATGGATTAATTAAGACACAAATCACATTTGAGAGGTCAAATGTATCTCCATTAGTGGCAGATGCGCTTGAAGATTATAAGGCATTGCACTTAGTAGCGACGTATGTCGACGAGAACGGACGCGCAAGAGTGGCCGGCTCCCCGTTATGGCCGCTATCGCTTGACTACATCTGCGAGGACGGAGTTTTTAGCGTGACATTGGAGGGATCGGATATAAGAACACACGCTTTCTTAGCGGATTAAAGTCCTTCAGATTAGGCTTGTTTTCTACGAAATTTGTGAGAAAATAAGCAAATGAACAAGCTACAACAATTTTTCTCCGATAATTGGACTATACAACGGCATGAATACCAAAGTATCATGTCGCTACTTGTGCCGGCGATCGTTAATGGCAATATCGCCGATATTACAGCCGAACTTGAGAAAGAAAAGTGCTGTATAAAAGCCACGACTGCACCTTATCAGGCAAAGTGGTATGAACTCGACGATATTACATTGCCGGTTGACTCAATAGCCGTAATCAATCTGACCGGATTTTTGTATTCGTGGGAAAGTGAATGGGTTATTCGCCAAATCGAGGCAGCTGAACTCAACCCGAATATCTGCGGCATCGTGTTTGTTGTTGATGGCCCTGGCGGCATGACTTCTCATGTTGATCTCGCTGCCGCTGCCATTGAGAATTGCACCAAACCGACAGCAACTGTGGTAACCGGTATTATGGCATCGGCACATTTTTGGTTGGGTACGGCAAGCGACCGCACATTTATTGCATCTCCACTTTGCGAAGTGGGAAGTGTGGGCGTCGTGATGACGTATTATAGTTTCCGAGAATATTTCAAACAAAATGGCATTGATTACTGGGAGATCTATCCGGATACTGCCGATTTGAAAAATAAGGAAACACGTGCATTGGAAAACGACCACGACGAAAGTCTGGCTAAAGCTCGCGCTGAAAAAATCCACAAAGCATTCTCTGAAACCGTGGCTCGAAATCTTGGAATCAAATACGATCCTGAGCTCCCTCTGTTCCGTGGCGAAATGTTTAGCGGTGATGAAGCAGTCGATCTTGGTTATATCGACCAATTTGGCAATTTATCAGATGCCGTTAAATGGGTACTCGCGACCGCAACCGCCCGTAAAGCAGATCAATTATACTAATTACTAATTAAATTTTACTCAAAATGAATTTTGCGAATTTTAAACCCGCAATTCTCGCGATTCTGGGGCTCACCACCTTCAATAAGGTAGAGGGCTTCGATGATTTGAGCGCCGAAGAAAAGGCAAAGTTAAAGGAGTATGGTTTTAACGACCGCTTCATTTCCGACTTTGTCGCTTACTTGAAAAATCCTGATGACGATGCTCAAAGCCAAAATGAAAATCGCCAGGCGGCAGCCATCGCGGCTGTGCTCGGACAAACAACCGAGCAGCTTCAAGCCAGCAATGCCGAGCTCGAAGCCCTTAGATCTTCGAACGCCCAGGCAACAGAAGAGCACACCGCAGCGGTGCAATCTTTGGAAAACCAAATTGCAGCTCTCAACGAGCGTATTCGGACTTTGTCTGCAATGCCGGAAAACGACCCCGGCCGCGCCGCCGGCAATCATGCCGCTACTGCATCATTCAACGTCTATGATGAAAATCAACTTGGCGGTATGCAGGGCGAAATGTTTGCCCTCGATCGTGCTTACAACCTCCGAGCCAAAGCTTCTCTCTTGGCTCGCGAAGGCAAGATGATCCCTGTGGCAGTAGCTGAACGTTCCGATTTCAAACGTTTGCAAGATGACCTTGGCGCGTTCTATCGCACACCATGGCGCGACCGTTTGCAATCTTTCTTGGTTGAACTTCCCACAATCACCAAGATCTTCCCCACCGAAAGCGGACACCAAGACCTCGATACTCTCGTGAATATCTGGTTTGGCGAGTTCTCTCAGGCAGATAACAGCGAAAACAGCGATTTCGACAATGTTACAAAGGGCTCATACGATTTCAACCATGAAACACTTCGAATGTACGACGTGATGTTTGCCTATCGCTTCAAATCGCTTAAACAACTTGAAAAGAGCTGGATTGGCTACCTCAACAAAGAGGGCTCCAACCCCGTTAAGCTTTCTTTTATCGAGTATCTACTCGTTGAATTTGCCAAGAAGCTTCACAACGAACGTGAACTTCGATATGTTAACGGCGTTCGTAAAAACCCCGATCCCAATGTCCCCGGCCGTGCAATGGAAGCCGCAGATGGCATTTATGAGTACATCCGCAAAAAGGTTGAAGGTCATGTTGACTTCACACCCGACGGTGGTACAACCGGTAAAACTGTTTATCAGATTAAACCGTTCAACCTGCCCAAGATTACAGAGGCAAACATCGGCGAAGTGATCTATCAAGGCACCTCAATGATTCCATCGGTATTCCGTGACACCGGTAAGATCGTGCTTTATATCCCATCGTTCATGCTGCCGCTGTACCACAAATACAACGAAGCTAAGTATGGTCAGAACGTTGACTACAAAGCCAATATTCCCTACGTCAAAGAATATCCGTCTGTACGTATTGAAACCATCCCCAACGCCGATAGCCACTATCGTATTTTCTGGACCATCGAAGGCAACATCAAGACATATGATACCGTGGCCGGCGAAATGCTCAAGTTCAATCTCGAACAACAAGATTGGAGCCTCAAGGCATGGTCGAACTGGAAAGAAAGTATCGCCGCAGAAGCTGTTGGCTTTAAATACACCAACAAGCTTGAAATGGACGGATCTCGTCAGCTCATTTGGTGTAACGACTATGATCGTCCTGACAGCTATTACATGGATGCGGATGCAGATGCCAATCCATCGGCATTGCTACACACCTCAATCGTTACTGTTGCAAACTCATCGGTTTACGAAATCACTGACATCGAAAATGCCGAAGTTGGTCAAGTAATCTCGTTGAAATGTGGCGTAGATGGTGAAAATGGCGTCACAATCAAGGCTAAAAATAAATTTAGCCTCCTCTCTGCTGATTGGACTCCAAATAAGGGCGATGTTATCAAATTGATGAAGCGCAACGACGGTAAGTTCATCGAAATTACTCGTACAACCGCTGCAAGTGAATCTTACGAGTTCCCTGCTGATGCAGAAACTCCAAGCGTCGCCGGTGCAACTGTATTCGTAACCAACGCGAACACTAAGGCCACCGCAATCACCAACCTTACCGATGCCGTCCAGGGTGTTGTTTACACCATCTATGGCGCCGGCAAAGAAAATGCATCAACAATCGCGTCGGGCGATCATTTCGTGCTCACTAAGGCTATGACCCTTTCTGCCGGTACTTACATCAAGTTGGTACTCGCCGACGGAGGCAAGTTCTACGAAGTAGCTCGCGGATAATTTTAAAAAACCGTGGCGCGAAGGCGTCGCAACCATCGCGCCACGGAAATTTAATAACTCACTCACATAAAGGTTATGTATATCAAGAAATCAGTATTGCGTGCAAGCGGCAACCCCGGTATCGGAATTCGCACTCGCGACATTGTTAGCATTATTGACGTCGACGACATCGCTTATATGCCGTCGCCCGACGACAAAGGCGTAGTGGTAGTTGATAATATCGTAATGAAGTCCGGACGCTATGCGTATAATGTCTATATGACACCTGGCACTGCCGAGATTACCTCAGCTGCCGATGGCGACACCGATAAAGTAGGCTTTACTCCGTCGATCAAGTTCGACCACCCCGGCAACGAACAAGACGTCCGCGAGTTTAAGGCAAATTGCATCAATAAAAAATTCATTGTCGTTGTTCGCTACTGCTCGGGAAAACCTGCCGACTTAATCGGATCTATCTGCAACCCCTGCAAGTTCACTCCGTCGTACACCGGAAACAACGAGAGCAATAACAATGAGATGACATTCACCCAGATCTCAAAGGGTGACGACATTTTTATCTATAAAGGCACTCTGACAGAAGAAGAGCCTGTTAGCACTGTTGAAACCGGCGTTAAGGTGGTAACTTTTGTCAGCGAAGGTCAATACCAGCTGAGCGAAGGTTCCGCTGTAATTGATGAGATCTCCGGCGGTAGCCACGATGCAGTTATCACACTGCTTGGCGTGGCTGGCACATCGCCAACAGTATCTAATGCAACAGATAAAATCTTGTTGAAATCAGGCAAAGTGTTTACAGCCACGGAAGGCTCGCAGCTCACACTTCGCGCGTTCGACAACGGCGATAAGGGCATTATTTGGATAGAACAAAGCCGCTACGAAGCGGCCTAAGAATGGTTGTTATTGTTGTTGTTATGAGGCTGTGTCGAAAAAGGCGCAGCCTCTTTTTTCTAATGTCCTTCATAGTGGTAATTACCGATAGTAACTTTGTTATAAATAATTACCAATATGACAAGCAACGATAAACAAACAATCGTCACATATCTCTCCGGCCCGCGAGATTGGTCCGAAGGCGTGGCTCTGTATCATAAATTTGGCGTTAATCTACGTCTGAAACGTCAATTCGCCGTGGACGACACAAACACAACACGTGCAATCCTATTCGATGAGCTTCGCAAGCTTGCCGGCCTCAGTGATGTGGAATTTGAACACCTGCCGCGCAAATCTGTTCAAAAAACAGAAAATCTGAACAGCAAAATTGTAGATAATAGCGATTCTGAAAATGTGGATGATGATTCCGCATTAATGAGTCTTGCAGATTCTTTTGGTGTTACTGTTGACGAGCTCGTGAGTCTCGACTTTCAAATGCGCGTGCTTGCCATCCCTGATAATGAAGATCGTATTAACGAACTTACCGAGGAACTGGAGCAAGCTCGCTCTAAATATGCCGCCGCTCCGGAGCCGGTTCGCAAGATGATCCGCATTCGCGAGCGCTTCCCGTTCCTTAGCTCAGATGACTGCCCTGATGTTTTAAAAATTCTTGTGGCAGATATGATGACAGCCTACGGAGCCTATAAATCGGCATATGCCAGATTACAAGTATTGGGCGATGATGAAAGTGCTCAAGCTGCCGCGGAATGCGAAACGATTGTTACCGAGTATCTCAAAAATCGCGAAATTTGGGACGAACTTGAATATTACAAGGCCAATGGTAGCATTTTGGGCAAGGCTGCAAAGTTTCGCGAGATCGAGGCCGAGGAAGATTTTACCGAGCTTAGCGATGTCGACTTGATAGCCAAATTGCGTAGCGCTCAAACCAACGAATCCAAACAAAAAGCAAGGGTGGCCGCCGCAAAAGAAAAAGGTGAGGCCAATGAAAAGGCCGAGGCCGCCTATGCAATGTGGACGTCTCGTAAGCAAGCGCTGCAAGCAGAGCTGAATCGTCGAAAAAAAAAGTAAGCGAAGACATTTCGGCGGCTGAACGCTCGAAATCCAACTTTTATCGCTTTCTGTCGCGCTCCGGATGCAGCCCGTGCGATCGTTCGGAAGCCGGCCATCAACTTCAATTGGTCAACAAGAAAATAGAATCTCTTAAAACTGCTTTATCTATCTTAGATAGCGGACTGTAGTCAATAATGATGGACAACAAACATGACAAAGACTTACCGGATTTTTCGCTAACCAAGAGCGAGGAAGACGATGTGTTGAAATTGGCTGCTGTGGGCATGATGCCAAGCGACATAGCCGTCGCATTGGAAATGCCTCTTGAAAGGCGCTCTCTGTTTAATATGTTGGCGATAATTCCGGGAACTTCTATCAACTTGCTTATTGCCGCCGGCCGTGCCAATGGCATAGCAATGCCGCAGATCAAGCTTCAAGAAGCCGCCAAGGCCGGCAATATTGACGCGATTAAGGCCCTCCAAAATCTTCAAGCCCGGAATAGATATAACGAATTGGTTAACCATCTCGATGACGACGAATTTAATCCATAATAAGCCCGCTTGTATCAATTTCGATGCTATTGATAGCCATCAAATTGAACGCATTCTCAAGACCGGCAATATCGACACCCTATCTCCTGATGAGCGTGAATACTTCAATCTGATGGAGCTGGTGCGTGGCCTTAGAGCGCGTATGATGATGCCTGGCGGAAATCGTATCGTCACCAAGGCCGGAATTATAAAGATACTGAAATCCGATGCCTATGGCTTGTCAGATTGGATGGCTCGACGTGTCTACGCTGATGCTCTCAACTTCTTTTATTCTGATGATAGTGTAGCTCCGCGTGCATGGGCCAATCTTTATGCCGAACGTCTTGAAAAATGGGCCGATTTGGCCGCTTCGATGGGCAAACTTAAAGAGGCTCGCTCATTCCTTACCGAGGCTGCAAGGCTCCGCGGATGCTATGATGAAGCCAAGCCCGAAATACCTCAAGAGCTGCTCGATGCGTCGCCTGTCGTGCTCTACACAAACGATGCTGAAAGCATGGGCGCTCCAAAGGCTGATCGCCGCGAGCTCGAGGCATTTATTGATTCTATACCGGAGATCCCCGAAATCTCGCGCCAACGTGTCAAAGAGGATGCCGGTATCAAGCGCCGCGATCTGTTCCGGCGTATCGTTGATGATGTAAAAGAATTTGGCGATGAAGATTGATGCTCTGAAAGATGTTCCGGTAAAATTTGGCTCCGACGCGCTTGTTTTGTGCGATTGGATAGATACGACCAACTTTGTCTCAATTGGTGGCCGTGGCGTGGCTAAATCTACCGTGATCATTGCTCGACGCTCCAACCGATGTGTGCGCTTGATGCCCGGAGCTCCTATTGCAATTGTGGCCAATACATATTCCAACTTGGTCGATAATATTATGCCGGCCGTGCAAAATGGATGGAAACTGCTGGGCCTGATCGAGGGTGTACACTATATAAAGGCCCGTAAGCCTCCCGTGGAGTGGCGCCGCCGCTGCTCTGTCGTGGTTGACGATTATCGACATGTCTACTCATTTTGGAATGGCTCTGTTATATTTCTGGGATCGCTCGACAACCCATCTCTGCTTGCCGGTAAGTCTGTAGCACACGTTATCTTTGACGAGGCAAAATATGCCTCTGATGCGCGAGCTGCTCGCGTGATGCCTATCCTCCGTGGCGATGCCGTCACTTATGGCCGCTGTCATTTATATGGCGGTGTCACTATCACCACCGATATGCCGGATGTCACCGATGGCGAGTATGATTGGTTCTTTAGATATGCCAACGAGGTAGACCCCGAGAGGATAATCAAGATTATACAAGCGGCCGGCGAGCTCAATCGCTTGCGAATTAAGCTTACCAAGGCCAACCGCGATGCCAATCCCGATATTCGCAAAATTGCACGACTCGAGGCCAAGGTGCAATATTATGAAGAGGGATTGCTGAAATTGCGCAAGGGCCAGACATTCTTTACCAATATGTCGAGCTTTGTAAATATAGATATTCTAACGGTGGATTATGCCAAGCGATTGTATAATGGCGCTCTCGAACTGCACGAGTTCTTGAAGTCTGTAATGGGTATGCGTCCGAGCCTTCGCAAGGATGCACGATTTTATGTGCTGTTTGGTGAAGAACATAAATACACCGATGGCACTTTATCCGGCGAGGCCGCGTTTACCTCTGCCGAGCTACGCTACCTCAATCCCACCGAGCCTCTTGATGGCGGAATGGACTTCGGCAATATGTTATCCTTAGTGGTGGCTCAATCAGATGGCCGTCGCTATCGCGTGCATAAGAATCTCTATGAGCTGCCGCCGGCGTGGTTCCGCGAGCTCGCCGATCAATTCCTCTCGTTCTTTGCGCCTCATCAACGCAAGGAGCTTCGACTCTACTATGATCGCGCCGGAAATAATTTCCAAAAGCAAGGCGAGGATTATGCTTCCAAAATAAAAGAAGCTATCGAGAAAGATGCTGCCGGACACCGCACCGGCTGGGTTGTTACGCTGATGTCGCGCAAGCAAGCCATTATTCGTCAGAACACCGAGTTCGACTTCATGCACGAGATCATGTCGGGCCGCAACAAGGCTCTGCCTCAACTACTGGTTGATGCCGTGAACTGCCCCGAACTCGTTTGCAGTATCGAGGGAGCCAAAGCCGCAGTAAAATATCGTGGGCAAGTGAAGATCGTCGCCAAGGTTAAAAAATCAGAGAAGCTCGAATTGAAAAAATTACCGCGCCTGTCGACCAACTTTAGTGATGCATTCAAATATTTATTGATGCGTCGTGATTGGCTGGCAGCGGCCAAGGCAGCACCTGCGGCCACGTCAGGCGCAGATGCCGCCGCTGATAAATGGATCACTGCCAAATTGGGTTAGATTTTTGTGTTTTAGGTTACTCTTTTTACGTTAGTGGCCGCTCGGGAGCCGTGATGGTTGTCGAGCGGTTTTTTTGTTTACACTGTAACATAAATTTCTCATATTTCACTACCGGTAAGTGGCGGTAATTACTTTCGAGGTTCAGAGCGGCCCGCGCTTCGGCTTTAGACAAAAAAATTATTTTAAAATTTGTCGCGATTAATTGCCTTATAACTACGCTTTTAGACAATTCAAGACCAAAATTTTACCCTTAATTATGCGATTTTCGATGAAAAAAACGTGGTTTTTGTGAATTTACCGCCTATTTTGCGCCATTTTGGTCGGGAAGTAAACTTCCTTACCAAATTTTTACACCGCATAAGTAAATTTATTCTTTTCGGTTAACA
>CAZRCU010000046.1:0-13910 GCA_964598685.1 uncultured Bacteroides sp.
CTAACAAACAAATTTGATGAAAAAATTACGTTATTTCGTAATTAATAGTAACTTTGCAAAAACAACATTAATAAACTTGCTATGAAAAAACTAATATTTTTCTTTGTGCTAATGCTTATATCTTTTGGCGTAAAGGCTGAGCAAGAAGTTGGAAGCTATTCTAATTCTTATTTCAATCAAAATTTTACGATTGAAGCTGCTGAAAAAGATGGAGCTCTTAAGACTGTATATGTAGGCGTTTGTTCTAAAGATTCTAAGGATGCATTTATTTGCATTAGTGGTACAGATCTTGAAGTCTTTAAAACTTCCCTTGAACTTGTTCGTGATAAGTATGCCGAGTGGGTGAAAATCGCTCATGAAAACAATGTTACTGAACTAAATAAGGCTTTTGATATTGCTTTCCCGAACGTTAATATAGCTTGGTATGGTACTAAGTGGTGGTTCTCATTCGGCAATAGACCTGTGATGCAATTTATGATACTTGATAGTGGCAAAATGGTTGCTACATGGGTGAAAAAAGCGACTGCTTCACAGAACGAGTATATAGATGAAACTATATATTTGGCTTTTGGATCTGTTGAGGATTTTAATAGCCTTATTCGTCAACTTGACTACAACAATATCTTAAATCAATTACTGAAAACTAAGAGCAATGAAGACTTGTTCAAGTAATTGATTATAAGAAAAATTATGTATAAAGGAGTGATAAGAGGTTAACTTTTACGCTGCATTTAGGCTTTACGTTTGAGCTTTATCGTGTGTTCTACATATGGTAAAGCTCTTTCTTCATCTTTTCCTAACTTTTGTAATTTGTGGAAAATTGCTAAATTTGGGGCATGAAACAGAATGGCCATCAAGGAATCACAATAGCCTATGATGCTAAGCGGGCATTTGCCAATCTCACCGGATTGGGAAACTATAGCCGCTTGGTGATAGGCACCATGGCGGCGATGTATCCGTCGCACCAATATCTACTTATGACGCCGCGCGCCGATTCAAATCCGCGCATCGACCCTATTTTGATGCGTGAAAATGTGTCGACAGTGGTGCCCGAGGGGGCTGTGGGCCGTCGCGTGCCGGCCTGGTGGCGCTCTGTTACGCTCACTGCCGAGCTTGGCCGTCGCGGTGTCGACCTTTATCACGGTCTCAGCAACGAAATCCCGCTCACCTCGGCGCCGTGTGCCACTGTTGTCACGATCCACGACCTCATTTGGCGCCGCGTGCCGCAAGATTATGCCGCTATCGACCGCCGATTGTATGAATTTAAATATCGCACCTCGGCCCGTAAGGCCACGCGCATCATCGCTATCAGCGAGTGCACCAAGCGCGACATCGTGAATGATTGGGGCATCGACCCTGCCAAGATTGATGTGGTGTATCAGGGTTGCGACCCCGTGTTCTCAAAAATCATCGACTACACCGAGCGAATGCGTGTGAAGCAAGCCCACAACTTGCCCGACCGTTATATCGTGGCCGTGGGCACCATTCAAAGTCGCAAAAACCAGCTGCTGGCCGTGCGCGCATTGGCTGCGCTCGACCCCGATATACACCTGGTGATTGTGGGCGGTGGGCGCGATCATGCCTACCGCAAGCAGGTCGACGACACCATTCAACAGCTGCGATTGGGCAATCGCGTGCACATTCTTAGCAATGTGCCCTTCGACGACCTCCCCGCGATTTACGCCGGAGCCGAATTTTCATCCTATACCTCGCGCTACGAGGGCTTTGGCATCCCTCTGATCGAGTCGCTCAATGTGGGCACCCCGCTGATTGCATGCACCGGTTCGTGCCTTGAAGAGGCCGGCGGCCCGGGCGGATTGTATGTCGACCCCGACGACGTCAATGGCTATGTCGAGGCTGCCCGCTCGCTGCTCAATCGCCGTTACATGCACGACCAAATGGCCGCTGCCGGCAAGCGCCATGTGGGACGTTTCAATGCCACTACTTTTGCCGAAGACCTTATGAAATCCTACAATAAGGCCATTCTTGACCACGCTTTAACTGACATGTGATGAAACAGAAAACCATATTAGTGATTGGAGCCGGCGGATTTATCGGTGGCTTTATTGCTGCCGAGGCTTTGCGCCGCGGCTACGACACTTGGGTGGGCGTGCGCTCCACCACCTCGCGCCGATACCTCACCGATTCTCGGCTTCACTTCGTGGAATTTAGCTATGGCGACCCCGATCGCTTGGCCGACGAAATTGCCGCTGCCGCCCCATCACCCCGCGGCTGGGATTTTATCATCTGGAACCTTGGTGCCACCAAATGCGCTAATTTCGGCGATTTCAACCTTATCAACTTTCTCTACACCCGCACCTTTGTCGATATCTTGATTGAAAAGCAATTGGTGCCCGAGAGATTCTTGTATATGAGCTCGCTGAGCGCGTTGGGCCCTGCCGATGAAAAGACCTATGCGCCTATCACTTCAAAGACCGTCCCCGACCCCAACACTCGCTATGGCCTCTCGAAAATCAAGACAGAAACATATCTGGAGACCTTGCCCGACTTCCCCTGGACAATCTTCCGCCCTACCGGCGTATATGGCCCTCACGAAAAAGACTATCTGATGATGATTGAGTGTATCGACGCCCACTGGGATTTCAGCGTGGGCTATAAGCGCCAACTACTCACATTCATCTATGTAGATGATTTGGTCAACGCCATGTTCGACGCCATCGCCTCGGAAAATACGCTCAGAAAAAAATATATAATTAGCGAAGACCGCACCTACACCCAAAAAGAATTTCGCAAACTTGTGGCCGAGGAGCTTGGTCGCAAATTGGTGATTCCCGTGCGCTTGCCCATGTGGGCCGTGTATGTGGCTTCGGTAGTGGCCGAGAAATGGGGCTTGATGCGCATGAAGCCATCCACGCTCAATCGTGATAAATACAAGATAATGAAACAGCGTAATTGGTCGTGCGACGTATCCGACGCAAAGCGCGATTTTGGCTTTAATCCTCAATTCTCGCTTCAGCGCGGCTTGCACGCCACAGTCGAGGCCTACCTCGCCAATAAGAAAGGAGGCAAAAAATGACACCCAATCCTCAGGGCCGAGCGCCGTGGTGGTTTGCCGTGATATTGGTGGTGCTGGCGGTGCTGATGTTTTTATTGGCTCCGGTAGCCACACAAGCGCTGTCGCAGGGCAGTGGCTTGGCCGATGGCGCCGGTGAATGGCTCTATCCGCTCTATGTGGTGCTGCTGGGCCTATGCGCCTGGGCATGCTATCCGCAGCGTCGTGCGCTTGCCTGGATTTTGGTGGCGCTGATGGCTCTGAGCAATATTATGATGTATATATTGTGCTGAATTTATGCAAATCGACGACTATGTAACCCGCCATAGCGACCAACAGCCGCAGCTGCTGGCCGACTTGTATCGCGACACCCACCTCAACCGCCTCTATCCGCGCATGTGCTGCGAGCCGGCTCAGGGCAGACTGTTGAAGATGCTCACACGCATGATAAGTCCACACAGAATCTTGGAGCTTGGCACATTTAGCGGCTATTCCACGCTTTGCTTTGCCGAGGGAATGCCCGAGGGTGCCACTATCGACACTATCGAAATCGACGACGAGGCCGAGGATTGCATCCGCCAAGTGTTCGACCACTCGCCTCGTGGCCGCGACATCCGCCTCCATATCGGCGACGCCTTGGAAATCATTCCCCGAATTTCCACCGAGCCGTGGGATCTGGTGTTTATTGATGCCAACAAGCGAAATTATGTGGAATATTATGAAATGATTAAGCCGCTGGTGCGTCCGGGCGGATATATCTTTGCTGACAACACTCTCTGGAGCGGCAAGGTGTGCGACCTTCAGGCCAATCACGATGCTCAGACACTGGGCGTCGATGCCTTCAATCGCCTGGTAGCCCAAGATGCCGACGTGGAAAAGGTTATCATACCGCTGCGCGACGGCCTTACTCTAATTCGTAAAAAAGACTGACAATCTAATGAAAAAGAAGACGATTCGCGATATGAACCGCCTGTCGGTGGAAGAATTTAAGGCTGCCCCCAAGCTGCCGCTGGTGGTGGTGCTCGACAATGTGCGCTCGCTCAACAACATCGGGTCGATTTTCCGCTCGTGCGATGCCTTTGCCGTGAGCAGATTGGTGCTCTGTGGCATTTCGCAGACGCCGCCGTCGGCTGAAATCCACAAGACAGCCCTTGGCGCCGAGGATTCGGTGGAGTGGAGCTATTTCCCCGACACTATGCAGGCCGTCGAGGCCTTGCGAGCCGAGGGCTATGAGGTTTGCTGCCTTGAGCAGGTGGCAGGCTCGGTGTCGCTCGAGCAGTTTGAGCCCGACCCCACCAAGCGCTATGCCTTTGTGGCCGGACACGAGGTCGACGGCGTGGCCCAAAATGTGGTCGACGCTTGCGATGTGTGCCTCGAAATTCCGCAGGCCGGCACCAAGCACTCTCTTAACGTGGCCGTGTCCACCGGCATCACAATTTGGCATTTTTATACCCACCTACCTTTGCTATGAATCTAAAACAAACGGCAATGCGCTTTTCGCGCCAACAGCTAATCGACGGCGCGATTATCGTGGCTGTCTTAATCTTGATAATCGTGAAACTCTGTATGGCACATTTTAATTCTATCATATATCCGGCCCCGCTAAAGCAGGGCGACAAAATTGCCATTCTCGCGCCGGCCGGCTTGATTCAGCGCGGCCAAGTGGACTCTGCCGCCACCGTGCTGCGCCAATTGGGCTATGTGCCCGTGATTTATCCCCACACTTTCGGCGAGTATGGCAGCTATAGCGGCACTATCGACGAGCGCTGGGCCGACCTCAAAGCCGCATTCACCAACCCCGAGATTCGCGCTATCCTATGCGCCCGCGGCGGCTATGGCGTGGTGCACAATCTCCAACGCCTCAACGAGCTCCCGCTGCGCGACGACCCAAAATGGGTGATCGGATTCTCCGACATCTCGGCGCTCCATGCTCTGATGGCCTCGCATGGCATTGCCAGCATCCACTCGTCGATGACTAAGGCGCTGGCGCATGGCATGAGCGACCCCAACAATATCAGATTGCTCAAAATCCTCGGCGGTCAAATGCCCATGTATAAGTTTGCCGCCCACGCCTATAATCACACCGGCCGCGCCGAGGGCCAATTGCTTGGCGGCAACTTGGCGGTGTTGGCCGACCTTATCAACACGCCGTATGATATTATAAAGCCCGGCACAATCCTCTTTATCGAGGACGTGTCCGAGCCTGTGTATAAAATTGAACGCATCATGTATCAGCTGCGATTCAGCGGCGTGTTGCCTAATCTCAAGGGCCTTATTATCGGTCAATTTACCGATTATAAGCCCGATGAAAACAATCGCCGTATCGAGGACATGATCCACGAGCTTGTGGCCGACTATGATTTCCCCATCGCATTTAATGTGCCGGTGGGCCACGTCGACAACAATGTGCCCTTGGTGGAATCATCCCATGCCGTGCTCGATGTGCAGGCCGATGGAGTGACGCTCACACTGAGCCATTGATATCATTGCTTTTGAGCCCCTTGGCCGCATGAAAAAAGCTCTCGAGGTGGCGCTCGCCAAATCGTTGCAATAATTCCCAGAAGTTGGGCACAAACAGCGTGCCCACCACCGCGTTTATGGCCATGCCAAACACCACCGCCGCGCCCAGCGATAAGCGCGAGGCCGCGCCGGCTCCCGTGGCAAAGAGCATCGGCATCACGCCCAGCACAAAGGCCAGTGCTGTCATCATAATCGGGCGGAAACGCAGCCGACCGGCATTGAGCGCGGCATCGCGTATTGATTGCCCCGCTCGGCGATAGTCCATGGCATATTCCACTATCAAAATCGCATTTTTAGCCGATAGTCCCAGCAATAGCACTATGCCGATTTGTGTGTAGATGCTGATGGATTGGCCCATAATCATGCACCCCACCACAGTGCCGAGAATGGCTGTGGGCATGGCTATAATCACGGCCACCGGGTCGGTGAGACTTTCGTATTGAGCTGCCAAGGTGAGCATGGTGACGATTATTGCCAAAATCAGCACAAACGTCACCGTGGTGCCCGACTGTGTCTCTTGATACGCTTCGCCGGTCCATGCATAGGCATATTTCCCGGTCAGAGTGCTCGCTACTATCTGTTCCATGGCTTTGATGGCGTCGGCCGAGCTTGTGCCCTTGGCCGGAGTGGCCGTGAGTGCTGCCGTGTTATACATGTTGTAGCGGCTCACGGTGGATTGCCCCATCGACGGCTCCACGGTGGCAAAGGTGGAGAATGGCACCATCTCGCCGGCCGAATTGCGCACGGATAGATTCATAATGTCGTTGATATTATTGCGCGCCGACCCCTCGGCGGCCACTTTCACCTGAAACACTCGGCCAAAATCCACAAAATCGTTGACATAGCTCCCGCCCATAAATGAGCTGAGAGTGGAGTAGACGCTGCTCAATGTGAGGCCTTGCAGCTTCACACGGTCGCGGTCGACATTCACCGCATATTGCGGCACGGTGCCCTCATAAAATGATGTCACCGATTTTATCCGCGAATCGTGCATGGCGGCGGCTTTCACGTCGTCGATTGCTTTTTTAAGCTCGTTTGCGCCCAAATTATTAATATCGAGCAGCTGCATAGCCAGACCCGACGTCAGCCCGAGTCCGGGAATCGCAGGCGGATTTAGCGAGAATATCACGGGCTCTTGCATCTCGGCGCCAATCTCGTTGGCTTGAGCTATGATTGCGTCTACGCCGAGGTCACGGCCTTTGCGCTCGGCCCATGGCTTTAGAATCACAAATAGCGAGCCACTATTGGATGTGCTGCCACCGCCCATAAATGATGTGCCCGCCACGGCTATCACATCTTTCACCCCGGGCATGGCTCTTATGCTGTCGGCATAGGCCTGCATAAGGCGGTCGGTGCGGTCGAGCGAGGCTCCTGTAGGCAGCTGCACCGACGACATGAAATAGCCCATATCCTCCTCTGGTATATAGCTCGTGGGCCATTTCATAAATCCCCAAATCGCCACTGCCGTTATGGCAAAATATGTGGCAATGGCCACCCATGGCCGCTTGAGAAATTGCCCTACTACCCTCATATAGCCGGCAAGCATCGCGGCAAATCCGCGATTCCACCACCTGTAAATGAACGACGTCGACACCTTGGCCGGTTTTAGAAAGAGCGCACACATGGCCGGAGTAAATGTAAGGGCGTTTATGCCTGAGAAGGCCGTCGACACCGCAATGGTGAGTGCAAATTGCTTGTAAAGCTGTCCCGTGATGCCGCTCACCAGAGCCGTGGGGATAAACACCGCCAGCAGCACCAACACCTCGCCCACCACCGGCCCTTGCAGCTCAATCATGGCTTTCTCGGCCGCTTGCCGTGGATTTAGCTTGCCCTCGTCGAGCAATCGCGCGCAATCTTCCACCACCACAATCGCATCGTCCACCACAATCGCGATGGCCAGCACCAGACCAAACAATGTGAGAGTGTTAAGCGAAAAGCCCATCCACTTCATCACCGCCAATGTGGCGATGAGCGACACCGGAATTGTTATCATTGGAATAATCACTGCGCGCCAATTTTGCAAAAACAGCAATATCACCAGCATCACTAGCAGGGTGGTCTCAACAAACGTCATAAGCAGTTCGTCGATTGATGCTGTGACAAATTCGGTGGTGTCAAGGATTATATTGTAGTGAACACCGGGCGGAAAATATTGCTGCAATTCAGCCAAGCGCTTTTCGCAATCTTTAGCCACTTGCAGGGCGTTGGCTCCGCTTCGTTGGCTAATGCCTATCATGGCGCATTGTTGGCCGTTGATTCGTGCAATTTCAGTGTAAGATTCCGAGCCGAGGTCCACTGTAGCCACATCGCGCAGTCGCAGAAATCCGCCGGCCGAGTCGGTGCGTAGCACTATGTTGGCAAATTCCTCGGGCGACGACAGGCGGCCGCGAGCCGTGATGGTGTAGGTGAATTCCTGATTTCCCGGATTTGGACGAGCGCCAACCGAGCCGGCCGACACCTCCATGTTTTGCGACTGTATAGCCTCCACCACATCGGCCGGTGTGAGGCTTCGTGCCTGCATTTTCTCGGGATCGAGCCACACACGCATGCTATACTCGCCGCCGCCAAAGGCTTGCACGCTGCCCACACCCTCCACTCGCGCCAGCTCGTCGGTGATGTTGATATTGGCGTAATTTGTTAGGTATAGTGCATCATACATCTCGGGATTGTCGCTTTGCAAGGCCACGAAAAGAATTTGATTAGCGGCCATTGATGCCACAGATACGCCTTGTTGCTTCACTGCCGTGGGCAGTGTCGACTCGGCCTCGGAAATGCGATTCTGTATTTTTACTGTGGCATTGTCGATGTCCACGCCGTTTTCAAAGGTGATTGTGAGGCTGTAGGATCCGTCTGAGCCCGATGTAGAGCTCATGTAGAGCATCCCCTCCACGCCATTCACTTGCTGCTCGATGGGCACGCCCACCACCTCGGCCACAGTGGCGGCGTCGGCTCCCGGGTAGGATGCGCTCACCATCACTGTGGGCGGTGTTATATCAGGATATTGTGCCACGGGCAGGCTCTTGTAGGTGAGCACGCCGGCCAGCACCATCGCAATCGCTATTACAATCGCAAATATTGGTCGCTCTATAAAGAATTTTGAAAACATGGCACATCATTTTGAGGTTGATATTGGCTTAATTTCCATGCCGTCGCGCACCTTGAGCATAGCCTTTGACACATAGCGCTGACCCGGCTTCAGCCCGGATTGCACCACTCGCAGCGTGTCGTGCACTAAATCGCCTGTTTTGATTGGCGTGTACACCACTCGATTGGAGTCATTCACCGTGTAGACAAATTTGCCCAGCTGGTCGGTGGAAATTGAGGCGTCGCGAATCACCATGGCCTTGGGCTCCACTTTGTAGGGCAGACTAATCGACACATACATGCCGTCGCGCAGCTCGCCATAAGGATTTTTGATGTGAGCCAGCAGCGAGATTGTGCCGGTGGAAGAGTCCACATTCGGGTCGATATTTGTGAGGCGCGCGGTGTAGATATGGGGTAGGGAGTCGGTAAACGCCACCGGAATATGGTCGTAGTCGATTAGGTGGCGATTGTTCTCGTTGGCAAACATTCTCAAGAACGATGCATCTTCGATTGAAAACTTTGCCTTTATCACGTCGTCGGCATAGATTGTGGCCAGGGCCACCGGCGATGTGCCGCCTGCTATAAACGCCCCTGGCGAATAGTTGCTCAGCGAAATTCTGCCGGATAGCGGCGCCGCCACAGTGCAATATCCGAGCGTCTCGCGTGCCTGGGCCAGCTGTGCACGTGCGTTTTGCACCGAGGCTCGGCTTTGGTCGCGATTGCTCAGCGCCTGAGCCAGCTCCATTCGCGACACTGCATTAAGTTCGAAAGCTCGTGCCACGGCCTCGTAGTGTTGTTCGGCATATTCGTTGGCGCTGATAGCCTCTTGCAGCGATGCCTCGGCCTCGTCCACCGCGATTTTGTATGTAGTGGGGTCGATGCTGAATAGGATTTGCCCCTTGTTCACGTGGTCGCCTCCGGTGAAGTGGCTGGCCAGAAGCAGCCCGTTCACGCGGCCCACCACCTTGGCCAGGTCGTCGGCGAGTAGCTGCCCGGGATATTGCTTAAATAGTGTCACTGAATCTGTGACCACTGTGTCTACCGCCACGGCCATCGGCCCTTGTGTATCGGCGGAATCGGTGCGGTGGCAAGCTGTCATGGCCACTGCTGCGCCTAAGATTATTGCATTGAGTTTCATTTCAGTAAATTATATTGTTCAAAACCGCCGCCAAGGGCTTTATACAGGTCGACGAGCGCTGTGATGGCGTTGCCGCGGGCCACCAGTAGCGAGTTGGCAAAGTTGAGGTAGTCCACTTGGGCTGTGGCCACGTTGGAAAATTCCGTGAGCCCCTGAGTGTATAGCTCCAATGATAGATTCAAATATTCGGCCGAGGCCTCAAGCCCTGCCTGATATTCCTCAATTTGGAGTTGTGCGTTGCGATAAGTGGTCATGGCATTGTCCACCTCGTTGTAGGCGCTCATCACGGTGTAGTTGTATTCGTCGATAAGCGCTTCCATGCTGCTGCGCGCGGCTGCCAGGGTGGCAGCGCGTCCCATTCCGTCGAAGATTGTCCACGACAGAGTGGGCGCCACGCTGTAAGTGAATCCCTCGTGCGAAAACATTTTGCTCGCCCTGTGAGCCGCAGCGCCTACGCTGCCGCTCAGCGATAGCGTGGGCAAAAAATCGCTCTTGGCGATGCCCACCTGTGCCGCGGCTGCTGCCAAATTATACTCGGCTTGCACGATGTCGGGCCGTCGGCGCAGCAGTTCAGATGGCACGCCGGTGGCAATGTCGTCGTAATATTCCGGGATGCCACCATCGCCAAGCATTTGGTCTATGTCGTCGGGATAGCGGCCCACGAGCAAGGCAATTGCGCAGATAGCCGAGTTGATCGACGTTGCCAGCGTGGGCAGCGAGGCGCGAGTGGAATAGAGCACCGTGAGCGCTTGCTCGGCATCCATTTTTGACGCCAACCCACATTCATATCTGTTTTGTGCGAGATTGGCAATCGTGTCTTGTCGCGATATATGCCCCACCGCCACGGCGTATTCGGCTTGCCACACCCTCAGCTGCACATAATTTGTGGCAATTTCGCCGGCCATGCTCACCATTGCGCCCACCCACTCGGCTCGCGAGGCCTGATATTGCGCTCGCTTTTGCTTCACCTGCTGTGTGATTTTTCCGAAAATGTCGATTTGCCACGACATTGTGGCAGTGGCGCTGATGTTTGTGGCATTCGCTGCGTCGGCACGCGAGCGAGCCACGCTGCCTTGCACCCCGATTTGAGGATAATATGCCGCACGTGCCACATCCATTTGGCGCCGTGCAGCCTCCATACGGTTGCAAGCCATGGCAAGATTAAAGTTGGCATCTTCGGCCATCGAAATCAGAGAATCAAGCACGGAATCGTTGAATCCGCGCCACCATTGGTCGTCGCTTGGCAGCTGCTGTGGGAATTCGGCAGAATACTGCCACGCATCGGGCATGGGCCGGCGCAAATAGTCGGCCGCAGAGCACACATGCCCTGCGAGCGCCAGCACGAAGAGTAGGGGAATTTTCATTGGTGCTTAGATAAATAATTGACTAAAATAACCACCACATTCCCTCAAAAGTTCTCGCACCCCTATCTCATCCCCCGATTATTTAAGTAAATTTCCTAAATCTTCGTTTTATAGGGCTTTATATTTTGGCCCAAGTTGAAGAATTAGGATATTTTAATATTCTGCATGGAAATTATGGACAATTATTTGGTAATTTAGGAAACACCAAGTTGCGAAAATTGTCGTAACTTTGTAGCGTGAAAATTGTGGTTATTAGCTATAAAAACATAAGGTTTGACAAAAACTCAAGTAATTAGATATTTTTTATGAAGTGTAAATTTTTGACCGTCAGCTGCTTAGCTGCCTCGGCCATTGCCGTGGTTGCTCTGAGCTCATGCTCTAAAGAACAGGCTCAAGGCCAACAGGCCGGTGCTCCCACCCTCCAGGTGCTCACCGTAGAACAATCGGATGCAGAACTTACTAAGTCGTATCCTGCAATTATCAAAGGTAAAACTGATATTGAAATTCGTCCTCAGGTGTCAGGCTTCATCACCAAGGTTCATGTTGATGAAGGCCAACACGTGAAAAAGGGCCAAGTGCTCTTCACTATTGATCAGGTGCAATTCCAGGCTGCCGTTGACCAAGCTCAGGCTTCCGTTAACTCTGCCCGCACCGCTGTGGCTAATGCTCAAATCACTGCCGACAACAATCGCAATCTCTATGAACGCAACATCATCAGCGAAAATGCTTGGCAAGTGAGCGACAACCAACTCCGTCAGGCTAAAGCTGCCCTGGCTCAAGCTCAGGCTGCTCTTACCTCTGCTCAGAAAAATCTTTCCTACACCGTTGTTACCGCTCCCTCTGACGGCGTAGTAGGCTCTATCCCCAACCGTGAAGGCTCTCTCGCTTCTCCTTCGTCGGTTCAGCCCCTCACCACCATCAGCGACAACTCTGAGGTGTATGCCTACTTCTCTCTCACCGAGAAAGACCTCCTCGAAATGACCAATGGCGGCACCCGCTCGCTCACCGAAGCTATCAACGCTATGCCCCAGGTTAATCTGATTCTTGCCGATGGCTCTGTTTATCCTTCGTCGGGTAAAGTTGCCACCGTATCAGGTGTGATCGACAACACCACCGGCTCGGCCAGCGTGCGCGCCCTCTTTGCCAACCCCTCGGGCATGCTCCGCAGCGGCAACACCGGCCAAGTGTCTATCCCCGTTAACACCCCCAATGCTATCGTTATCCCACAAAAGGCTACATTTGAAGTACAAAACCTCAAATATGTCTTCACTCTTAACGACTCTAACAAGACCGTAACCACCCCCATCCAAATTCTTGATCTAAACGATGGTAAGAACTATGTGGTAACTTCCGGCCTCAATGCCGGCGACCGCGTAGTGGTTGAAGGCATCGGTACCACCGTGCGTGCAGATATGCCCGTTAATCCCGCCGACGCCAAAGCAGCCCAAGCTCAAGATGCTCAGGCTCAATAATCCATGCCCTTTAAAACACTATCAATTAGAAAGCAATGAAACTTGATACATTTATTAACCGCCCGGTGCTATCGACGGTAATCTCGATTTTCATCGTGCTGTTAGGTTTGCTGGGCTTGTTCTCGCTGCCTATCACACAATATCCTGATATTGCACCTCCTACGGTTATGGTTTCCACCACCTATACCGGTGCAAACGCCCAAGCCGTGCTCAACTCGGTGATTCAACCTCTGGAAGAATCTATCAACGGCGCCGAGGGTATGCAATATATGACCTCTACCGCCACCAACACCGGTTCGGCCACCATCACCGTCACATTCGAGCAAGGCTTCGACCCCGATATGGCCGCTGTCGATGTGCAAAACCGTGTGTCTAAGGCCTCCAACCTCCTCCCCTCCGAGGTTACTCAGGTGGGCGTATTGACTCAAAAACGCCAAACTTCTATGCTTGTGGGCGTCTCAGTGGTTGATACCACCGACACCTACGACGAGGAATTCCTCGACAACTACATGAAGATTAATGTTATCCCCGTGCTTCAGCGTGTATCGGGTGTCGGCGACGTGCAATCATTCGGTGCCGACTACTCTATGCGTGTATGGCTCAAGCCCGAGGTGATGGCTCAATATAATCTTATGCCGAGCGACGTCGCTGCCGCTCTTGCCGAGCAAAACGTCGAGGCTGCCCCGGGTGCCTTTGGCGAACAGGGCGACCAATCCTTCCAATACATCATGCGCTATCGTGGTCGTCTCACCACTCCTGAAGAATTTGAAAACATTGTGGTTCGCGCCAATTCCAACGGCGAAACCCTCTATCTTAAGGACATCGCTGATGTAGAGCTTGGCCGTGTCACCTATGGCTTCCACAACAAGCTCAACGCTCACGCCTCTTCAATCGCTATGGTGTTCCAGACCGCCGGTTCTAACGCCACACAGATTATCAACGACGTGCTCGCACAAGTGGAAATCATGAAAAAAGACCTTCCCAAGGGCCTTTCTTTCGAGATTCCTATGAACAACAACGAATTCCTCTATGCGTCGATTCACAATGTGATTCGCACCCTTATCGAGGCCTTCGTGCTCGTGTTCATCGTGGTTTACGTATTCCTCCAGGACTTCCGCTCCACCATCATTCCTGCGATTGCGATTCCTGTGGCCTTGATCGGTACATTTGCTGTGCTCAAGATCATCGGCTTCTCAATCAACCTTATCACCCTTTCAGCACTCGTATTGGCGATTGCGATTGTGGTGGACGACGCGATTGTGGTGGTCGAGGCCGTCCATGCTAAGCTCGACGAGGGCTACACCTCGGCACGCCACGCT